>CAJCIT010000222.1 GCA_903970405.1 Acidobacteriaceae bacterium | reverse complement strand
CTCCCGTTCAACGCAAAGGGGGCTGCGTCCAGAGCGGAGGTTTCGCCCGTGACGAAGAGAGAGCCCGAAAGCTGCTGCTGGTTGCGGCGCCTGTTTCCGAAGCTGGCGTATTGGCCGTTATAAGGTCCCCGGCGATTGTTGCCGGCGCCTTGGCCGCCGCGTCCACCGCCGCCTCCCCCTCCGCGACCGCCTCCTCCGAATCCTCCGCCGCCCCCAGGGCCGCCACCCCCGGGACCGCCGCCGCCGGGCCCACCGAAGCCACCTCCAGGACCGTTGCCCGGTCCAAAGCCCCCGTTGATGGCGCTGGTTCCCAGCCCGCCCAAGCCCAGACTGTCCGACCCTGGCGCGCTCATGCCGGGGGGAACTCCAAGCGTTGAACTCACCCCGAGCCCGTTACCGCCGCCGGGCCCACCGCCATTCCCCGGGCCGTTCATCATGCGCTGGCGTCTGGATTCGTCGTCACTCGACTGCGCGAGTCCACCGCTGGTACTGCCGTTCACTACCAACGCGGAGTCCGCGTCGTCGCTCAAGCCAGGAGCGGCAGAGTCGGCTGCGGCCTGGGCCAGAGCCTGGTCTCCATTGTCGGCGGTCCGCACCTGCGCGCTTTGGAAGCCGGGACGTTGCCCTTGAGGGTTTGCAGTATTGGCGCCGTTGGCATTGGTGTTGTTTGGACCGTTCCGGTTCCAGGCCGGACGGTCGCCCTGTCCCTGTCCGCGCTGACGATTGGACCGGGAGGCGTTTGCCTGGTTGGTCTTTGTGCCTGCCGGCTTCGGCGCGGCGGCCGATTCGCCGATGCGCGGCATCTCAAGCGTCCAGTCCTTATGCAGGGGCTTGTCAGTGATTGGTTTTTCGGGCACAGTTACTGCTTCATGTACTGGAGTGAAACCGAACATCTCCACTTGCACATCCCAGGCCCCCGGTCCCAACTGCAATGAGTAATGGCCGGATTCATCGGTATAACCCACCACCTTCGAAGTACCCTGCGTGGCGGTAATTGTGGCGCCCGGCACGAACTGATCCGCGGCGCGAACGGACCCGCTGTATGGGATCGCCGCCGCTGCCCAAGCAGATTGAGCAATGCCCAGCAACGCCAATGTGCCGATTAGTTTCAAAGTCTTAGAGCAGCGGCCGTGTCCCATTAGGCGACGTTCACCACAGCGCGCAGGCCCGTGCGGCGCCAGTTCTCCGAACAAAAACACGAGTAATGCGGCTGGATACGGCGTGCCTGTCAGAGTGGATCTTCCTTAGCATATAACCGGGTGGCGAGACTGTTTTCCGGTTGGGCGATCCTGGGCCGGCATTCAGCTCTGTAAAATCGAGTCGTGCCCAACATCGGTCTTATTTCCAAAAGTCTGTTCGATTCGGTGGCGGAGCGGGCGGCGGCTTCTCCCAGGCGCCGCATGAACCATAATTTCCATACCGGCCCCGACGATAATCCGCATCGCTTTCTGAATATTCTCTTGGCCGGAACCTATGTGCGGCCCCACCGCCACACCACTCCTCCCAAAGCCGAGTCGTTCCTCGTTTTAGAGGGGGCCGCCGATGTGATTCTCTTCGACGATCAAGGCAAGGAGACGACCCGCTACCGGCTGGGCGTCGGCGGTTCTGGAGATCATCTGTGGGGGGTCGATCTTCCGCCCGGTATCTGGCACACGATCGTGGCCCGGAGCCCGCGAGTCGTCTGCTTCGAAGTCAAGCCTGGCCCGTGGAAGCCCGCCACCGATAAGGATTTCGCTGCATGGGCGCCGGCGGAAGGAGATCCCGCAGCGGCCGCGTATCTTCAGTCGCTGGCGGGCGAGCAGTAGGATCAACGCGGGGTCCGCTCGGATCAATCCGGCCTCGTCTCAGTGGCGACCGAGGCCGATAGTCTCTCACGTTCAGTACTCGCCGCCCTTACAAAAAGCGGTTTGGGTGCTGTAGCGGCGAAGACGACAAAATGAAGCTTTCTCATCATTTGCCCCGGCCTGTATGGACCGTAATCCTAGGCTTATTCCTTCTGGCTCTTCCCCAAGTGCTGTGCGCTCAGCAATATGAGGAGTTGGACAATTATAAGATCCGGCTGGACGCCTTTTTCTTCTCCCTGGACACCGCGGGATCGGTGATTGGAGACGGCGCCAACGACATCGCCATCGACTTTCAAAGGGGTCTGGGTTTTAAGACGCTCTCGACGACCGCCGGGAAGCTGGACTTGAAGTTCACCCACAGAAGCCACTTCTACGTCGCGGTGGTGCCGTACTGGGCCTCGCCGCAAGCGACGCTTAACCAAACCTTCACGTTCCGCGGGCAGCAGTTCAACGTTGGACTCGTCTCAAACAGCGATCTTCATGCTTTGCTGGTTGCCCCCGGCTACCAGTACGACATTCTCCGGCGAAGACGCGGCCACCTGGGCCTTGCGGCTCAGGCCGATCTGCTTCGACTGTCAGCGAGAATAACAGCGGCCGGGCAAGTGGACGGCATCCAGAAGACAGTGGGCGCCAGCGACTCGCTGCTGGTCCCAATCCCCCTCGTGGGACCCGAATTCCGGTTGTACCTGACGAACTCTCCTTGGGTCTTCATTGAGGGAAATGCCTGCGGCATGGATTTCGGCCAATACGGCAACCTGGTGTCCGGGGCCGGCAACTTAGGAATCAAGCTGAACAAACATCTCAGCCTCAACTTTGGCTACCAGTTGGGGTCTCGCTTGATCATCACGCGTTCGTCCAATCGAATCGGCCTCGATCTGACGCAGAAGGGTCCGATCGCCGGACTCGAGTTTTCGTTGTAAGCGGGAGAGACTGGGATACCGCAATTTCCTGATTTTGCATGGTGGCACGGACTTTAAGTCCGTGGCTGAACATGCAGAAAACTCCAAATCGTGTATCACCGGGTTAGGGCTCGGTAATGCGATAGAATCAGAGTGGTGCTGATCGTTCCACTGACATATGCCAAATAGGTCAGCATCCTCAAGATTCATATATTTATGACTGGAATCGATCGCCTGAAGAATGCCTTTGTCCAATCCCTGGGCATCTCCGCCACTTCTGATTTTGACGCCCTGGCCTATGGCGTGACGCCTGGCTGGGATTCGGTGGCCCACATGAACCTGGTGGCTGAGATTGAGTCCACCTTCGACATCATGTTTGCCACCGAAGACGTGATTGACATGAGCAGCTTTGCAAAAGCAAAAGAGATCGTGTCGAAGCATGGAGTAGATCTCAACGCCTGAGTCAGCTTAAGATTGTGTAACGTACGCGTAACGTTGCCACGTAGCTTACTCTTATGAACCGAGCGCTCAGCAAGCGGACCACGGCTGGTCGTATTTCCCTTCGCATGTAAGCCGGCACTGGTGTCGACAACGCTGTCGCTCTGTGCTCGTCGTGGGGCAGTTCCGCTGGATCACGTTCCGCTTGCTACGCGCGCGGTTCAGAAGGACGGGCGTGCTTGAACGATGGACCCCGGTATTTCGAGGGCGCAGCCCTTAGCTATGATTTAGTTATGCGACCCAATTATAGAAAAGCCGCCGCTTGTTTCGCCGAGATACTCAGGGAATTACTTTGATCTTTACGCTTGACCAATTCGCCGGCCGGCTGGCGCTTTACGACCCTCACGAGGCGCGCTGGTGGACCTACGCCGAGCTAGCGGCCAGCGTCCGCGAACTGGCGGCTATTCTCGCGGCTCAGCCGAAGTCTCTTCTCTTCAACTTTTGCCGTAATGACGTTCGATCCATCCGTGTCTATCTGGCGGCGCTCGAAGCGGGCCAGCCCGTGGCCATGCTCGACGATTCGTTGAAGCCGGAACTGAAGGAGCATTTACTTTCGCCCTACGGGCCGGATCTCATTGCAAGTTCGTCACTGCAGCCGGGCGGCGAGTTGCTGTCCGATTCGTTGTGGCGAACACACTGCGGCCTTCGCGAGACACCGCACGCCCATTTGGCGTTGATGCTCTCCACGTCAGGCAGCACGGGCAGTCCTAAGTTCGTGCGGTTGACGCGCGGCAACATTGAGGCCAATGCAACGTCGATTGCCGAGGCGCTCGCGATTCACCCTGATGACCGCGCAATCACCAGCTTGCCCATCCATTACTCCTATGGGTTGAGCGTTCTCAACACGCATCTGCAGCGCGGGGCGAGTCTTGTATTGACGGATGACGGATTAACAGCGCCCACCTTCTGGAAAGCCGTGCGCGAACTGGAATGCACTTCTTTTGCCGGCGTGCCATACTCCTATCAAATTCTGAACCGGCTCGGTCTGGACGGGCTGAACGTGCCGTCGCTGCACACGCTGACGCAGGCAGGCGGAAAGCTGAACAGCGATCTGGTGGCAAGATTTTCTGAACAGATGCGGGCGCGCGGCGGCCGGTTCTTCGTGATGTACGGGCAAACGGAAGCCACGGCGCGCATCGCCATCCTGCCGAGTGAAGCGCTGCCGGAGAAATTGGGCTCGGCCGGCCGTGCGATTCCAGGCGGCGCGATCCGTATAGAAGATGAGAACGGCGACGAAGTTCCCTTAGGTTCGCCGGGCGAACTTGTGTACATCGGACCGAACGTGATGATGGGTTATGCCACGAGCCGCCAGGATCTGGCCCTGGGCGACTTGCTCGGCGGCCGGCTGCGCACCGGCGACATGGCGTCGATCGACGCGGACGGGTTCATTTTCATGGCAGGCCGGGCCAAGCGCGACGCTAAACTCTTCGGGCTGCGCATCAATCTGGATGAAGTGGAAGACATGTTGAGAAAGCACGGACCGACGGCGGTGGTCAGCCGCGACGAGAAACTGCGGATCTTTTGCGAGTATGGTGACGAGGCGCAGTTTGAGCAGTACCGGCGCGAACTGGCCAGCCAGTTGCAAATCCACTACCGGTCCTTCGAGTTCGTTCGGGTGGAACGTCTGCCGACCAAGGGAAGCGGGAAAATCGATTATCAGTCCCTGCTGAATCGATGACGAATGATGAGCCTATGACCTTCGACGATCTTCTTGCCCGGCCGCAGTTCTCCCTGTCTCAGGCGGAGAAGGAGGCTGCGCTGACGCCGGTGCTGAACGAACTCACGGCGCATCACCGGGCGCGGTGCCCGGAGTACGCGCGATTGCTCGATGTAATTTATCCCGGCGGCGGAGTGGCGCGGAGCATCGCCGAGGCGCCCTACGTCCCGGTGGGCTTGTTTAAAACAAACCGCCTGCAAAGCGTTCCGGACGAAGAGGTCTTCAAGACGATGACGTCCAGCGGGACCACCGGCCAGCAGGTGAGCCAGATTGCGATCGATCGTGAGACCGCCCGGCGTCAGACCACCGCGCTGAGCCGCATCATGATGCACGTGCTGGGGCCGGACCGTCTGCCCATGGTGATGATTGAAAGCGGGACGCTGATCAAAGACCGGCTGCGTTTCAATGCCCGCGCGGCGGGCGTGCTGGGCATGGCGAACTTCGGACGGCAACATTTTTATGCGCTCCTCGACGCGGCCCCAGCGCAGGCCGCGAGCCACGTTGCTGACGACATGAAGCTGGACGTGGAGGGATTGCGCGGTTTTCTTCAGAAGTTTGGCGGCAAGCCTTTCCTGATATTCGGCTTCACGTTTATGGTGTGGCAGTATCTCTTCCAGCAGATTGACGGGCGCGGTTTCGACCTTTCGAACGGCATCTTGATTCACAGCGGCGGCTGGAAGAAGTTGCAGGAGATCTCGATCGGCAACGCCGAGTTCCGCCGGCGGTTCGCCGAGTCGTGCGGGCTGACCAGGATCTACAACTTTTACGGCATGGTGGAGCAGGTGGGCAGCGTTTATCTGGAGGGCGAGGACGGGTATCTCTATCCGCCGAACTTTGCCGACGTTATCATTCGCGACCCTCTCACATTCGCCGAACAACCGGCCGGCAAGCCGGGCCTGATTCAAGTGGTGAGCGCGCTGCCCCTGAGCTATCCGGGCCATTCGATTCTGACAGAGGATCTCGGTGTGATTGAAGGAATCGACGATTCAACCTGTGGGCGGCAAGGCAAGTATTTTTCCGTAATCGGGCGCGTGCCGAAGGCGGAGCTGCGGGGCTGCAGTGACGTGCATGCCACCGAGGTATCGCGGAATATTGCGAGCGCGGAGCGCGAGAGTGTGCCGGTATGACGGTAGCCGCCGAAGCCGGGCTCATGATCCAGCAGGTGGTTCCCGAGGCCGCCTCGGTGGAGCTTGCCGATGTGCTCGGCCGGCTGAAGCGGGGGCCGGCCCTCACTCCGTTCAGCGATGAGGTAATGGAATTTTGCGCGCAATTTTCGCGGGCGATCTTCAAAGACGCCGCGGCGCTCAAGTTTCCCGAATTGCAGGCTCTGGCTTTCTGGATGCGCA
This sequence comes from Acidobacteriaceae bacterium, assembly GCA_903970405.1. GTDB lineage: Bacteria > Acidobacteriota > Terriglobia > Bryobacterales > Bryobacteraceae > CAJCIT01. The sequence goes on along the minus strand of CAJCIT010000222.1, from coordinate 25,167 downwards.
AAGCGGAGCTGTTGCGTTTGCGAGAGTCGTTTCTTGCATCGCAGCGGCCGGAGGCGTTGCTCGCGCCACAGGGCGTGGCCTTTCACATTCCGCCGGCGAACGTGGACACTATCTTTGTCTATTCGTGGCTGTTGAGCGTGCTGGCCGGCAACAAGAACGTGATCCGTCTTTCGCCGCGCGTCTCGGCGCAAACGGATATTCTCTGCCGGCTCTTCAACCAGACCTTGGCCGCGAGTCCGGAAGCGATGCGCTATTCAACCGTGATGCTGCGTTACGGCCACGAACGAGAGATTACGCAGGCCATTTCCGCGGCAGCCGATATCCGCGTGATCTGGGGCGGCGATCGCAGCGTGCGGACAATCCGGGAGATCCCGCTTCCGCCCCATGCCAGGGAACTCACGTTTCCTGACCGTTATTCCTTTGCCGTGATTCGGGCGGCGCGCTATCTGGCAATGGAGAATCGCCAGAGCCTGGCGGAGCAGTTCTATAACGACACGTTCTGGTTCGACCAGATGGCTTGTTCGTCGCCGCATCTGGTGTTCTGGGAGGGAAGTCTTCAGGATGTGCGCGCGGCTTCAGCGAGTTTCGTGGTGAGCGTCCGGGACCATGCGGAGCGCAAGCAGTACGAGGTGCAGCCGGCGACACGGATGAACCGTTTCACCTTCTCCTGCCAGGAGGCGATTGATGGCCGGGCCTCCACCTATGAAGACCTGGGCGTGCTGACTGTTTTGGGTGTCGACCGCTTCGGCCAGTTGAGCCGCGACCATTGCGGAGGAGGCCTGATCTTTCAATACCGGCTGCGGGAGCTGGGCGAGTTAGCCCCGTTCATCGCGCGGCGCGATCAGACGATGAGCTACTTTGGCTTTGAGCGCGAGGAGTTGACGGCTTTCGCGCATCGACTGAACGGCCGCGGTATTGACCGCATTGTGCCGGTAGGCCAGGCGCTGAACTTCAACCGGTTCTGGGATGGCAATGACATGTTGCTCCAGTTCATGCGCTACGTGTACATCGGGTGATGCCTGGCCCCTCCGCTTCCTTACCCGCACGCCAACGGAGCCGCGACCGTGAGGGAGCGACCGGTTGGCAGGTCCCGACGTTTCGCGGGATCGCCCGACGCAATTTTTTCACGGCTCGTCAGGGAGCGGCCCGTTGACAGCACAGCACCCATCACTAACCGGTCGCTCCCTGACGGTCGCGGCTCTGAAGGGCACAAGCGGCCGCCCCTTGACGGTCGCGGCTCGGTCGGCCCGTGCGCGAACCGCACTCGAATCGCGGAGGTGCGAACTTGGTGCAGCTTGACCGCATCCGTCAGCCCTCCGTGGCCGATTTCGAAGCGGCGTCGGCCGTCTGCTATTCCCGGTTCCCGTATCAGCGAAAACTCGACAATCGCCAGCGGTTCCTGGGCTTTCAGAGACTGGGCGTCGAACTGGCCGTGATGCGCGGACAAGACGGCGCTTTTCAATGCGTCTGCTTTCTGCTGCCGGCGAAGCTCGAGATGGGCGGGGAGACGCTGAACTGGTACTACATGTTTCAGGTGGCCAGCCTTCCCACGGCGCCGGGAGCGGGCGGACTGCTGGTGCGCCAAGTGTTGCACTGGTACCCGTCAATCTTTGGAATGGGCATCACCCCCGACGCCGAGAGGCTGTACAAGGTGTTTCGCTGGAAACCGTTCGGCGGGTTTTGGCGTGGAGTGCATCCAGTGGACTTGACGCACATGATTGAGGATTACGGCAGCCGCATTGAGAAGCCATGGAAGCGGGCGGCCCTGCGGATGGGCTCGGGACTCTACAACGCAGCTTCGTTGCCAGTGGAGTGGCTGTTGTCAGGCGGCCGCATCGCCAACCGGTGGGACGGCAAGAACTGGGATAGGCAGGCCGGAAGCGGCGCCGGTAAGAGCGCCGTGCTCGGGACCTACCTGCCGCTGTTTGAGAGCGGCGATCTACGGGCCGCTGATGTAGGCGGAGTGGGCCGGCTCTTCACGCCGGTCAACGCCGGATCCCTTGCGGATCATGCAGCTTTATGGCGGGCCATGCGCCGGCGCGGTGTGAAGTTCTGTGAGACGCTGCTTTATTCGAAGGAGGCTTGTCGCGAAGCGCGGCGGTACGGCTATCTGCCGGTAACGCTGCAGGTCTACTGCTGGGACAAGAATGGCGTGCTGGAAAGGGCCATTCCGGAGTTGCAGCAGCGCAACTTCACGTTCCTGGATAGCGATAAGACCGTGTAGGCGAACAGTATGGGCGCGATGAAGAACGTATTCTCGATCGATCTGGAAGAGTGGTTTTGTGTTTATAACTTTGACGGGGCCATTCCACGCGAACAGTGGGAGACGCGCGAGTCGCGGGTGGAACAGGCGACGCTTGCGATTCTCGATTTGCTTTCGAAACACAACGTGCAGGGCACTTTCTTTGTGTTGGGCTGGGTAGCGGAACGGCATCCGGACCTGATTCGCGAAGTGGAACGGCGGGGGCACGAAATCGCCTCGCACGGCTACTATCACCGCTTGATCACGAAGATGACGCCGGAGGAGTTTCGAACCGATCTCAATCGTTCACTCGAAATACTGACAAGGCTGGCAAGCGCGCCCGTCCGGGGCTTCCGCGCGCCGTCATTTTCCGTAACCCGGAAGACACGGTGGTCGCTCGACATTCTGCGCGATTGCGGCATTCGCTACGATTCATCAATGTTTCCCATCGGGTTCCATCCCGACTACGGCGTTCCCGACGCCCGGCTGGAGCCTCACGCGTTGCCGGAAGGGCTGTGGGAGCTGCCGATGAGCGTGGCGGAGGTGGCGGGCAAACGCGTGCCGTGCAGCGGCGGCGGCTACTTTCGCCAGTTTCCGTATGCCGTTACGCGCCACCTGATGAGAACCTGCAACGCGCAGGGGAGGGCGGTTATGTTTTATCTGCATCCGTGGGAAGTGGACCCCGGGCAGCCGCGTGTGGCCCTCCCGTTTGTGAAGCGAATCCGGCACTATAACAATCTCGATAAGACTCTTCCGCGCCTGGAACGGATGTTAAACGATTTTGAGTTCACGTCGGTGCGAAGCCTGTACGGCGCCAATTGGGCGGCCTAGCCGGCGCAGATGAATCCCAAGTCAGCAACCGAACCGCCACCTTCAGAACTTGGAAAAATGGGAGCCAGGCACGCCCGCCTACTGAGCCGCGACCGTTACCCCACGCACCATTGCATTTGCTGCATATATTTCATATACAACGTTTAAGTTCCTCTTGAGTTCCTCAGGCCCGCGGCTTCATCTTCGTATTACTCAGCGGGAGCGATCCGCCACCGCGCTCCATCGCTGAAGAACCGTCGCCAGGGCATCCACAGTGAAGGGCTTGGTGAGGTAGTCATTCATGCCGGCGGCCAGGCATTCACGCCGGTCCTGAACAGTAGCGGAGGCGGTTAAGGCAATGATGGGGATCTGGGAACAGGCCGCTGAAAGGTTGCGGATATGGCGCGTGACCTCGCGGCCGTCGAGGTCGGGCATGTGGAGATCCATCAGGACAACATCGTAGGGAGAGGACTGCACTTCGGCGATGGCCGATTGACCGTCGCTGACAACGGTGGGGGAATGCCCCATGTGTTGAAGGAGGCGTTGGGTGACGATCTGGTTGATAGGATTATCTTCGACCACCAGAATCCGCTTCGCCGCCGTCTCGGCCGGAGCGACGACGTTTCTTTTTTCAGATTCGTTGTCAGCGGCTACGAGGCGCACGGTGAACGAAAAGGCCGAGCCCCTGCCCGGAGTGCTTTCCACCTCCATCGCGCCGCCCATCGCTTGAACGAGCCTGCTGGAAATGGCGAGGCCCAGGCCGGTCCCGCCAAACCGCCGCGTGGTGGAGGCGTCCACCTGGTTGAAGGAGCCGAAGATGTGTTCCAGTTTCTCTGGCGGGATTCCGATTCCGGAATCGGTCACCGTGAAGCGCAGAACGCATTCGTTCGGCCGGAGTGCGACTGACGCGTCGGCGCTCGAAAGCAACTGAGAGTCCACGTTCACCGAGCCGCGATCGGTGAACTTGATCGCGTTACTAATCAAATTCGTCAGTATCTGCTGGAACCTGGTGGAATCTCCGATGACCCGGCCCGGCAGTTTCGGGTCGATGCGCAGATTGAGATCGATTTTCTTTTCTTTGGCGGCGGTTTGGAAAACGTCCACACTCCAGCGGAGGGAATCCCGCACGTCGAATTGCTCCGCCTCCAACTCCAGCTTGCCGGACTCGATCTTGCTGAAATCCAGGATGTCATCGACAATGTGGCAGAGTACGTCGCCGGACGTCTGGATGAGCTTGGCCATGGAGCGCAGATGGTCCGGCAACGTTTCGTCGTTGAGGACGGCGCAAAGGCCGAGCATGCCGTGCAGCGGGGTGCGGATCTCATGGCTCATGTTGGCGAGGAACTCGCTCTTGGCGCGCGCCGCCTCTTCGGCCTCACGCTGGGCTTCGCGGAGCTTGCTTTCCATGAGCTTGCGTTCGGTGATGTCCAGCACGAAACAGATGATGCGGGGCACGCCGTGGACATCCACGGGACGGGCCCATAAGAGCGCGGTTCTTTTATCCAGCGGTCCTGCCGGAACCGTAATCTCCTGCTGGTCGAGAATGGCGCTGCCCCCCGGCGAGAACATTTGCCGCGCTTCCTGCTCGCTTGAGAACCAGGCCAGATCGGGCAGGCGCATGCCCAGGAGTTTTTCGTGGCTGACGCCGTGGAGCCGTTGCATGGCCGCGTTCGCGTCGACAAAGTTCAGGTCCCGGTCCAGGAGCGAGATGGCGATAGGGCTGGCTTCAAAGATGGTTCGAAAGGCCTGCTCCGCTTTGGACCGCTCAGAGAATTCCTGGGTCAGTGCTTCGTTTGCCCGCTGCAATTCCCGGGTCCGCAGCGCCACCACTGCGTCCAGATCATCCAGCTTGATTTGCGCCTGACGGCTCACCAGCCACTTCCGCGTCAAAGCGTGGGCCAGTTGGATCACTTCGATATTGTCGAAGGGCTTCTTGAGGATCAGCAGGTTTTCCGATGAGCCCAGTTTCGTCCTGATGTCGCTCCAGGAATAGTCCGAATAAGCAGTGCAGATGACAATCTGCAGGTCCGGATCGGCCTGCCAAAGCCGCAGAATGGTCTCGATGCCATCCCAACCGGGCGGCATCCGCACGTCCACAAACGCCAACGCATAGGGGAGTCCGGCGGCCATTCTCTTCTCCACCATGGCGAGCCCTTCCTGCCCCTGATAGGCCGACTCCACCTCGAATCCCGTGGTGGGGGCCGGCTCCTGGGTATCGAACAGAAGGCTTTCATCGGCGATTAATGCCGAATCCTCCGTACCCCGGCCCAATAGAATCTTCTTCAAGTCGTCGTGGATCGCCGGATTGTCGTCAATGACGAGAATCCGGAGGTTGCGCTCCAGCAGGCTTTCGGGCTTCATTGGCGCCCTGCCAACGCCGCTTGGCGCATTCTGAGTCGCGAATCGGGCGGGCCCAGGCCTGACGGTAGCTGTCTCTTCCCAAAGCCTGGAGTTCGGGACGGAAGAGACGAGTTTGCCCCGGCCGCATGTTGGATCACCTGCACATAAGCGTTATCGGAACAAAGCCGGACAGTCTTAAGAAGGAGGTGGCCTGGGACGCTGTTCGATTAACCGCGGTAGAACGTGTTACCCGCTGGCATCTCCAGAAACCACCCGCTAAGTTATTGATTCCAGGTGATGGCCTTTTGGCGACGCCTCGCGCACTTTCCGCCGCTGCGATAAGCATGGTTTCCGGCCCTGATGACGGAGTCATGCCCGTCGGTGACTTAGAAAGGGGTAGGGGGGCGTCGCCAAAACGGGTCCGCCTCAACCGGTCGCTTCCTGACGGTCGCTGCTCTGAGGGGTTTGCGAGCCTCGTCAGGCGCCTTTTTTAATGCGATTCACGGTCGCGGGCCAGTCGGCGTTGTCCTTTAGCTTCAACCACTTATAGCCCTTAAGTCGATGCGTCCTGAGTCGCACTCCTCGAATTGGTGGAGACCGCCCTCGTGTTGGCCTGCCTGCGTCGCACCGTGCGGCCCACGGACGTACGCCGCTGCCACGAATCCGTTCCCTGCCTTACTTCCAACCCGTCATTGAAGAGCTCCAGGAACACCTGGGGACGGGATACTCGTTCACCCAATTTCTGGAGCATTTCTAGTCCTGCGGACAGCGTTGTTTGTGATGGAACTAAACGGGAAACTTGAATTGCATCTATTCGGCCGGAAACCTTATAACGAGTATCCCGTCCCAAGGTTCCCCTCCCAAGGTTTCTCTTGACAGGAGACGCGCCATATCTTTCAGACCATAGCCTAGATTTCCAGGGACAGAAAGCTATGGGTTAGCTGACGGGGATTGCCGAAATTTTTCAATTGACAGGGTTTGCTCGCCATGCTACTTTTTTAGCATGTGCTGGTTTTTCAGCATAACGAGGTGGCGATGGCGCTCACGGGATTGAGCCGGCGTGAACGGCAGGTAATGGAAATTCTTTTTCAGCGAGGCAAGGCTTCCGCGTCAGAGGTGAGGGAGGCGATGGAAGACGCGCCCACTTACTCCGCGGTGCGGGCCTTGCTCAGGGTGCTCGAGGAAAAGAGACACATTCAGCATGAAAATGAAGGGCTGAAGTATGTCTACGTCCCCGTCATGAACCGGGACAAGGCGAAGCGGTCGGCGATGAAACACATGGTGGATACGTTCTTTCGCGATTCTCCGGAACAGGTGGTGGCCGCGCTGCTGGATGTCTCTGCAAAACGGCTGACTCACAAAGAGTTGGACCGGATGGTGGAAATGATCGACCGAGCAAAGAAAGAAGGAAGGTAAATGTCCGTTGCAATTCCATATTCATTTTTCGTGGAAATAGCTATGAAGAGCACGCTGCTGCTCAGCGCGGCCTGGTTGGTAACGCTGTTGCTTCGGCGGAAATCCGCGGCCGTCCGTCATCTGGCTTGGAACGTAACATTCGCCGCAGTGTTAGCTTTGCCCTTTGTCGCCATGGCGCTGCCTGCGTTGCGCGTGCCTGTGGCCAGCTCAATATTATCGGCCGGCGCGATTTTCCGGGTCGACGCGCTGGGTTCGGCCGCTCAGGCAGCGCCGGAACAGACGTCACAGGGGGAGGCTGCGCTTGAGGCGAAATCCAAACCTTGGACAGCCGCCAAGTGGGGCGTTATCGCGATGGCCATCTGGGCCGTGGGCGCAGCCGTCAGTTGGGCGCAACTGCTAATTGGATTAGCGGCGATGGAGCGGCTCCGGCGCAGGGCCAAGTCGCTGGAATTCGCCGGCCTAGCATCGATGACCCGGCAGCTTGGTATAGAGCGTCAGGTGAGTCTGCTTGAGACCGAAGAGGGTAGCATGCCCTTCACGTACGGGGTATTGCGCTCTACCATCTTCTTGCCTGCCGACGCCAAGCGCTGGGAGGCGGAGCGCGGGCGAGTGGTCCTCCTCCACGAATTAGCGCACGTGCGCCGGGGCGATGGAGCCACGCATCTGCTGGCGAGGATGGTTCTGGGTCTCTATTGGTGGAATCCCATCGTGCGGGCTGCCTGGCATGAATTTCTGAAGGAGCGGGAACGCGCCGCTGACGATCTGGTGCTGAGTCTGGGGGCGGGCGCCTCGGCATACGCCGGCCATTTGCTCGAAATCGCCAGTTCGATGCAATCGAACGAGGCGCTGGGGTGGGCCGCAGTGCCGATGGCCCGCCGGTCGCAACTGGAGGGGCGCGTGTCGGCCATTCTCGATCCCGGGCGCGATCGTCAAACTCCGCGGCGCGCATCTGCGATTGCCGCTTCCCTCGTGGCCATTCTGATCATGGCGCCGGTAGCCGCTCTCGAAGCGCGGAGCGATCCGGCGCAAGCGAACGTTGTGTTCCAGGCAAGTGTAAGCGCTCCCGCCGCAGCGCTGATGAAAGAGGGTGATGCGGCGCGCGAGCTTCAGAAGTGGGATCGAGCGAGAGCTGCTTACGTGAAGGCGCTGGCCGTGTTGGGTAGTGGGCCGGAAAAAGCGCCGGTGCTGATACATCTGGGCCTAACCGAGTTAGCGGCGAAGGAGTACGAAAAAGCCATAGCGGATTTCGGGCGCGCCCAATCCGCCGATTCCAGTAAGACCAGCGAGGCACAAATGTGGATGGCAATCGCTCAAGTGCGTCAGGGCCACCTCGATGCAGCGGAAGCGCTTTACCAAACCGCGCTGGCGGCGGCGGAGCCAAAGTCGCCTGGCGCTGCCACCATCATGGAACTTCATGCACAACTGCTGCGGCAACAGGGCCGATCTGACGAGGCGAAGACAGTCCAGAGCGAAGCCGCCGGCATCCGTGCAATGCAAGCGGCAGAAGCAAGCGCGAACAAACCTGCCGGTCCGGACGTCTACAAGATCGGCGGCGAGGTATCCCCGCCGAAGGTGGATGTAAAGGTCGAGCCTCAATACACTGAGGACGCGCGTCTCGCCGGGTATCAGGGAACGGTGTTGTTATCCATCGAAATCGGGGCCGACGGCGTAGCACATAACATCAAGGTCTTGCGGGCCCTGGCATTCGGGTTAGATCGGAAGGCCATCGAAGCAATCGGCCAATGGAGATTCCAGCCCGCCACCAAGGATGGGCAGCCGGTGAAAGTGAAGGCCGATGTGGAAGTGAATTTCAGGTTGCTGTAATGGCGGCCGAGCGCGAAATTGGCCCGGCTTGGCCGCGGCGTGAGGCGGACGGCCTGCGGCGACAGTCAGGGTCAGGGCCGGCGCCTCGCTTGCACCGAGTCGCTCTCTGTATGCTGTTGGTTTCATTGGTAGGGGCGGCTGGACTCGAACCAGCGGCCACCTGCTTAGAAGGCAGGTGCTCTATCCACCTGAGCTACGCCCCCACATTTCCCGCGCCTCTTCCAGTGTAAGCCGCGCCTCGCGTTTGGGCACACCGCTAGCGCTCTCTGCCCGGGCCGCTTCCTATTCAATACTCAGCAGCAGATCGTGCGCTTGCACGTTCTCATGAACCCCCGCCACAATCTTGCTTACACGTCCCGCAATGGGCGCATAGACCGTGGTTTGCATCTTCATCGCTTCCATCACCAACAGCTTGTCGCCCTTGCTGACCTTGTCGCCGGCCTTGACATGCAGCAACGTCACGGCGCCTGGAATTGGCGCGCCCACTTCTCCCGGCTTCGCAATATCCGCCTTCTGTCGAACCGGCGCGGTGGCCTGCAGCGATTTGTCGCGCACTTCCACTTCCCGAGGCTGGCCATTCAATTCGAAGAAGACCGTGCGGAAGCCATCGGGGTGCGGATCGCCCACCGTCAGTAAACGCACCACCAGGGTCTTGCCCTCTTCCAACTCAATGGCGATCTCGGTTCCTTGGTCCAGACCGTAAAAGAATTGCGGAGTGGGCAGCGCTTCCAACTCGCCGTACTGGCTCCGCGCCGCGGCAAACTTCAGGAACACGTCCGGATACATCAGGTAGCTCATCAGGTCGGTTCGCGATGTCGAGCCGGTTTGCGATTCCACCGCGGCCGCCGCCTGTTCCAGATTCGCCGGCGCCAGCCGCTCCCCGGGACGCCCTGTGTCCGGTTTCTTGCCGCGCAGGATCGCCTGCTGGATCTTCTCCGGCCACCCGCCTTCAGGCTCTCCCAGCGAGCCCATCAACATGTCCACCGCGGAATTCGGCAGCGTGAGGTTGTGATCGGGCGGAAGATTCTCCAGTTCGCTCACCTTCATGTCATGGCTCACCAGGTAAATGGCAAGATCGCCCACCACTTTGCTCGAAGGCGTCACTTTGATGATGTCGCCCAGCGCCATGTTCACGTCGCGATACATGCGCGCGATCTCTGGCCACCGCCCTCCCAGACCCATCGCTTCCGCCTGCTCCCTCAGATTCGTATACTGGCCGCCCGGCATTTCGTGGATGTAGACATCGGACGTGCCGCTTTTCGGCGCGTTGTCGAACGGCGTGTAATAAGTCCGCACCACCTCCCAGTAGTCGGAAAGCGCCTGCAACGCGTCAAAATCGAAATGCGGATCGCGCTCCGTGTGAGCCAGCGCCGCCACAATGGAATTCAGATTCGGCTGGCTAGTGGTTCCACTCATTGAGGAAATCGCGCCGTCGGCCACATCCACCCCGGCCTCGCTCGCTTTCAGGATCGTCGCCGCGTTGATGCCGCTGGTGTCATGGGTATGCAAATGAACCGGCACGCCCACTTCTTCCCGCAATGTCTTTACCAGTTTGTAGGCGGCATAGGGCCGCAATAGGCCGGCCATGTCCTTAATCGCCAGAACGTGCGTGCCCATGCTGACCAGCTCTTTCGCCAGCCGCACGTAGTAGTTCAGTGAGTACTTCTCGCGCTGCGGATCAAGGATGTCACCGCTATAACAAATCGCCGCTTCGCAGAGACGCCCCGTCGCGAGCGTCGCTTCCATCGCCACTTTCATATTTGGAAGCCAGTTCAGGGAATCGAAGATGCGGAAGATATCTATTCCCTGCGCAGCCGATTCCTTGATGAATTCGCGGACTACGTTATCCGGATACGCCGTGTAACCCACCGCATTCGAAGCCCGCAACAGCATCTGGAAGCAGATATTGGGAATGGCCGAGCGCAACGCCTCAAGGCGTTTCCATGGATCCTCCAGCAGAAAGCGCATGGCCACATCGAACGTGGCGCCGCCCCACATCTCCAGGCTATAGAGTTGCGGAACCTTGCGCGAGACATACCCGGCCACGCGCAGCATGTCGTACGTCCGCATCCGCGTGGCCAGTAACGATTGATGCGCGTCGCGGAAGGTTGTATCCGTCAGCAGCAGTTCATTCTGCTCGCGCGTCCAGGAGGCAAACTTCTCCGGGCCCATTCGGTCAAGCCTCTGCCGGGACCCTTCCATAACTGTGGCCACAGCCGCTTGCGGCGCCGGCGCTTCGCGGATCACCACGGGCCTGGGCTTGTTTGCCACCTCCGGATTGCCGTTCACAATTACGTCGGCCAGGTAGGTCAGAATCTTGGTGGCCCGGTCACGGCGCGGCGTAAAAGCAAACAGTCCGGGCGTCTCATCCAGGAACGAGGTGGTGGTCTCGCCGTCACGGAAGGTCGTGTTGTTGACTACATTCTCTAGGAAGGGAATGTTCGTCTTCACGCCGCGGATACGAAACTCTCTGAGCGCCCGATCCATACGGTCGCAAGCCTGATCGAAGTTCTGGCCCCAGGCCGTCACCTTCACCAGCAGCGAATCGTAGAAGGGCGATATCACCGCGCCGCCATACGCCGACGCCGCGTCCAGCCGGATGCCGAATCCCGCCGGCGACCGGTAAGTATGAATCTTCCCGTAGTCCGGCACGAAACCCATGGCCGGATCCTCCGTTGTGACCCGGCATTGCAGCGCCGCGCCGTGCAGCGGAATCTCAGATTGCGCAGCCAGCCCAATTTCGGCCGAATCCAGCGCCAGTCCCTGCGCCACTTGTATCTGGGTGCGCACGATGTCAACGCCGGTGATCATTTCGGTCACCGTATGCTCCACTTGCACGCGGGGATTAACTTCGATGAAATACCACTCAAATGTGCCCGCGTCGACCAGAAACTCAACCGTGCCGGCGTTATAGTAACCCGCCGCTTTGGTCAGCGCCACCGCCGCCTCGGCAAGTTCATTGCGCACCCGGAAAGGCAGCCCCATCGCCGGCGCTACCTCCACCACCTTCTGGTGCCGCCGCTGCACAGAGCAATCGCGCTCGTAGAGATGCCGGATATTGCCATGCCGGTCGCCGATAATCTGGATCTCAATGTGCTTAGCGCGCTGGATGTACCGTTCCAGGAAAACGCTGTTATTGCCGAATGCGGCGCCCGCCTCCTGACTCGCTTCACTCAGCAGGCCCTTCAGTTCGCTTTCGGCGTGTACCACGCGCATCCCGCGGCCGCCCCCGCCGAAGGCCGCCTTGACGATCAGCGGAAAGCCAATCTCGGCCGCCAACCTGCTGAGGTCCACCTTCTCCGGGTCGACAGGCGCCTCAGTCCCCGGAACCACGGGGATGCCAACCTGCTGCGCCAACCGCCGCGCGGCCGTCTTATCGCCCAGCATCTCAATAATCTCGGCGCTGGGGCCGACAAACGCGATGCCGAATCGCTCGCAGGCCCTGGGCAAAGCCGGATTCTCTGAGAGAAATCCATAGCCTGGATGGATGGCATCCACGTCCTTCTCGGCGGCCAGGGCAACAATCGCGTCAACGTCGAGATATGCCTGCACCGGGCCTTTCCCCTGGCCCACCAGATACGCTTCATCCGCTTTGAAACGGTGCAAGCTCAGGCGATCCTCTTGCGAATACACCGCCACGGTGCGAAGTTTCAATTCGTTGGCGGCGCGCAGAATACGAATGGCAATTTCGCCCCGGTTCAGGGCCAGCAGTTTCTTCATGCGCCTCACGGGGATGGCGAATTTAATGCCAAGCGTAACATGGAACAACCGCTGTCCGATGCTCGTAATCTCTTCAGCGGCACGGGAGGGCATCATGCGTCGAAGAGTTCGCAATTGGTTGATTTACTGTGTTATGGCGGCTCTGGCCGGCGCTCTCTCGGGATGCGGCGACTTCGGCCCGTTTGACGTGTACCGTGAGGACTTCCACATCGAAAAGCCCTTTCAGCCCAACGGCCGGCTCGAGGTGGAGAATTTCAATGGAAGCGTGGACATCTCTTCCTGGCCGCGAAACTCGCTGGACGTCTCGGGGACAAAATCGGGGCCTACCCAAAAGGAAGTCGAGCAGTTCAAGATCGACGTCCGGGTGGACGGCGGAGTAGCTTATATCGACGTCGAGAGACCGGCCGGCAACTGGCACGGTAGCTATGGCGCGAAGCTCAGCATTCGCGTGCCGAAAGAGACTATTCTCAGCCGCGTCAAAACCACCAATGCCAGTGTCAGCGTGGAAGATCTTGACGGCGGCGGCGCCGTTAACAGCAGCAACGGCCGCATCCTGTTCGCCCGCGTCAATGGCCCTTACCAGGCGGAAACCAGCAACGGCGGTATCGAAATTGACGATTGCCAGGGCGCCTTTCGCCTCAGAACCAGCAACGGCCCAGTGCGTGGTTCGCTGCGCGCCGGCAGCGTGAACGCGGAAACGTCGAATGGCGGTATCGATCTCACCTTGCGCCACACCCAGCGGGGCGACCCGCTACGCGCCAGCACCCGCAACGGCTCCATCGTTCTCTCGCTCGGTGAGCTGAATGACAATGCCATTACGGCGGACACCACCAATGGCGGCATCACGTTGCGGCTGCCCGAATCGAGCAACGCGCAGCTCGCCGCCGAAACATCCACCGGCAAGGTGCAAAGCGACTTGCCCGTGGGAGTCGGCGAGGCTTCAAAGCATCGATTAAGCGGAAAGCTGGGCAGCGGCGGGCCGCCGATCGAACTCCGCACCAGCACCGGCTCCATTCATATTCAGCGCTTTTGAGAACCATGCAGCCATCCAAGCCATGCAGTGCCCACTGATCCCGCCAGTCAAGCAGGCAGGCCGCCGTACCCAGCGGATCAACCAAGAAGCTCTGATGATAGAAACGGTGATCGGCATCGAGGTCTTGCAGGCAAATCCTATACTGGACAATGCGTTCGGTTTGCGCTGGGTGAAGAGCCATCAGACCCAGTTGGGTTTCGAGAAGCGTAAGAAATCCCATAGGTCCGACAACCGATTCCCCGAGTGTATTTCTCGGTTCCGTAGATCGCTGGCCATCGAGATGCCAACCAAAAGTGATGCGTCGTTCTGTCACTCTGTTCTCCCTGATCTTCCCTCCGGCTCTTTTGCCCCAACCGGCCTTCAAACCCCTGGATATCGCTGTGTGTAGTACTCCTCTTCAGCACTGGTGCTGGAATCATCGCCACTGCCCAATTGCCAGGCTCCCACCGTGGCGAGGTCGTCGGCTACCTCCTCGATCACACCACGCAACTCCAGCGTCGCGAGCCAACGCGCAGGGATTTCAGATAGGCCAAGCATCGCCCCCAGCAAGTGTCCCGCGATGAGTCCGGTGGAATCGCTGTCGCCGTCATGATTGACGGCCATAATGACCCCATCCTCGAAAGTTGTCGCTTTAAGGGCGCAATAGACGCCGATGGCCAGCGCTTCCTCGGCAATCCATCCTCCTCCCAACTGCCGGATGGCATCGGATGGGGAGGCGCTTGAGGAATGAAGGCGCCGCGCGCCTTCGAGCGCCAAAAGGGTTTCTTCGTGAGACGGCCGCGCTTTCAGCAAGGAGATTACACGATCTATCGCGCTTTGTAATTCGGTGCCGTCGAGTAGTTCGAAGACAAGGGCGGCCATGACGCCAGCGGCCAAAAATCCCGTAGGGTGGCCATGCGTAAGAGCAGCTGCATCGCACCCCATATTGAAGGCGCGTTCGACGTTTGCGGCTCGCGAGCCTGGATTCGAAATGCTCAGGGCGTGGAACACCATTCCGATTGGAGCTACGCGCATCACTCCGCCACATCCCTTGCTGTCGTTCTGGGCTGGCGTGCCAATCTCAGAAGCGTGGCGCAGGGAGCCGATACAAGTTAGACCAGGAGCCCGCCGAGAAAACAACTCTCTCTGCTCGATGAGCCATCCGGTCAGAAGAAACTTGTTGTCCTTGGGCAGAGGTTCTCCCTGCGTATGGAGCCATCGCAGATATGCGTAATGAATAACGCTTGGAGGGTCACAGACCCCGCGCAGCGTGCCGCGAACGTAGGCGCGTAAAATACCTTCCGCGGAAAATAGAGTCATCTGCGTGTCGTCTGTGATGGCTCCCAGCTTTCCATAGGCTGGCGCCATTTCGGTCAGGCCCCGTGGTCCAAACTTCCGGAGGATCTCCAATCTGCTGAGGAACTCCACCGGAGCACCAAGAGCATCGCCAACGGCTCCTCCCAGAAGGCAGCCTCGGTAGCGATCCCTTGTCGGAGCCGTTGGAACACGGCGTTGAAACAGATTTGGGCGATCCTGTTTGGCTCTACCCGTGATGCTTCCCGGCGGTCGAGCCTTTACTTTTAGTACATACTGTTCCTGTGCAGCGGTCTCGATCGCACCGGGCCGCGCAGCCCGTACCTGTCGAATAGCGTCACGCGGCGCGCAGCCTCGTTCAGCAAGAATCAAGCCCGCCACCAGTCCGGATCGGCCAATCCCACCTCTGCAGTGGATGAGAATATTCTCTCCCGCATGGATACGCTCGTGGATTTCCGGCCCGGCGGTTCTCCATTCCATTGCGAATCTCTGGTCGGGAATATCCACATCGCGGATAGGAAGGTGGATCCAGCGCATACCGAACTCCTGAACCCGCTCACCGAGAAGCGAGACCTTGAGAAGCTCGAACTCGTGCGCCTCGATGAGGGTAACGACCGTGCTGGCGCCCCAGTCGCGGATGGCGCGCAGATCCTTCTCGAGATCGCGGTCCCACCCACGTGGCAGATCCTTCTTTCCGGGACAGATGGTCAGACCTAAACGGCCCTCGCTTTCGCCGAGCAAGATCTCGGCAATGCGCAAAGGCGACGAAATGCTGTTCTGCAAAGGCGGCAGTCGATTCATAGCCTCACCCAATCGAGCTTGCTGTTCTCCAAAAGTGGTTCGCTATCCCAACGATAAGCCACCAGCTTGCCGCCTTTCGCCACGCTGTAGTCGACGCAGGCCACTTTGGCCGAAAGCAGCGCGGGTGTGCCGGTCAGCCAGTAGTGGCCGACGAAGATCGGCTTAGCTCCATCGTGCCCAATCAGAGCATGCGTGGCCGAAAGCCGGCCCGCGCCACTTGCCCGGCGAGCCGCCGCCCGTGCGGGCCTACAATAAACTCGTGAAAGCATTTTTCCTGTTCCTCTTTTTGGCGGCGCTCGTGATTGCCCAGGGCACCGAGGGTAACTACAAAATACGGTTTGAACCCACCGCTAAATTACAAACGGACGCCGACATTCCGTTCACAATTACGGTGACGGACTCGCGCCTGCAGCCCCTGACCTCCGCCAAGGTCCACATGACCTGCCGGCTAGCCGATGATACTTCCACCGAAGTGCGCGCCGAAGGAAGAATGGTGACTGCCGGCGCCTATGTCGCCAAGCCGCGCTTTCCGAAGGCCGGCACGTGGGACGTCCGGGTTGAGGTCACCTGGAACGATAAGATGTCCTCGCGAACCATTCAATACAACGTCACCGATTGAGCCGCGGCGCCGCAGTTGGCGGACGAGGAAAAGACGCGAGATGTATGGCGTCGTGGCGCGGGCTGCCAGCCGTTGGCGCCCAGCGCGGGCTCGATCGCCGAGCGTTTGCAAGGGAACGGAGGTTTGGCCGCCGCCGTGCAGTATGGCTGCCAGCCTGGCTTTAGATTGTTGTCGGTCGGACGGGTGCAGGCATTCCAGAATTCTTTCACTTTCTGCGGCGTAACGCAAAGGTCATGATTTTGCCGGTGCAGGAGCTTTAGCGCTTTCCGGGCAGGTTCACAGAAAGGGGCTGTCGTGCTGAATTGCCCGAAGCAGAACGTTGGTATCGACGAGAATCCTCACCAGCGATGCGGATACCAGTTTTCACGGTTGACCGCTTCCTCGGAAAGAACAGGATGCTGAGGAAAACTATCAAGCCATGCATCCAGTTCCGTTTCCCATTGATCCCCTCCGCCAGGTGCACGACGCTGGGCTGGCCCCATCGCTAGCGCCAGCGTTGGAATCCAATCTACCTGAACACGCTGGCGCTGTCCACTGAAACGGTGGACGGAATCGAGAGCCAACCGGGAGCCGTCCAAGGACAGACTTTCGGACGAGGCGAATCGTCCCGCGCCATAGTTATGGAATGAAAATGCCGGCTGGTAGCTTTGTAAGCTATTGAAAACATGGTGGCCAGGGACGGAATCGAACCGCCGACGCCAGCCTTTTCAGGGCTGCGCTCTACCGACTGAGCTACCTGGCCTTACTGGCAGAATTTTCAGTTTAGCAAACGATTCTAAATGCCAGGGAGCGGTGGCGCCCGCGCTCAACGGCCCAAAGAGGCGTGTGCGCGCCGATCACACGCCAGCGGATTTGATGCTGACGAGTTGATTCGAAGCCTGCTCCAGGGGCGCCGATTCGATGGTCTGCGGCGCCCGAAAGAAGTCGAAGTAAGAGATTTGATGAACGCAGGAGATAGTGCACAGTGGGGCGCACGATTTCTTGGTCAAGTACTCACGGCGGATGTCTTCGAGGGTGTAGTCTTCAAGGGGCTTCGCGGGATAGCCCCGTTGCTGTGAGCAGTAGTGCACCAGGCCGTCTTCGCAGACATAGAGATAGCGTGAGCCGGCGCGGCAGCGCCAGTCACTAGGCCGGCCGTTGGCGATATTTTCCTGGAAGTAGTTCAACCGCGAAAAATGCTTTTTCTCCAGCTCCTTCATGGCCAGAAAGACGGCTCGCTCGCGGGGCGCCAACGGCTGCAACTGCCCGTCGCCGTCGTGAATGATGCCCACCGTTGAGGTGAAGCCCAGCTCCATGGCCCGTCTGCCTACGGTGAGCGCGTCTTCCGGTGTCTTTATTCCGCCGCCCAGAACTGAGTTGATGTTGATGTGAAAATCGGCATGCTCAGCCAGCATCTGCAGCTTCTTGTCCAGCACTTTCAGACTCTTCTTCGACACGTCGTCGGGCATCACGTTGTCGATGCTGATCTGCAGGTAGTCGAGGCCCGCATCGTTCAATTGCCTGATCCGGTCCGGCATCAGGAAGTAGCCATTGGTAATCAGACCGGCGAGCGCCTTGTTCTTGCGGATGCGTCCGATAATCCGGTCCAGGTCAGGGTGCAACAGGGGTTCGCCGCCGCTTAGCGTAATCACGCCCGTCTTCAGACGGCCCAGCAGATCGATGCGGCGTTCCATGACCTCGATGGATACCGGCTTCGAGAAATCGTCGTACTCATTGCAATAGGCGCAAGAGAGATTACAGCGCCGGATTGGGATGATGTGGGCCATGATCGGGTGGTCCGTCAAGGCCGCACCCTTGGCGACGAGCGCCGCCTCCCGCACGTGCCGGCTCAATGCGCGCATTCGTCGGCGGCTGGTGATCGAAGGCATAGTGGCTGAAGGTACTATTTTCGCATAGGGAAGTGCCTCAGTGGCCACAGGTTATCGCCGAAGCTCACCAAACTCCCGAGCGAACGGCGAAAGACGGGGGGTCACCGGGAACTTGACAATGGGCCGATCAACCCCGCTTTCGTAATTTAATTGAAATTCCGCAGCCTCTAATGAGGCGGTGGCGGCGTCGAAGGCGGTAGTTGCGGCGACTCGCCACCGGTGCCCGGATCGCCGTACTTGATTATCGATTCGGTTTTGAACCGCTTGTAATCGTCGTACCGCACGATGGTCTTGATGCGCTGCGGCCCTTGCTGAAAATTCAGAATATCGTCCGAATAGGTGTAGGTGGGAAACCAATATTTGCCATCGATCTGCTGGCGGTAGGTCTCAAATTTCGGAAACTGCTGCCCTTTGGTTTTCAGGTACCCGGTGGACCGCCCGTAGGTCTTTACAATTTGGAGATCCTGGTCATCCACCCAGATTTCTCCTTCGAAGTATCGCTTGCCGGACTTGTCCAACTGTTTTGGTTTCACGGCGAACATGTAGCAGCCGATCTCATCCACCTTCTGCCGGCCCAAGTAGCGGACGTCATATTCTCCCAGATCCTGGGTGGTCAGGACAAATGGCAGAACGTTCCTGAGATCCGCCTCGTCTTCGGGAGTCATCTGGATCTTAGCCAGCGTTGAAACGGGGGCTCTGACCACTCGCTCCGTGCGCTTCCCGGCATCGGTGAACACGACATCCGCCACCAATTCATATTTGCCGCCCGGATTCCCGGCGTCGTCATACTCAATGATCTTCGAGGTCTGCCGGTAGGTATACAAATCCCGAGCCTTCGCGAACTCCGACTCCTTGGCGGCAAATTTCGTGATGATCGTGGCGATCTCAGCCGGCGTCGGATCGCGGGCTGGGTCTGTCGCCCGGACAGGCGCGGAAAGTCCAATTAAGATGCCGACGGCGAGCACTGAAGAGGCCACGCGCCCCCGCGGCAAACACACGAGCTTGCCGGACTTCGCCGCAACGGGCGAGTCAATTGCGCGTGAGTTCCACGGAAGAAATCTGAAAGCGTCCATATATACATTCTGACGAAAAGTTCCGCCGCCACGGTTTCCCCCCGGCTCACGAAAATGGTTCAAGGCCGGGCCGACTCCATCAGCGCCTTGGCAATGACAACACGCTGCATGTTGCTGGTGCCTTCGTAGATGCGGCCGATCTTTGAATCGCGGTACAGCTTCTCCACCGGGTAATCTTTTGTAAACCCAACCCCGCCCAGGACTTCAATCGCCTTTGAGGCCACCTCTTCGGCAATCGTCGAGGCGTAGTATTTCGCCATCGCCGCCTGGGTTACAAAGGGCTGTCCGGCGTCGCGCAACCGGGCGGCGTTATACACCAGCAGCCTGGCGGCTTCGACCCGAGTCGCCATTTCCGCCAGTTCAAACTGGACGCCCTGGAACTCCCCAATCGCCTTGCCGAATTGCTTTCGCTCTTTGGCATATTTCACGGCATGGTCAAGCGCTCCCTGGGCCAGACCCAGCATCTGGCCGCCGATACCGATGCGCCCTTCGTTGAGGGTCTCAATGGCTACTTTGTATCCCTTGCCGATTTCGCCGAGGATGTTCTCACGCGGAACTCGCACGCCATCCATGATCAGTTCGCAGGTGGACGAAGCGCGAATCCCAAGCTTGTCTTCCTTCTTACCCACCTGGAAGCCCGCGGCGCCGCGCTCCACCAAAAAGCACGCGATCCCCTTGTAGCCGGCTGCCGGATCGACCGTGGCGAACAGCAGGAAGACGCCTGCTTCGGCGGCGTTGGTGATCCACAGCTTGCGGCCTGAGATCACGAAGTGGCTTCCGTCTTCCACGGCGCGCGTGGTCAAGGCGAAGGCGTCGGAGCCGGATTGCGCCTCCGATAAGGCATACGCGCCCACCGTGTCCGTTGCGAGGCGCGGCAGGAACTTCCGCTTCTGATCGGGATTGCCCCAACGTTCGATTGCGTTAGCGACAAGCGTGTTCTGCACGTCCACAATGACTGAGGCGGCGGGATCGACGCGAGCCAATTCCTCAATCGCCAACACCGATTGAAAGAAGGAGCCACCCTGGCCGCCATACTCCTCCTTGATGTCGACTCCCATCAGGCCCAGCTCAAACATCTCCTTGAGCAGATCCTTGCGGAAGACGCCGGCTTCATCCATGGCGCGAACGTGGGGCGCGACGCGCTCCTGGGCGAACTTGCGGATGGACCGCTGGAAGAGCTGCTCTTCTTCCTGAAGAACGGTAAGCGGAGCGATGGCGAGAGACTCGACGGCGTGAGGCACTATGAACGTCATCATATCGCCCGGAACGAGAAGGATGCACGGGCAGATACGCCGCTACATGGCGGCCGCGCCTTCCACAGGCTTCAGTCTGTGTTTGGGAAATGTAGAAGTTCCAACCTAACGCTATCGCCCCTCCAACGGGCTTATCAAGCGGCAGGCGGGCGAGACTTCACCTTCGAGCCGAGCACGGCGAACGCGATCAGCAACGCGAGCTGCGTCACTTGGAAGGGGAGTTCGGATTGCGTGGGCGCCAGCGCTTTCAGCGCCGGCACTTTTTGAAACATCTGGACGATCAAGACAAATACATTCAGATAGAGGGCAATGAGGGCTGTCACCACGTAAGTCCGGCGCCAGCCGCCCCTCAGTTGAAAACGATAACGCGCCGCAATGGCCAGGGCCAGCGCGATGAGCGACAAAACGCCGAAAACATACGACGGCTTGAACCCCCGGAACGGAAAGAGAAAGCCGGTCACGCTGGTGGCGGCGGTGGTTATTAGAAACGCCGTGGTCCAGCGCTCGAATTGTTTGGCGGTCAGCAGGCCATAGAAAACAATCAGGCCGGCGCCGATACCCGCCAGACTCAAGAGGACGTGAAAGACAGTGAATACGGCTAAAATCATATAGGTCGGGCTCACTACGGGCCGGCATATAGACTTTACCAGTGATTTTGGATGTTATTCAAGGCGTTGAGAAACGAAAGGACATCCAGCCGAGCCGGCCCCAGCCCTTCTTTCGGCGGCAGCGGGCGCCCGCGGCCGATGGCATACAACACCTCCCAATTACCGAAGGGCCGATTCGCTGGACCACCCATGGCGACAGCCCCCGAAACAAGCGCCGTGCTAAACGATGTACCCCACGCTCCGGCATACTGGCCGAATGGATAGCTGGTGATGAGCGCTTCACCCGGGGCAGCGGTGCGATCAGCGGGAGAGTCATAGTTGCTGAACGGGCTTCTGAGATCAGCCTCATCGGTGGAACCCACGCCGATAACGCCTCGTATTGCCGCGGGGTACACCATCATGCGCCGGCCCTCATTGCCCGCCGCCGCGACACAGGTGACATTATTGAGCACTGCGTAGCGAATGGCCGCCGTCAGAGCCGGCGAGTCGGCCGTGGCGCTGAAACTCATATTGATGACGTTCGCGCCATTGTCGACGGCGAAGTAGATTGCATGCACAATGTCCGAGAGGTTTCCCGTACCGTCGGCGTGGAAGGCTCGCAAGGGCATGATTTGCGCGCCCGGCGCAACCAAATGAATCAAGCCGGCCACCATCGTGCCGTGGCCGAACGCCGAGGGCAAAGTTCGAGAATCGAGCAGCGCAACGGTGGATTGGTCGAGAAGGGCAACCGTCGATTGATCGAGCAGCGCCACTGTCGATTGATTAACGACGAAGGGCGCGTCCGCCGTCGGATTCGCGGCTGGAGAAATCTGGTCGAGCAGCGCCACTGTCGATTGATCGAGGTCCGATGTTTCGGGCGGTATTCCGGGGGTTCCCGTGAGGAAGTCATACCCGGGCACAAACACGTTCGCGAGCAGCGGATGATAGGCGTCCACGCCCGTATCGATATCGGCCACCACACTGGCCCCGGAGCCATAGAGCGCATGGGCGTCAGGCACACGAATGAGGATCGCGGCCGGTTGCTGCACATAGCCTTGTCGCGCGGTGTTGCCGAAGTAATTCACCAGCGATGGACTGCCGGCAATCAGCGGGTCCATTGAGGTTGAAACATAGGAGTTTGAAGATGTGGACCGGCTATTGGCCTCCGCGATGAGGGTTTGCTGGTCGATCTCAACGCTTAAGATCAGCGGGCTCGAGATTGCCGCCAACGTAAAGGTTTTCATCGATCCGGGGTCCGGAAAACTCACCAGTTGAACGTCGCCGGCCCCATCGAGATTTCGAACGGTTTTTAACCCATAGCTGGCAGCGACGATCCCGCCTGAACCCGGAGACACTCGCAGGATTACCGAGTGCTGGGCAAACACGGCGACGGAAGAAAGAAACAGTCCGCAAGCGAACTTCGAAACCGTGTTCAAAGGCCACATCAACCCATCTCCTCCGGGTTCAATTCTTTCAGCGGCACCTTCAGCAGTCCTTGCCGTTCAGGCAGGTCAATCTCAAGGTAAAGCCGCCGCGCCGGCGCAAAACTGAGGGCAAACTCGCCAAGCCGATTGCACTCGGCGTGCGCTACGGTCTTTTGGCCCGTCATCAATCGTACCTGAACCGATTCAAGGTTTCCATCCGGATCGGTTTGGTTCGCAAGCTGCCCCACCAGGGACATGCGGATAGTTTCGGGCTGGAGTTCGGCCCGCAGGTCGACGAAAAAATCGACCCATTTGAAAACAGCATGTTTCGCGGTTCCGGAGTGAATGGCGGAACGTACGCCGGCCATGGTCCAACCGCCCGCCCCGGGCAGGATCTGCTTTGCCGTTGCCCGCCTGAGCTTTCCGAGACGCTTCGAGGTCTGAAAGACGGCCTTTGCCTGGGCGACAATGGCCGGGGGCGCCGCTTCAGGGGGAACGAAGGCGGCTGCCTGAACGCGCTGGTAAAACGCGGCCGCTTCGCCGCAGGCGGCGCAACCCGAGACATGATCCCGCAGTTGCGAAAGTTTCGCCGGCTCAACCAGCCCACGAACGAAATCGCTCAATTCTCCGTCCGTCAAGTGATTCAATGGCTTCTCCGAATTCCTGGCACAACCACTCCTGGCCCGCGCCGCGGCTCTGAATCCTCTCAGGGAGCGGCCCCCGCGCTGAAATAGGCTTCAACTTAACCAAGGGTAATGAGGCCCCAATAAAATATATCCTTTCCAACAAAAGAAATGAGAATCTACCCGATTCCGACGATTTGAAAGGCGGCCCACGCGGACATATGCGATTTACTATCGATCATTTCACGAATGGTGGCTCGTAGGGCGTGCGCCGGGCTCCGTTCCGCGTCCCGAAACAGATTCGTGTAGAAGGCGGTCATGAAATGGGCGGTTGTTTCGTCGCCGACGTCCCACAGAGTGGCCAGCAGCGCTCGTGCGCCCGCCGTCAACACCCCTCGCATCAGCCCGAGCAATTCGTCGCTGCCCGTCACCACGCTGAGGCCGGTACTGCATCCACTGAGGGTGACCAGATCGGCCGAAAGCTGCAGGTTGCCCAGGTCGATCAAGCGGAGTTCGGAGCCGCCCAGTTTGATAGCGGAATATAAAGGGTTGTCGCGCCGCTGGAGGCCATGGGCGGCAATATGAAGGTATCTCATCGGCCCCGCCTTGTCCACAAGCGCGCCGGCGGTGGCCTGTTCGCCCAGAAGGAGACTGGAATCCGGCAGTATGCCGGCGACAGCGGACGCTTCCGTCTCAAGGAAAGGCGTCGACTCGTCGGGCGCGGCAAGAACCAGCGACCCCGCACCCCGGCCGGGCTTGCGGCGTAAACACTTCACGTAAACGCTGGCGCTTGGAATCAGGGAGACGACAAAGTCCTCCAGCAACGTTCGCCCGTGCGAATCGAGTAAGGCGGAAAAAGGGACATGGTGGATAAAGCCGTGCGGGGCAAAAATCAGGCACTCTGTTTTCAGCGAGCTTCGGATCGGCTCAATCAACAGACTATAAAGGTCCCGTAAATGCAGTTTCACGGCATGTTGAATGGAGGCCTCCGAGCGCCGCAGGTAATCCGGCCCCAGCGTAAATCTGGCGAACTGGAATTGCAGCAATTGCAGCGCATAGCGGGCAGGTCCGGCCGCGCCGCACTGCCGGTGCGTCAAGCCGCTTGAGTCGATCAGCCAGGCATGAATCCGGTCCTGAATAATGAAGAACTCGATCAGCGTAGCTCCGGAAGGCAGGGCCTGCGAGATATGGATGAGAGACTCCACTTCGAGGCTCCCGGCGGCAAATTTTCCGTGACCGCCGGTTGCCCAAAGCCGCTCCAACGTTTGCTCGCCGCTTTCGATGCGGATTCGCATCGTCTGAAGGTCTATGGGGCTTCGATCGTTTGCGCGTTCCACGGCCGCGTCGATCTGGCGATAGCTCGCATTGACGTCCCGCGTGGCTTCGAGCAGCGCCTCATCCCGGCTGCTCTCAGACCATGTCCAACGCGAATCCAAGTCCTCCAACAGCGTGCGCGACTTGGCCTGCTGAACCAGGTGAAACGATCTCTCCAGCGCATCGCCGTGATTCGATTTGAGAGCCAGCCCGGTGAAGGCCTCATACATCGCCGCCTTGTCCTGAAGGTAAGAAATCTTGACCTCCTGGCTCCAGAACTCATGTCGCGCCCGCTCGATAGTCATAAGCGCGTCGCCGTAATGGCGCGCTGCCCGATCGGGATCCTGTAGCTCCTCCTCCACCATGCCGCTGAGATAGGAAAGGTGGCACTTCAACGCGGGCGACAAAGCGGATTCCCGAGCCTCCCTCAATAACGCCTTGGAGCGAGCCAGGCGATTCTCGCGCAGGGCCAGCTTTGCCAGGAGCAGATTGCACAACGCGAACTTACCGGTGAGCGAGTAATCGGCGAGAATCCTTTGTGCGCGCCCCGCTAAGCGCTGGGCGCCGCCCCAGTTTCCCTCCTGCTCGAAGATGATGGCGCGATACAGGTCCAGCAGCCCGAGCCAGTACCGATTGCCTTCTCTTTTGAAGACGGTCCGCGCCTGGCCCAGCATGCGAAGAGCGCGCGCGGAATCGCCCCTCCCGAATCTGGCCAACCCTCCCTGGACCAGCGACTTGGCATATTCGTACGGCATGTCCAGGCGAGAAAACTGTTCGGCTGCCTCGCCTGCCATCCGCTGAGCAACCGAGGTCATGTTCAGCTCAAGCATCATTTCCGATTCGTCCAGATCGCAAAGTGCGCGGTGATAATGATCCGCTACGGCGACGCTCTGGGCGCGAGAGAGGCGGTAGAGGTCCGTCGCCCGC
>CAJCIT010000221.1 GCA_903970405.1 Acidobacteriaceae bacterium | reverse complement strand
GATGCTCTCGGCCAGACCGAAGCGCAGTACTCGTTGGCCTCGTTCCGCTATGACCTATCCAAATTGCGCCATAAGGGATTGGTCGAGAAGGTCCCGCGCTCCCGCCGTTATCGACTGGTCGGAAAGGGATATTCAATCTGCCTGGTCTTCCTTAAGCTCTTCGAAAAAATCTACGCGCCTCTCACGGCCGGCTTGCTCGCGCCATTCCGCGGCGACCGCATCCTGGCCGAAGAGAAACGCTGCCAGCTCGACCGCATATATCAACGCATCTGCGACAACCTCGACGCACTTTTGCGGGAGGTTGGTCTCAAGATCGCTGCCTGATTTGACGCAACGAGAACAAAATTCTCGTTGGGGCCCCTATAACGGGAACTAAAGCGTGCCCGCATAACCGGTCGCTCCCTTACGGTCGCGGCTCAGTCAGCGTGAGCGCGTCCGTCTGTTTCCGGGATCTTTCCCCCCGTTTCCCCGTGACCGATCGGCCGCGCATCCTCTCAGTTCAGGTGCAGCGTAGTCATGGCTTCATCGGCTTCGAGGTTGCCGTAACGGCGCCGGTAGAGCCGCATGCCGCCGTAGAAAAGCCCCGATAGCACAAATACGCCCGCCAGCAAGCAGCAGAGGATCACGATGCTCACCAAGAAGCTATAGATCTTCTTTCCCTGATTCGGGGGCGGCGTTTCATTCCAGGTGATCTTTGCCTCGTACTGGACACGGGCCAGAAGATCATCCGCTTGCTTCTCATTCGCCGCGCCCAGTACCAGAGCCACCAAGACGGCGGAACGCTTTACCAGCGCACCGGGCCCGGCGCCCTGAGCAATCTTGAACTGCAAGACGTGCAGACGGGCCTGTTCGGGAGTGGGGTAATAGAAGAGCGCTAATCGGACGGTATTGCCATCAAGTTTATAAGTGGTGACGTGACCCTCGGCGCCCTGAGAAAAGCCCGGATCGGTCGATGCAAGTTCCGGAGCAAACTGCGCGAGCGAAGCGGGGCCCAGGAGGTAATGGGCGGAGTTCGGGACCAGGTTTTGGCGCGGAATGAATGTGAGCAGCGGGGGAAGCGCGGTTTCCTTCTTGCCCGGAAGTTGGGCGAAGAGGCTCTTGAGTTGCGGTCCGGTGATTGGCGCGGCAGGGCCCTTGACCGGCGCGGCAGGCTCAAACAGCAGGACATAATTATCGTCGAAAATGAGGGTCTTGCCCAGCGCCTGGGCGCAGTAGGGGGCGGCCGCGCAAGGTTTTGATCCTGGTGCTCGCAAAGATTCCCAGGCGGCAAGGGCACCCGTGGAATCTTTCATGCGGTAAGCAGTGACGCGCAGCTTGCCATAGTTGGCTGATTCAGCCGAAACGAAACCGTACTCGGACAAGACCGCTGGATCGGACGGCGCGACGGGCGTGGTGTCCGTCCTCGCCGCAGTGCCCCACTTAGCGGGGAGAAGGTCCGCCGCGAACAGGCTTGTAGCCAAGAGAAGTGTTGCCGCCGCTGCCGCCCATCCGGCTTCTATGCTCCGTGGCATTTCTTGTATTTTTTCCCGCTTCCACATGGACAAGGCTCGTTGCGACCTACCTTCCCCGGATTAGACACCGTTTGGACGGTGCTGGATGCTTCGCCACCGGCAAATTGCAGCGCCGCGAGCTTTCGATCGTTCTTTTTCTGGATATTTCTGGTCAGATCCAGGACTTCGCTGCGGGCCTGCTCGCGCTGAGCGGCCACGGCCGCGAGTTCCGGTTCCGGCTCACGGGCGGGTGAATCGCCGTCTTCGTCGTCGTCCGTTTCCGGATAAGGCAACGGAATCCCAGCGGTCTCAATGCGGAGGAAGTAGAGATAACGCAGGCTTTCATCCTCAATGCGATCCATCATGTCCTGGAAGAGCTTGAAGGATTCCTTCTTGTATTCAATGAGCGGATCCTTCTGCCCGTAGCCACGAAGGCCGATGCCTTCCTTGAGGTGGTCCATCGACAGCAGGTGGTCCTTCCACTGGTTATCGATGACGTTGAGCATGATAATGCGCTCGGCTTCGCGCATGTTCTCCGGGCCCACGGTCTGCTCTTTTTCGGCATAACGGTCAGTGAGGAGCTTGTTGAGGTAATCCTCCATCTCCTGGCGCGTCAGGCTCGATAGATCGCTGATTTCCACCTTGACGCCGAACTGATTCAGCACGGCATTCTGGAGGCCGAGGTAGTCATACATGTCAACGCGCGTTTTTTCGCCGCAGTACTGATCCACAAACTGGGCGACAATGCCGGAGACGATTTCCAGGATCTTGTCGCGCTGGCTCTCGCCGACAATCAGAGCGTGACGCATGCCGTAAACAGCCTGGCGCTGTTTGTTCATGACGTCGTCGTACTCCAGAACATGTTTGCGCGAGGCAAAGTTCTGAGCTTCCACGGCCTTCTGGGCGGCCGCGATGCGTTTGGTGATGAGGCCGGATTCGATCGGCACATCCTCTTCCATGCCCAGGCGGAGCATCAAGCCCTGCATGCGCTCGCCGCCAAAGATGCGCAGTAAATCGTCCTGCAAGGACAGGTAGAAACGGGAGCTGCCGGGGTCGCCTTGGCGTCCTGCGCGGCCGCGAAGCTGGTTATCGATGCGCCGCGATTCGTGGCGCTCAGTGCCGAGGATATGCAAT
This sequence comes from Acidobacteriaceae bacterium, assembly GCA_903970405.1. Taxonomy (GTDB): domain Bacteria; phylum Acidobacteriota; class Terriglobia; order Bryobacterales; family Bryobacteraceae; genus CAJCIT01. The sequence goes on along the minus strand of CAJCIT010000221.1, from coordinate 40,717 downwards.
CCGCCCACGGCATTCACTTCCTGGCGCTCAGCCTCAATCTGGCGTTTGATATCGGCCATTTCGCGTTCATACTCCTCGTGCGGGAGCATTTCAGGGGTCTTGTTCTGCTTCTTGAGCCGTTCGCGCAACAGGAATTCGGGGTTGCCGCCCAGCAGGATGTCCGTCCCGCGGCCGGCCATGTTTGTCGAGACGGTGACGGCGCCTTTGCGCCCTGCCTGCGCCACGATGAACGCCTCCCGCTCATGATTCTTTGCGTTGAGGACTTCATGCCGGACGCCCAGCTTCTTCAAAAGACCGGAGAGGCGCTCAGACTTCTCGACGGAAATGGTTCCCACCAGAACCGGCTGGCCTTTCTCATGGAGGACCTTGATCTCTTTCGCGGCGTTGCGGAACTTCTCTTCTTCCGTGCGGTAAACGATGTCCGAGAATTCCTTTCGGACCATGGTGCGGTTGGTGGGAACCTGAACCACATCCAGGTTGTAGATCTTTGAAAACTCGGCGGCTTCGGTGTCGGCCGTACCGGTCATTCCCGCCAGCTTCTTATACATGCGGAAGTAGTTCTGGAAAGTGATGCTGGCCAGGGTCTGTGTTTCGCGCTCGATCTTCACGGCCTCCTTGGCTTCGATGGCCTGGTGGAGGCCGTCGCTCCAGCGGCGTCCGGGCATGAGGCGTCCGGTGAACTCGTCCACGATGATCACCTGGCCTTCCTGGACGACATAATCGCGGTCACGCTGATAAAGGATGTGGGCGCGCAAGGATTGCTGGACGTGGTGGTTGAGTTCAATGTTGGCCGCCTCATAGAGGTTGCCGCTGTCCAGCAGCTTTTCCACCTTCAACACACCCTGCTCAGTGAGGGCGACGGAGCGATGCTTCTCATCCACGGTGAAGTCGCCGGTAGTGTATTTCTCGCCGGGATCCTTGCCTTCAATCACTTCGCCGCGTTCAAGATGGGGGATGATGCGGTTAACGCGGTAGTACTTATCGGTGGATTCTTCGCTGGGGCCTGAAATGATGAGCGGGGTGCGGGCTTCGTCAATAAGAATGGAATCCACTTCGTCGACGATGGCGAAGTTGTGGCCGCGCTGGACGCAGTCCTCCAGACGGAACTTCATGTTGTCGCGGAGATAGTCGAAGCCATACTCGTTATTGGTGCCGTAAGTGATGTCGGAGGCGTAGCTGGCGCGGCGCTCGTGGTCATCCAAATCATGCACGATGACGCCGACCGAGAGGCCCAGGAATTTGTAGAGCTGGCCCATCCATTCGGAGTCGCGGCGGGCGAGGTAGTCATTGACGGTGACCACGTGGACACCCTCGCCGCCGATGCCGTTGAGATAGCAAGGGAGGGTGGCGACAAGCGTCTTGCCTTCGCCGGTCTTCATTTCGGCGATCTTGCCGCGATGGAGAACAATGCCGCCGATCAACTGGACGTCGAAGTGGCGCATATTGAGGACGCGGCGGCCGCCTTCGCGACAGACGGCGAAGGATTCGATGAGAATGTCGTCGAGCGAGGCGCCATTGGCCACCCGCTGTTTGAACTCGACGGTCTTTTGCGCCAGCTCCGCGTCGGAGAGTGCTTGCATTTGCGGTTCAAGAGCGTTAATCTGCGCCACCATGGGGCGGATCGCCTTGACTTCCCGTTCGTGCTTGGTGCCAAACACCTTGGCGAGAACGTTATCTAACATAAACTTTTGCCTTCCTGACTACTGTGGACCCGACTCAACCTGATTGAAAACCTGCCTGACCACCGCCTACGAAGCGAAGCGATAAGGCTTCGCGGAGTTGGGGCGTGGCATGAAAGAGGAAGAGATCAGGCTGCGGGCGGAGGCCGCTCAAAGAGGGAGAAGGTGTAGAGGCCGGACGGCGAAACGATGGACAGGGAACTCGGGCGATGGGCCCATTCAATAAGCGGCGATCCTGTAGCGGCGCCGGCTTCCGTCCATGCCCAGTGATAAAAGGCGTGCACCGAGGACTGCCGGGCCGCCTTGAGGCAATCTGGAAGAGAGCGAAACGAAACACGGCTCCGCTCAAGAGATGAGCGGACGCCCGGGGTGCGGCCGCCGCCTCCGGCCTCAACGAGCAGGGCGTCTCCCATCATCTGACGGGCCAGTTCGGGAGTGCTCAGGCAGACCAGTGCAACGAGGAGGGACAAAGTCCTCCCCATGGCGAAACTGTGTAGTTTGTTAGGCCGCTCCACTCCACTCTCAGGCTACCAGAAATAAGAACTGTAAGGCAGGGTGGCGCCGGCTTGGTGGTACCGGCTTTAGCCGGTGGGGAGCGCAGGCTTTACCCCCGACTAACAGCCAGGTTTCCAACCTGCCTATTCCCCGCCGGAGCGGCCAAAGGACTTCCGAAGAACTTGAGGCTGCAAGCTCCCTATATACAATGGGTTCGGCGGGTAACGTATGTTTCATCGAACCTTTCACGAGTTCGTTCTATTTTGTGGCCTCGCTGCCTGCCACAGCGTCGCCAATGCTCAAGCGAGCAACGCGCACCAGATGCCTCCCGCTACCCTAAAGCCGGATGCCCCCGCTCAGTTGCTTCAGCGGTTAACGAACGAATGGAAGACAACAGCGGCACGTTACCATGTGTTCGAGAATATAGGGGCGTTGGAAGCAAGTGAGCTGCTGAAGGAGAACGACGACTACCTGCATTATGCCGTTATTGAACAGATCTCCGGTAAAGCCGGTTCCGAAGAATTCGTAGCTTCTCATTTGGATGATGTTCTCGGCGCGGATGTTCCGGGCAACACTCGCCTCCGCCTGTTCGAACGTGTGGTCTACAGCGATAACTGGGTCTCGAGCGCCCTTACTGTTCCTCTATTGGAGCGCGAGGCTGCTTATAACGCCGATCCGGCGATCTCTTTGGCCGCCGTACGGGCGCTGCACGTGATCGAAGCCAAGCGTGCCTTGGCCATCGTGGAACCTCGCCTAAGATCGATATCTTATGAGTACAAGGACCATAAAGCCGAAGTAGATGCGCTGGAATTGGAAGAGGAGCAGTTGCTCTACGTGGTTGATGGCATATCGTTGCCGGGGTTTATGATGAAGTCTCAACCCGTTTTCCGGGCGCCCGCAAAGGGAGGCGCCATCCGTGTCGCGATGATGGGCGATTTCGGCACGCGAGGCGAGGACCAACATAAGGTGGCGGCGGCTATGCTGGAGGAGCACCGAAAGAAGCCCTTCGACTTTGGTCTTACTCTCGGCGATAACTTCTATTTCAACCTGGAAGGTCCGGATGACCCGGGATTCAAGATAGCTTTTGAGGATCTTTACGGCCCAATGGGAATTACGTTTTTTCCTGTCTTTGGAAACCATGATTGGGGGGGCAGCTTAGCCGCCACTGAGATCGCATATTCCTCCAGGAACTCTCACTGGCGGTTTCCCGCTCCTTACTACACGTATATGGCTGGACCTGCGCAGTTCTTCGCAATCAATACGCAGTTTGGAACGGACGGCGAGCAGCATCTCTTCTCCGCTCTCCAGGCGCGATGGTTGCAGGCCGAGCTCGATAAAAGTACGGCAAAGTGGAAGATCGTGTACGGGCATATGCCGCCCTCTACGTCGATGTGGCAGTCATACCGCCTCATGGAAGATCTGATGCCCATCCTGCAGGGCCGGGCTGACGTCTATATTTCAGGCCATGTCCACAATCTTGAACAATTGAAGCCGATCGATGGTGTGAATCTGTTCATCATTGGGTCAAGTGGACGTGGAGAGGTCAAAGTGAACGCTTCCGCCCCGGAGGTCTTATTCGCCAAGGAGTCCTACGGCTTCGGGGTGCTTGAGGCGGATGACCATGATCTGACAATCAGGATTCTCGGCGAGGATGACAAAGAGATGCACTCCGCTACGTTCCATAAGTAAACGTGACTCTTACCAGGCGGGATCTTTTTTCGCTGGCGTTAGCTACCGGTGGGGAAATCCTTTTAAGGCGCGGCTCCCTGGAGGCATTGTCCGGACGTCCGGATGTTACATTGCGCATCGCACGCGCCCAGATTGAAATTGCCTCCGGACATAGCATCGCGACCACCGTATACAACGGCGGCGCCCCTGGCCCGGTACTGCATCTTCGCGAGGGCCGTTCTGTTCATGTTGAGATCGTCAACGAAACGGACCGGGAAGAGTACGTTCACTGGCATGGCCTGATTGTTCCCGCGCGCGTGGACGGAACTCAGGAGGAGAATAGTCTTCCTGTACCGGCGCACGGAAGGTTGACTTACGTTCTTCCTCCGCAACGGACGGGCGTTCGCTATGTGCACTCGCACGCAATGGCCCGGCAGGATCTGAATCGCGGCACGTATAGTGGACAGTTTTCATTCGTTTACGTAGAACCCAGAAACAACCCCGGACGTTACGATCAGGAACTATTCATCTCGACCCATGAATGGGAGCCCTACTTGACGAATGACGAACTGGAAGAGCAATCGTTTGAGCCCATTGACCAACAGGTGCGCGAACAACCGGCCCTCGCGGAAGAGATGAAGCACGAGCATTGGGAGATTGGCTATAAGTCTGCTTCGATCAATGGGAAGGCGCTGGGACATGGTGAGCCATTACGCGTAAAGGAAGGCCAGCGCCTGCTCTTCCATGTACTGAACGCCAGCGCCACCGAAAACATAAGGTTATCTTTGCCGGGCCACCGTTTTCTTGTCGTGGCTTTGGACGGCAATGCCGTGCCAAGGCCCGCGCTGGTGGACATATTGGAGCTGGGCGTTGGAGAGCGGGTGGATGCGGTGGTGGAGATGCAAACACCCGGTGTATGGATATTCGGTTCAAACGACGATGTTCTCCGAGATCGAGGAATGGGGATCGTTGTGGAGTATGCCGGGAAGATCGGCCCGGCGAATTGGACGGACCCTGCCGGACAGGATTGGGACTATTCACTGTTTTCCGCGGGATTGGCGCCGGAGAAGATACACGCCACCATGCCGATGGTCATTAGCAGTGCGATGGGGAACGGGAACCGATTCGAGCAGTGGCTGATCAACGGACGGACGCACAGCGGCATAGACAAGCCGACGACTCTGAAACGCGGAGAGCGTTGCCGATTTGCCTTCCAAAACAAGAGTGACGATGCGCATCCCCTACATTTTCATCGCACCACCTTCGAAATGGTGCGAATCGACGGAAGACCCGTCACAGGTCTCAGAAAGGACGTTTTTCTCTTGAAGCCCTTTGGGAGCGCTGAGGTTGATTTGGCGCCCACTGAGCCGGGTCTAATGCTCTTCCATTGCCACAACCAATTCCACATGGATTCAGGGTTCAAACGAGTTTTCAATGTCGTATGAGGAAGACATTGCGTTCTTTGCGTCTTGGCGACTTAGCGAGAGACAAGAGATCGGCAACGGGCTGGAAGAAGATGATCACGCAAAGTCGCATTCAGCGCGGCATTGAGCAAGCCGGCCGTGGCAAGCCCATTGACCACCACGAAGTTGTGGCCCGCTTTGAGCTGCAGCCGAAATGAAGATCTCGTGGACTACCGGCGCGGCGGAGGAGCATCGGCCGCCGCAGCCAAACTGGCAGGGAGTGCCGCTCCCGTCCCCTAGCGCTCGGCGCCGCTGACAGAGGCGAGCATTTCTCTGATAATCGGCCCAAGTTTCATAAACTCGGCGTAAACGGAAGGCTTGCGGAAATATCCGTTGAAGCCCAATGCCTTGGCCGCCTCGCGATCGCTCACGGAGTCCGAAGAGCTCACCACCAGCACCGCCGCGTTCTTGCAGTTAGTGCTGTCGCGTATGTGCCGAAGTACTTCGATGCCGTCCTTTTTGGGAAGATTAACGTCCATCAGTACAAGGTCCGGGCAAATGGCCCCTTCCCCGGTGTCCGCCCTGTCGATAAACTCTACCGCCTGATATCCGTCATTGACAATTGACACCGTTGCGTTGACCTGCGCGGTGGCGATGGCTTCCCGGATCAAAAACAAGTCGGCCTTGCTATCCTCCACGACCAGAATCTGGAACCGCCTTTGCGAAATCAAGTCAGGCGGGGAGGGTGAAGTGGAAGGTGGATCCTTTTCCCGGCTCGGAGTCGACCCAGATCCGGCCGCGATATTGCTCGACGATTCGCTGACAAATGGCCAGGCCAATGCCGGTGCCGGAATATTCATCCTGTGTATGGAGTCGTTTGAATAGGCCAAAGATGCGCTCCTTGTATTCCGCCTCGATGCCGAGGCCGTTATCGCTGACGGAGAATAACCAGCTTTCGCCGTCCCGCCGAACCGTTATTTCGACCACCGGTGGCGTTTCGGGCCGGCTGTATTTGATGGAGTTCCCCACCAGGTTTTGGAAAAGTTGCTGAAGCTGCGTTGCGTGGACGAATAGGGAGGGCAAGGGTTCGGAGATCACCTGGGCGCCGCTTGCCCTTATCGCTCCGTCGAGGTTGGCAAGCGCACTGGCCAGAGCCTCGCCGGCATCCGCGGGGGTGGTGGGACGGGTGAGCTGACCGGCTTGCGTATAGGCGAGAAGGTCTCTCACCAGCATTTCCATCCGGGTGGCCCCGGACGTTACGAAGCCGAGGAAATCGCGGGCTGAGCCTTCCAACTTGTCCCCGAAGCGTTGAGCCAGCAACTCGCTGTAAATCTTTATGCTACGCAAGGGTTCCTGGAGGTCGTGGCTCGCGGAATAGGCGAACTGCTCAAGGTCCTGATTCGCGCGCACTAACTCCGCTTCGGCGCGCTTACGGGCTGTAACATCGGTGAAAATCACGGCGATGCGGCGCTCTGTCTCGTCATTAAGCCGGAACGAATAAAGATCCAATACCCGTCCTTGCGTAAGGAGTCCCCGCTCCCCGCGGACAGGCTCCCCTGTTCGCAGGATCTCGTCAAAGACGTCAATCCAGGACTGAGCCTCAGTTGGAAGAACGCCTCTAATCGTGTCGTGTCCAACGTTAATGGTGATGCCGCTTTGGATCTTCAATGCCGGGTTGGCGGCGATGTACCGGTAGTCTCCAGGGCTGTCATCCGTGGCGGGGATCGCTTCGATGATGCAAAAACCCTCGTCGATGGAATTGAAAAGCGTTCGGAAGCGGGACTCGCTCTCACGCAGAGCCGATTGCGCCGATACACGATCGGTAACGTCGAAACCTTCGACGAAGATGCCCGTGACTTGACCCGCCGCGTCCGTGATGGGCTGGTAGATGAAATCGACCAGCCTGGTCTCAAGCGGACCGTCCGGCGCGCGCCGCAAATGAAGGGGAGTTTCAAGCCCCCTGAAGGGCTCGCCAGTCCGATAGCATTGGTCAAGAAGTTCGAAGTATCCTTGACCTTCGGCTTCTGGAACTGCTTCGCGGCATGTCTTGCCGAGGTAGTCGCGATTTCCCACCAGACGAGCGTATGAATCGTTCACGAACTCGAAAACATGATTGGGGCCGCTCAACACGCAGATGCAGCCTGGCGCTTGCTGGAACAACGCCCGCGTGCGCCGTTCGCTGTCGCGGAGCGCGGCAAGAGACTCCCGTCTCGCGCGAGCCAGGTCCAGAAGAGAACTCACGCGGGCGATCAATTCACGGGCGGAAAACGGCTTGACCAGATAGTCATCCGCTCCCGCATCCAGGCCTTCCACGCGGCTCTCCTCGCCTGCTCGCGCGGACAGCATGATCACCGGGATTTCGCGCAACGCCGGGTCGGAGCGGATGGCGCGTAGCAGCCCGAAGCCATCGAGATTAGGCATCATCACGTCGGTGAGGATCAGGTCCGGATGGCTTTCGCGAATGGCTTCCAGCGCCTCTTGTCCGTCGGCAGCGGTTTGAATGTGGCATCTCTGTCCGAGCAGGCGCCGGACGTATCCGCGCATATCCGCGTTGTCGTCGGCAAAGACGATCCGCGTGCCTTCACGCAACGCCCCCGCTTCACCGGGGGAACGGGCTTGGTCAGGCGCCGCTTCAAAAGTTATGGGCTCATCCGAGATCCAATGCAGCGCTTCGTGGACGTAGGCCTCCGCGCGGATCGACGTCGAAGAGAGGCTCCTGGCGGTTTCCGCCCGGACTTTCGGGAGGTGGCCCGTTCCGAAAGGAACAAGGATTGTCACGGTGGTTCCCTGACCGGCTTCACTGTCGACGTGAATGTCCCCGCCATGAAGCTTGACGAGTTCCTGTACCAACGCCAGTCCGATACCACTCCCCTCGTAGGAGCGGCTCCTCTGTCCCGCGATACGGTGGAAACGTTCGAAGAGGCGGGGCAATTCGGCCTTGGGAATGCCAACGCCGGTGTCTTGAACCGAAAGCTCCACCTGCCCCCTGGCTTCGCGCACGCGAACGGCGATCTCGCCTTCGAAAGTAAATTTGAAGGCATTGGACAGCAGGTTGAGAACGATTTTTTCCCACATCGCAGCGTCCAGGTGCACAGGCTGCGTGAGCGCGGGGCAATCCACGACAAGTTTCAAGGCGGCGCGCTCGCAAGCCGAGCGGAAATTGCTCGCGAGCTCGGCGGTGAGCGCGGCGACGTCGGTGGGTTGAAAGATGGCCTGGGTGCGGCCCGCTTCTATGCGCGAAAAATCGAGCAACGAATTGACGAGCTTGAGAAGACGCAGGGAATTCCGGTGGGCGGCGTCGATCTGCTCGCGCTCATTTTCGGGCAGGCCGTTCCCGGCGAGCGCCGCCTCCAGGTTGCCGAGCATCAGCGTCAAAGGCGTACGAAACTCGTGGCTGACGTTGGAAAAAAACGCAGTCTTGGCATGGTCGAGTTGCTCGAGCATATAAGCCCGCTTCTTCTCTTCCTCCGTAACGCGCGCGTTCTGGATTACGGTGCCAACCTGCGTGGCGGCAAGCTCAAAGAATGTCTGGTAATCCGGATCGGACCTGCGCGTTGGGTTCACGCCCGCGATGAGAATGCCCAGCGGCTTGTCGTCGCCGCGAGAGATGACGGGCAAAATAATCGCCTCGGAGACTCTTTGGTCGGCAGGGCCCCGCGGAAACACGTCAAAGCGTCCAACTGAGACGCGTCTGCTTGTCCTGCTGGAAAACACTTCCGCCAGCGGCCACAGAGCGCCGCTGGACTTTCCTGCTGTCAGATCTACTGCCTTAGGTGAAAGGAACTCGTCCCCATTTTCAAGTCCAACGGTTTGCTTCAGAACAAGGTTTGTGCCGTCCGAATCAGCCACGTACAAGAGAGCAAAAGGCACGTCGGATGGATTGTTCCTCAGTTCCCTCGCGAGGATGGCGCAAGCCGCATCGGTGCTTTCGCCGCCATAGGGGCCGCCGGCCAATTCCGATAAGGTTCGCAGCCGCCGCGCACCCAGAACTTTGGGAGAAACATCGTTCGATGGGCAGAACAAGCCGCCGACTTCGCCAGACTCATCGCGAATCGGACTGTAGGAAAACGAATAGTAGGTTTCCTCCAGATAATCGCCCCGATGCATGAACAGGCGCACGTCGTCTACAAAGCTTGCCTGACCTTGTTGGAAAACCTTGTCGGCCAAGGGACCGCAGACGTCCCAAATCTCAGCCCAGACTTCGGCCGCGGGGCGGCCAAGCGACTTCGGGTGCTTGGCGAGCCCCAGGACATGAAGATAGGCGTCGTTATAGAGGAACGACATTTCGGGTCCCCAGCCGATCCACATGGGGTGCTGGGAGTTGAGGATCAGGCTGACCGCTGTTTTGAGGCTGCGCGGCCATTCATCCGGCTTTCCCAGCCGATGGCCAGACCAGTCGAATTCTCGAATGAGGCGTCCCATCTCGCCGCCACCCGAGAGAAAGTCAAAGCGCTCGCCGGTTTTAATGCGGGGAAGCGTCATTTTTCACCCTCGCCTGCCGGCAAATCTCCAGAAATCAGAGCCGGGGATAGGAGGCCGCGCACGATAATGCCGAGTTGCATATACTCCGAGAGGTTAGACGGCTTCCGGAAGTAATGCATCGCAGCGAGTTTTTTCGCTTGCGCATGGTCCCGCGGCGCATCCGAAGAGGTCATCACCACCACGGGTGTATTTTTGTAGCGGTGGCTGGAGCGTAACCGGTTCAATGTTTCTTCGCCATTGCGCTTTGGCAGATGCATGTCGAGAAGCAACAGGTCAATGGCTCCCGCAAGGGGTTTTGAGTCGAATTCCTCGATGAACGCGATGGCCTTATCTCCATCGTCCAGCACGCGTAACTCGCAATCGAGCCCGGCGTTCTGGAGGGCAAGCCGCACCAACATGATATCCGCCGAGTTGTCTTCGGCGAGGACGATCTGCTTGGCTGGGCTGAGCGAGGTCACCATGAGTCTTGCTCCTGAAAAACTATCTTTTGGACTTGACGGGTTGGTTCACGATCCGTCCTGAAAGCCTCTTTCTACAATCTCTTGACGAGTCAGGGCTTCGCCGCCAAGCTTTCCAGGGAAGCCTCTCCGTTTCGAAGTTAACATTGTTCTATTGATCGATGAAACCAGGGACGAACGCGGTCGCGGTAGGGATGGCGGCCGGGCGCATGACTCGGGGTCAAGGGTGGTTCGCCGCTCCTTTCCTGTATGACTCTTTCATTCACTACTCGACGCCGGTTTTTGCCACCGCACCAGGCCAATCCGCCGCGCGCCTGGGCACGCCAATCTCTTGATTGGCGAAAGTCCGGTCAATCGTAGATGGCACAGCCCTTCGAGTTCGTTTCATCACGCCCCCCTCTGGCTTCGGTCTTCCTTCTCGCGGCGCCCGGGTCCAACTGGTCCGGTTATTGACCCGTTCCATGGCGGTCGGGTCTCGGACGCCCAGTGTAGACTGATGCAGGTGCGGGTCTGTCTGGTAACAACCGAGTTTCATGGCCTGTTCAAGAACGGCGGGATCGGCACCGCGAATACCAGCCTGGGGCTTGCGCTCGCCGCCGCCGGCTTGGATGTAACTGTTGCTTTTGCCGATTCCGATGAGAACGGCCCCCGTGTTAAAGAGGGCAATTTCACTGAACTCGCCGCGAGTTATCGCGAGTTAGGCATCGCCCTGGACTTTGTGCCCGCCGGCCGGCTTGTCCCAAAGGCGTTCGAAGATTGCCGTTCCGCGAGTTATTGCGTCTATCTTTACTTGAAGCAACATCGATTCGATGTTGTCTATTTTAATGACTGCGGCGGCCACGGTTACTATTCGCTGCTGGCAAAACGCACTGGCGCGCTTAAGAATGCTCCGCGCATGTATGTGGTGACGCATGGGCCGCATGAGTGGGTGCTGGAACTCAACTCGCTCCGCTATTGGGATCGCCAGCCGGTGATCGTTGCCTACATGGAGCGGCGCTGCGCTGAACTTGCAGACGCTCTCATCAGCCCCAGCCAATATCTTGTCGATTGGATGACTTCGCATGGCTGGGTGATGCCCGCCAAGGTTTTGGTTCTGCAAAATCTGGTCCGGCTTCCGGGCTCGGTTGCCGCGTCTGAGCCCAGTCTGAAGTCCGCCCCAATCGACGAGATTGTGTTCTTCGGCCGCCTTGAGGTCCGCAAAGGCCTGGAATTGTTTTGCGATGCCATCGACCTTCTCGATCGATCCGCCGGCCTCTCCGGCGTCAGAATTACATTTCTGGGAAAGTTCGCCCAAATCGGCGGTCTTCACTCGGGAGTCTATGCGGTGGAACGGGCGCGCCTGTGGCCATCGCCCTTACGCTTCCTTGCCAAGTATGGGCAGGAGGAAGCACTGAACTACTTGAACAGGCAAGAGGCGCTGGCGGTGATCCCTTCTCTTGCCGAGAATTCGCCCTGCGTTGTCGCGGAGTGTCTTGAACTCGGCTTGCCTTTCGTGGCCACCGATACTGGCGGCACAGCCGAACTGATTTCGGCCGATGACCGCCACCTATGCCTTGTGGCGCCCCGCCCGCAGGCGCTTGCCGCGAAACTCCAGCAGATCCTGACATCCGGGCAGCAGTCCGTGCACCGGGCGATTTCCCAGGCCGACACCTTGTCGAGGTGGCTCGAACTCACCGAGTCCGGCGTCGCCGGCGACGCGGCCGAGCCCCACCACGAACCGGCTCAGGTGGCTGACGCTCTTGTTTCCGTTTGTTTGATTCTGTCGAGCCTTTCTCAGACTGCGGCTCTGTTGATCGAGTCGCTTCTTCGCCAGGCCCATCCAAAACTTGAATTCATTCTCGTCGATGACGCCGTCTCGAGCGCCCGCCGTACCGCGGCTCTGGCGGCCTTTGCGTCGGCCAGTCCGCCGGTTGCACTGCACGTCATCGCTGGACCTGCCGATCGCGCCGGGGCTCGACTTGCCGCGGCGGCTCAGGCCACTGGCGAATACCTGCTTTTCGTTGAAGAAGACGCGGCGATTCTGATGCCGGAATGCGTTGAGACGTTCGTGACGGCGGCTCGCCGGACGGGAGCCGGCGTTGTCACGGGCGTCCCGCTGCAATACCAACATAGCGGCAGCCCGGCCGAAGGGCGCGACGGGTGGTTGAGCTACTTTCCCATCGGCGCATGCGCCGAACTGGGCGCCTTCGAGAACTGTTTCGGCAATGGCGTTTTTCTAGTTGACCGGCGAACTTTCAAGCAGTTCGGCGGGTTTCAAACGTCACACGGCCCCGCCATCGACGACTGGGCTTTTCTGGCCGTTTCCGTACTGTCTGGAATTCGGCTTGAGGTTGTTCCAGAGCCGGTCTTCTGGTATAGGATGACCCGGCCGGTGGAACTGAATCGTTTGACCCAGGTGGACGGTTACCGGCGGATTCTCGACGCGTATGGCGAGCGGCAAATCCGGATTGTCCGGCATATGATCGAGACTTTCACGAAGGGCGATCAGGCCAACGAATCGCGGTTGCCGGACGTGCTGGCGGCCATGAGTAGCGAAGCCCGCGAAATCGCGTTGCGCGCGTCATCTCACGAACCGAACTCCTGGCAGGCGATTCGGAGTCTGGTTCAGTTTTGTGTCGAGCGTCACAGGCTTGAGGACGCCTTCGATTTTGCGCGTCACAACGGGATATCCTTCATGGCCGATGTCATCGAATCGGCCAAACTGGTGGCCGAGAATCTTGCTCTTGACGAGGTTCGCGGGCAATCGCAGGAATTTTGGCACGAGTTCGTAATAACGGGCGATGTCAGGCTGCGGATCAAGCCCCTGGCAGCGCCGTTGGAGGGTCTGATTAGCCCTCCCGGCGGCATCGCCAGGTATCCTGCTGGGGCCGGCGTCACAGTCCTCAAGGCTCATGCCGTCTGCCCGCCCCGCGCCACTTCGGTGCGGGCCGTCGCCTCGGTCGCGGCCTTGGAACCGCGCCTGATCTCATTGGCCGTGGTTGTTTCGACGCTCAATGCCCGCATGCATCTTTCCGGTGAGACGATTGTCGCGGACGACGCTTTTTGGTGGTCGGGTTGGGCGCCCGCCGACGAACGCGGCGCCAGACAGGAACTGATCGTGCCCGTGAGCGAGCCCTCTGAAAACGCCCTCGACCTCTATTTCCTGTCGAGGACCGCTTCGGGCGGCGCGGAGCCTCAAGGCAGGATTATTTGGGACTTCGCGGCGGCGACCATTCCGGTGATCGGCACAATTTCCTTGCCCGCCACGGAAACGGCTCGCCAGGGGACTCCCATTTCTTCTCATATTCTGGAACGGGGCGTGCTTCTGAGCCGCAATTCAGATTTTCCGTTCCCAGTCTTCGTCCCCGGCCATCCGACGTTGCTCCACCCGCTTCCCGGCCGTGTGTCGCTGGTGCGCGTTGCCGGCGCGATACCGGCTGGAACAAAAGCTCTGCGCAGTGTTGTATCCCTTGAGCGCGAAGAATCGCATCCCGTTCAGTTTGCGGTGTGGATCAGAAAGTCAACTTCGCCCGCGTCCGCTGAAACCGATTTTACCGAGGCGGATGCGTTCAGCGGCTGGTTTTCGGTGGAGCAAACCCTTCGGCGCCACACGTTCACGGTTTCAATCGGCGACCGCGCCACCGAGGCCATGGATCTCTATCTCGCAACGCGCGTCGTCGAGTACCCTGACGTGCATTTTTGCCATGCCGTGTGGCACGAGTTGCTGCTGCTGGAATGAAGCGAGAGCGGTCGTCTGGATGGGAGGGTCAACAGCGGCGGCACATAGGCAGTCCCTATCGAAGTTCCTTCAGCGTGCGGAATGCCACCCCCTCGATCAGCCGGCCGATAACCTCCAGAATCTCCAGCGGCAACAGATCCCTTTACCCGAGCGTCCGCCAGGCGGCGGCGGTTGCTTTCAATCGCTTCGCGGACTATGCGGAGTATGGGCGGCATGGGCAGGCCCGTTTTGTCTGCGAATCGCCGCAGTTGAAGCAGCGCTATTGCGTCGAGCCTCCTCCGCTGGAAGCTCGCAAACGAGCATTGCTCACTACTTACCGAACCGTAACGAGATCTGGCGGCGGAAAAGAACTCTCGCATACGGCGGGTCGTTTCCGTCTGACCTTACGTAATACAGATACGGCCGGCTGGAGATGCTTGAGAAGTTGCGGTCGGCGGACATCGGATCCAGCAGACTGACGTAATCGTAGTTCCACTTGCCTTCGCCGTCCGAAGTCCTCAGATCGCCGAGGCTCACCACAAGACTCGGCTTCGACCAGTGGATGAGATCGCGCGACGCCTGAATGTAGAAACCGGGCCCGTCAAAGCGCTGGTCGGGTGCGAACTGTGTGACAACGAATGCTTCGCTTTCCATGTGCCGCAACAGGCTCTCGGCCGCACCGGCGAGGACCGGTTCACACACATGCTCCTCAGGCTTGGCGATCGCCTCGCGGTATGGGTCCGCGAAACGGACAGTGAAGCCCTTACCGTCCCAGGCTCTCCAACTGTTTGGCTCAAACAGATCCGCTGTGCGGATCAGGCAGGCACCGTACTTCTGGGACTTGCGGGGCCAACTGTTTATTAAAGCGTAATAAAGGGCGCCGACCTTCTGGATATTGGTCGGCGCAGTGTATCCATAGGCGCTGGCGAGATTGCCCACTACATAAGGCCACGGCACCGCCGCCACCAGATTCTGCGGCGGCGCCGGCACAGTGAAGCTGTTGCCGCCGTCGGACGACTGCGCGAATGTGACTGTGTTCCACCAACAATTGTTGGTATCGTTTGGCGTGGCGCACATGCCGTGGATTTCCTCGCCGTCGAATTCACTGTGGACCAAGGCCGCGACGTGGCGTCCATCCTCGGTGTAAAAGGAGTAGAGCCAGTTGTTGTCTTCGAAATGTGAAGGATCGGGGTCTTGTGGCGACCGGTAGATCACCCGGCAATTGTGTTTCACCAAGTCCAGGCTCGGGCCGGTCATTGCGCGGGCGACGTAGTGCGTGGCGATGAGGTGAACAACGTTCCGGCTATCGCGAAAGGCCCGCGCCGGCGCGTCCGGAATGTCGATTTTCTCGCAGCCGTCGCGCGTGTCAAAGACGACCTGCTTCGGACCCGTAAGGGTGGCGGAGACCAGCGGCGGCGTAACGTTCGACGATGGGCCGGAGCGGCCGTTGCTGAACCACCAGTAGAACCAAACGAGCAGCGGAGCGAATGCGATTAGCCAAACGAAACGCCGCATGGCAGCTTCGAGCATAACAATCTTGAGTCCGTTCGGAGGCGGCGGCGCACGGCCCGTAGTATCTTGAGTAACACGGCGCCCACTTCAGCTGTGCCGTCAGGCGCTAATTTTCTTAACGGCTTCTTAGCTTAGTTCCGCGGGAAGAGAGAACTATGGTTGCGGATGCTTTTGACTTCATGCGGGCGCTGGGAGTGGGTTCCTATCGGCCCATTAATCCAACCGATCTTCCGCGGATCGAGCGCGATGCCGTCATCTCGGGAGGCGACGACGGGGTCTATGTAGAGGGCGCGGGGACCACGCGCGTTTTCCGCCGATATGCGGCGGCGTTCGTCGACGATCCAGATGACGCAGGCCTGTTTTCCGAAGGCATCGGGCCCGCCGTCTACCTTTATCCCCCGGTATTCACCGCCGCCAGCAGCAATGCCGCGCTGGTGGGATACAGAACGATTTTGACGCAAAATGAGCAGTTCTTTACCGATGAGGCTTATGCCGACCCCTCGGTTTTTCAGAACCAGTTACGGCGGATCGCCAGACCAGATGCGTTTTCGAACGAAGCCACGGGACTGCGGCCATCCGATGGCGAGGGATATTTCCGCTTTGAGGCGGGAGAACGCCCGCATCGTCACGTCAAAGGTCAGGCCCTGGTGCTGTGTTCCGATGAACCGTACAGCTATGGCTCCTTTCTGTTTCGTGTTGTACCGAAGATCAGGGCATTTCGCGATCTGGCTTTGAAGGATGCCCGGATCATTGTCTATGCCCAGCAGAAGCCGTTTATGGATCTTTTGAATCTATGCGGCGTACCAAAAGAAGCGATTCTGTTGCATGAAATCGATTGGGTGACTCAGATCGACCGAGCGGTGATACCGGGTCTGCGCGGTCCCCACGCTTACCATGACCCGGAAAGCTTCGACGTCTTCGCGGAGATTCGCGAGTTGCATGGCGTCCCGACAACGGGCCGGCGAGTCTATGTGTCTCGGTACGGTTTGGGAAAAGCCGGTTGGACCAGCCGTATTATGGCCAACGAGAGTCAATTGATTGACAGGCTTTGGGCCATGGGCTTCGACATCGTTGAGCCGGAACACCTGAGCGTGCGTGACCAGATCAAGCTCTTTTCTTCCGCATCGATGGTGGTAGGCCCTTCCGGATCGGGATTGTTCAACACCGTTTTCTGCCACCCGGGCACAAAGATCATCGATATCCAATCCGAGCCGCAATGGATTTATAGTTACACGGGTATGTATTCGTCACTAAAGTTGGATTACGGAATTTTTATAGGCAAAGCCGATCCGGAAGATAGCAAGCCGATGCACAGGCGATGGTCGGTGAATATTGAAGCACTGACCGCACGGATCAAGAAATTCATCGAGTAACGGCGGGTGGCGGCTGGGCCGGTTGTTTCTGAACAGCGCGGCGGAAGTGGCTTTCAAACGGATCCCATGCGTCAGCGAGCAGGTATGGATGCCTTTGATAGTAAGCCGTAACATCGAATTCAGGAAGCGGGCTTACCAGACCGGATTTTCTGCGCTGCAGGTAATGTCGCAGTGGGCTCTCCTCATAGGTAAGGCCGTGCTGCGCCCGATACCAACCTGTATTGAACCGCGGCGATGGCCACGCATCTGCCTTCTCGCCCCGGACAATGTAGTCATAGAGCGGATTTCGCGCGCCAGATTGGTGGTCCGGATAATTCGCTCGATACCATGTCGGATCGAAGTAGAAATTGGGGTTGCGGCCTTCCTTCCAGCCATGAATACAGAAATGTGGAAGAGGCGCGGAGCCGGCCGCCCGGACGTCGGGATTTTCGGACAGGTACCAGGCTTCATCCATCAGTCCGGAGCAGCCGATGACGTATTCCTCCTCGAAGTACTTGGCTGGTTCGATGTGTTTCAATGCGCCCAGTCCGGGCACTGGACCGGAGGCGTCTTTGGCCTTCCGCCACGCCGCCGTAATCTGCTCCGCGCTCCAACTGTAATGGAACCCCCATCCCTGGGCGATATCGCGCGGCCGCAACCCGAGCTTGAGTTCGGCGCTGCGCGCAATCAGATAGTCCACCCCTAGATTTTTGTAGTGGAGCAGCAGGATCTCGGGGTAATCGGGCCACACCACGCGTCCTTCCGGCCTGGCCACATGCCGGCCGGGACCGAAGTTCGTTGCGGTAAGCGCACGCGGATCGAAAATGCATAGCCGGTCGTGACCAGCCGAACGCCGGCCGGTGGTTACGCTTTCGAAGAGCCGCTCAGGCCCGGCCGGAAAGTAGCCGGACACCATCTCGTACCCGATCGACCGGATCGCCGTAATGTTTCGGTCCTTGCAGCGTCGCAAGTAGCCGAGCGAATCCGGATGGTACAAATGTTCGTCGATGTCCGTGACGATCACCCAGTCGGCTTCGCTCCCTTGCCAGACGGTATCGGCCAGATGGGACTCTTCGGCGACAAAGGAATCGCCTGTCACTTCAAAATGAGAGAGTTCCACCTTGCCGTGGCCCTGAAGCATTGGGATCGATTGATCGGTTGAGCCGTTATCGAAGACAAAATACCTGTCCACCAGCCGGTCATAGTGGCGGAAGAAGTGGGGCAGCATGCGCGCGTCGTTCCAGCACAGACAGTAAAGATGAATTGTCTGGTCTTCCGGCATCGTAGTCTCGTGCGGGGTGCAGGCGTTCTACCGGGCGCCCCTGCCCAGAAGAGCGTGCGCCTCCGCATGGCCTTGTTCGGAGGCGCGGGCCAGCCACAGACGAGAGGTTTTCAAGTTCTTTCGAACGCCCCAACCGTTCCGGTAACAACGGGCGAGCTGGAATTCGGCCTCGGCGTCGCCCTGCTCGGCGGCGGCGCGAAACCAGCGCGCGGCCGCTTCCGGGTCGGCAAGGCAGCCATAAGCTTCGAGATAACACCGCGCTACACTTCTTTGCGCCAGGCAGTGGCCGGACGACGCTGCAGCCAGCCACAGTCCGAATATTTCGGCGCGCTCCTCTTCGCCTGACGGCTCGGCCGCGCTCAGCGCATTGGCGAGCACCACCAGAGCGCCGACATGGTTCTGAGCAGCCGACCGGCGGTACCATGTCTCGGCCGACACCGGATCAGGCTCGCCGAGTAAGCCCATCCGGTGGCAATCGCCCATCCAGGCCTGCGCAAAGGGATGGCCGGCTTCGGCGGCTTGAGCAAACCAACGGTGCGCCGACGGCAGGTCTGGATTTCCGTCAATTCCCGCGGCGTACAGGCGTCCCAAGGCTACCTGGGCCTCAAGATCGCCAGCGTTCGCCGCCGTCTCAAGGCGGGTGACGGCGAGCCCACGATCTACCTCGATCGGATCGCCCTTGTCTCGCCACTCAGAGAACACGCTGGCGGCCGAGGCGCTGCCCAGCTCAACGGCCTTCGCGAGGAACTTAGCGGCGCGCTCCGGCGAAGGCTGAAAATATTGACCGTTCGAATGCAGATTGAACAGCGCTTCGGCGGCCTCCACGCTTCCGGCTTCAGCCGCATCTTCCATCAACTGAAGACCTCGCGCCGGCTCGGGGACAAAGCCCTTGCCTTCAATCAAAAGCAGAGCCAGGTTGTGGCGCGCGGAAATGTGGCCCGCCTCGGAAGCGCGCGTGAACCAGGCAACCGCCTCCTCGTAATCAGGCTCCGCGTTTTCGTATCCGGAATTGATCAAACCGAGATAGAAGGCGGCCTCTGGACTCCCCAGTTCGGCGGCCCGGCGGTACCAATGGATGGCTTGCTCCAGATCCTGCTGAACACCCAAGCCCAGGCGATAGAGGGACCCAAGGTTGTAATGCGCGGCGACACTCCCGCGCTTCGCGGCGAAGTGAAGCCACCAGGCAGCTGTTTCCAGATTCTGTTCGACGCCAATACCCTCGGCGTAGGCAGAGGCGACCCGCGTGAATGCGTCGGCCCGGCTTTCCTGCCCGCCGGCCTCGAGCCAACGCTCGGCCTCAACCAGATCCACCGGGACGCCAAAGCCGGCAAGGTACAGCTCGCCAAGCGCCGCAGCCGCGCCTTTGTGTCCGGCTTCGGCCGCATGACGCAGCCAATTGACGGCTTCAACGCCTTCATCGCCGGGGCGATCGAGCAGCAATTTCGCGAGCGCGCAAGCCGCCTCCAGGTGACCGCGGCTAGCCGCGCGCCGCAGCAGCGTTTCCGCCTGCTCAGGGTCGGCGGCCAGGTACTCGCCGCGCCACAAAGTGATGCCGAGCAGATACATGGCGTCCAACTGACCCTGGGCGACGCCGCGTTGCAGGCGCGCAATCGCCGCCGAAACATCCTGCTGGACGCCATCGCCTCTGAGCAACAGCAGCGCAAACCAGTATTCGGCGGCCGCGTTGCCGGCTTCCGACGCCATCGCGAGCCACTTCGCGGCTCGCGAATAGTCAGGCGCGGTTCCATAACCGCCGGCAGAGAGAACACCCAGGCCGGCCTGCCCACTGGGGTCGCCCTGTTCTGCGGCGGCTAAGAACCAACGTTCGGCTTCGGCGGCGTCGCGTTCCACGCCGAGGCCCAGCGCGAGTTGGTGCGCGTATCGGGTTTGAGCCGCGGCGACGCCTCCTTCAGCCGCCCGAAGGTTCCATTTTGCCGCCTCAACCATGTCCTTTGAAACGGAGAATCCATTGGGAAACAGTTGATTGAAGATGCCCCCGGCCGGCAAGGCAGTGCTGGTTATGCTTTCGAAATCCTCCGGAGCGAGACTGGCCGGCGCGGGAGGGTCAATGGAGTAGATCAGGCCCAGCCGCGCCTGCGCCTGCGCATGACCTTGTTCGGCCGCCAGACGATACCAATACACGGCATCGCCAAGGTTCTGGATAACGCCCTCGGCTTCTTCGAACATCTGGCCGAGCCGGTACTGGGCACCGGCATCGCCGCGCGCGGCCATTCGGCGCAAAGCATCGTAAGCCTTGTAAGACGCGCCGGCCGCCGGCTTTGAGCGATTGCGGCTCGATTGATTCTTCGGATTACGCCGGATCAAAGCGCCGAGAATGGTTCCTACTCTTCCGGGCAAAAACTCTCCTTTAGCCGCGACGCGGCTCGAATTGCTCAAGGCGTTCCAAGCATCAGGGCTCCCGCATGGCTTCCGAACCCGACCTGAGCGCGCCTCCCAGCAGGAACCACATCAGCGTGCGGCGCCCCACAATAATGTCGGCCTGTAGCGTCATTCCAGGCACCAGATGGACGGTGGCCGGCACATCATGTAAGTTGAGCGCAGTGACTTTGATGCGGGCGTCGAAGTAGGGTGTGCGCGATTGCGTGGTGGCGCCTCGGGTTACTTCGTCCTGAGCGGAGATTTCGGTGAACGCATCCTGACTGATGGTCTTTACCACCCCTTCAGCCGCGCCATGCTCAAGAAACCGGTATGCCTCGAACTTAATTTTTGCCCGATCGCCCACCTTGACGAAGCCGCTGTCCTTAGAATCGATCTGGGCGTCCACCTCAAGCTCGGCGTCGGCCGGAATCAAACTGAACATCGGCTCCGCGTCCGAGACAACACCGCCTTGAGACAGACTAGGGATCCTGAGGACCACGGCGTCGGCCGGCGAGACGAGACTCACCAGATCGCTCATCTTGTTCGCCTTGGTAAGGTCGGCGCCGGCCTCCTCAAGCTCATTCCGGGTTACCACCAGGTTGCTGAGATTGTCGTCGTGCCATTTATCGACGTAGACCTTTTTCTGCTCCTTGAGCGACTCCAGCAGGTGCTCAGTGGTGGCGAGCAGATTTTCCGCCTCATCGAGCTTCCGGGCAGCCTCCAGTTTCAATTGCTGCATCTCAATGGACTGCAAATGGCTGGCGATTTTCTCGCGCTCCATTTCCGTGTACATGTGCTCGGTTTCCTCGGCATTCTTCAACTGAGCCTTGAAATCGACGATGCTCTGGCGATAGCCGGCAATGGCCGCCTCCGAGCTGCTGATCCGCTGGTCAAAATCGGCAATGCCCGCGCGAAACTCGGTGGATCGCTGTCTCCAAATGGAATCCTGCAGGAGGTCGTAAGGCTGGGCAGGGTCGGCCTGAAACGGCTTGTCGGCCTCTTCGGCCTCCAACCGGCGCTTTTGCGAACCGAGGCTCGCCACCTTCTGCTGCAATTGGCCCAAGTCGGCCTTCACGAAGGTGGGATCGAGAGTCGCGAGGACTTGACCTTTCTTTACCTTGTCCCCGACTGACACCAGGATCTTCGTAATAATCGCTTTTTCCAAAGGCTGGACCGTGATGGTGCCCGCCACCGGCACCAACCGGCCCGTAGCATTGACGACGCGATCGAGATGAAAGACGGACATAAAGACGATGACAAAGACTACGAAGAGCGCCAGGATGTAGAGCACAGCCCTTTGCGCAATCGGATGCTGCTGGGCAATGATTTCGGCCGTGGCTGATTCAAAAGAGAGCGCCAGCGCCGCCGAATTGGTCCTCTTAAGCGGAGCTAGCTTGACTACGGACAAGTTGCTGGTCCTCCGTTTCGAGATGGCGGTTCTGCTGTGACCACAGAGACCGATAAATATCGCATCTGGCAATGAGCTGGTCATGGCGGCCGCTGTCATAGAGCCGTCCGCGCTCAAGAACCAAAATCGTGTCGGCCATCGACAAGGACGACAGCCGGTGAGAAATAATGATGACGGTGCGATTGCGGGCAATGCGCCGAAGATTCGCGTTCACGATGGCCTCGCTTTCGGCGTCGAGCGCGCTGGTGGCCTCATCGAGAATCAGGATTGGCGGATCCACCAACAGAGCTCTGGCAATCGCCAATCTTTGCCGCTGGCCGCCGGAGAAATTGACCGCTCCTTCTTCCACGGCCGTCTCATAGCCGTTCGGCAGGCGCTCAATGAACTCCTCGGCTCCGGCCAGTTGCGCGGCCCGAACAATCTTGTCGAAGCTGGATTTGGGACGCGCCGCGCCGATGTTGTCGCGGATAGTGCCGCTGAAGAGGAAGTTCTCCTGGGGAACGACGCCGATGCGGGACCTCAGATGGTCCAGGTCTATCTCCCGCAGGTCCATACCATCGATCTTGATCAGCCCCTCATACTCACGGTTGAGGCCCTGTAAGAGCCGCGCCACGGTCGTCTTGCCGGAACCGCTGCGCCCCATGACCCCGCAAATCGTACCCTGGGGGATTGCAAACGACACGCCGTCGAGGGCGTACTGGGCAGTTGGGCTATAGCGGAAGCGAACATTTTCAAAGACAATACGGCCGCTGATCGGGAGCCTCAGTCCAGTTCCAGTCCTCCCTCCCTCCGGCGTCACGTTCATCACCGACGCAACTTCATACATGGCGCCGCGGGCATGCTGGAAGGAGTTGATCATATTGGCCATTTGAACCACCGGCGCGGTGACGCGGCCGGCGAGCATCGCAAAGGCAACCACTCTTCCCATGGTGGACCCGTTGGGATCGTCCAAGGCCATGTAACAGCCGAAGAAGAAACTGCCGATATAGATCAACCGTTCCAGAGGCGTGGCCAGTGTTTGAGGGAAGTTCGAGAGGCGATCGAGAGCCTGGTGTTTCTCAATGACCTCTGCGACGCGCTGGTCACGCTGACGGCGCTTCATGCCGTCGAGAGATAGGGACTTGACGGTACGGATACCGTGAATCGTTTCCACCTGATGCGAGGCCATTGCCTGTTCGGCCCTGATTAATGCCGCGTGACGGCTCGCCAGGGAGGGCAGAAAGGCGATATAGATTCCCATCATCCCGGCCGCCAGGGCCATCACCAAAAAGGTGAGCTGCCAGTTTAGAATGAACAACACCGGAAGCAACACAAAGAGAGTGACGCTATCCAGCAGCGTGCCGAACAGTTGGTTTGTCAGGAACTCCCGGATGTGCCAGATCTGGCCCAGTTTGGCGTTAATCATGCCCGTGGGATTGCGCTCAAAGAACGACATGGGCAGGTTCAGCAATTTGTCAAAAACGTAAAGGTTGAGCCGCGCGTCGATCCGTGAAGCGGCCAGCCATGTGAGATAACGGCGCAGATAGCCGAACGCCGTTTCAAAGACGATCACCGCCGCCAGCGCCACTCCCAGAACCTCAAGAGTCGACTCGCTATGGTTGGTGAGCACCCGGTCCATCATGAGCATGAACGTCATGGGCGGCAGGAGAGAGAGAACGCTGATGAGAAAAGCGGCGAGGCCGATATCTCGAAACAGGCGCCACTCCATGAGGACCTGATCCAGGAGCCACGCAAAACCGAAGGGACGCTCGGCCCCGGACGGGCGCCAGCGCGGCTTCAGCAGAATCATGGCGCCGGCCCAGCACTCAAACAGACGGGGCTCGTCGCAGAGGGCCGAAAGTCCGCGGCCGGTTTCGAACTCCTCAAGAAGGGCGAAAGTAGCGCCGCCAACCTGCTGAACGCGATTTATGACGGCCGTCTTACCGTTTGGCAGCAGCAGAATCGCGGGAACCACGGCCGCGAATCGGGCCAACTCGCCCCGCTTTATGCAGGTTAACTTCCCCCGAAGACCGGCGCTCTCCGCCATCTTTAGCACAAGGGCGGGACTCGGTTCCTCTGAATCGAAGGGATTACCGCGCGTTAACTGCTCCGCATCCAGGGTCAGACCGTAGTGCGCGGCCACTCGGACAAGGCACAATACAGCCGTGCTTTGCGGCTCCTGACGTCGATTTTCAGCCGCCTGACTTGGTTCCGGCACTGGCAACCTCCCGCACATGATGGCACAAATCGTCCCGTCTTTCCAGCGGCGCGCCCGCCAGCGACCGGCGGAGCCAGAACAGCCGACACTAATGTCGGCTCTGCTGGCTAGAGGCCCGCTGCCAGCCTGCCCTACACCCGGCGACGAAACGAACTGTTCAGGTGAGTGCGGGCCTCAAATTCGAGCGCACAGAAGAGCAAGCAGGTGAACATTCGCGTTTTTCGGCGTTGTTTTTGCTCGCTGGGGCGTGAGTCTGAGCGGAGTTGGGGTGGGGTCGCATGACGCGGGCACTTGCGCCAGTTACAGGCTCTGATTCACTTCCCGGGCCGGGGATTACCTGGAACCCGCTCGCCACCCAGCTCATCCCGTAAAATGGTATTTTCATGTCGCGCTTCTGGACCAAACTGCGGCTCACGCTCGAAATGATCAAGTTTGAGCACTCCATCTTTGCGTTGCCGTTTGCACTCACTGGGGCGCTGCTGGCTTTGCGGGACGCCCACTTTGCCATTCCCGGAGTGTGGTGGCGCTTCTTCTGGATTGTCGCCGCGATGGTTTCGGCTCGCTCGGCCGCGATGACCTTCAACCGCCTGCTTGACGCGGATATGGACGCCCGCAATGGCCGCACCGCCGCGCGCCACTTGCCAGCCGGACTTCTTTCCACCAAGTTCGCCTGGGGCTTCACAATCGTCTCATCGCTAGTCTTCCTCTGGGCCGCTCGGATGCTGGGACCGCTCTGCTTTATCCTCGCGCCCTTCGCACTGGGGACCCTCTTCTTCTACTCGTTTTGTAAACGCTTCACTTCGTTTTCGCATCTGATTCTTGGCTTCTGCCTTGGCATCGCACCCTCCGCGGCCTGGATCGCCATGCGCGGCTCGCTTGACGCCCGCATCATATGGCTGACCGCCGCCGTTACTCTCTGGACGGCTGGATTCGATGTCATTTATGCCTGCCAGGATTACGACTTCGACCGGACCGAAGGCCTGTTCAGCCTGCCCCGACGCTTCGGCATCGCGGGCGCGCTGCGCATCTCGAAGTTCCTGCATTTACTCATGATTGCGAGCCTGGTGGCCTTGGTTATTTCGTTCCACCTCGGCGTCTTGAGCGCGGCTGGAATCGCGGCGGTCTCGCTCCTGCTCATTTACGAACATGGACTCGTCAAACCGAATGACCTAAGCCGCGTCAACGCCGCCTTCTTCACCGTCAATGGCTACGTAAGCGTGTTATTCTTCGTTTTTTGGGCATCTGACATCCTTTTCCACCGGCATCTCATCTAATCCTTGTGCTCACTGCCCAGCCCATCGTCGAAGACCAGAGGTTGAAGCCCATCCTGGCCAAAGTCCGCGAAGGCCAACGGCTGAGCTTTGACGACGGACTCACGCTCTATCGCTCTAACGACCTGCTGACCGTCGGCTGGATGGCCAACCTGGTACGCGAGCGGCTCCACGGCAATACCACTTACTTCAACGTCAACCGCCATATCAACCCTACGGATGTCTGTGTGGCCAGTTGCCGCCTGTGCGCCTTTGGCAAGCACGCCAAAGATCCTTCCGCCTACACGATGTCGCTGGAACAAGTCTGGGAGCGCGCCGGCCACGGCTACACCGAAGCTGTCACCGAGTTTCACATCGTCGGCGGCCTGCACCCCGAACTCACGCTTGACTGGTTTTGCCAGATGATCGCCGGTCTGAAGGAACGGTATCCGAGGGTGCACCTCAAGGCCTTCACCATGGTGGAAGTGGCCTACCTCGCCAAGCGCACCAAAATCAGCATCCGCGAGACGCTAGAGCGGCTGAAGGCGGCGGGCGTCGATTCCCTCCCCGGCGGCGGCGCCGAGGTCTTTTCGGAATCCATCCGCCGCATCATTTGCGATCACAAGATCGATGGCAATGAGTGGCTGGAAACGGCGCGCATCGCTCATGAGATCGGCCTGAAGAGCAACTGCACCATGCTGTACGGCCATATCGAAACCGAGGAAGATCGCGTCGACCACCTGGTTAAGCTCCGCGAAGTTCAGGACCAAACCAACGGCTTCGTCACCTTCATCCCGCTCGCCTTCCATCCCGACAATACAGCCCTGCACCACCTGCCGAAGACCAGCGGCTTTGACGATATCAGGCAAATCGCCGTGTCGCGGCTGATGCTGGACAACATCCCGCATATCAAGGCGTACTGGATCATGATGACTCCGGCTGTGGCCCAGATCGCCCAGCGTTTCGGGGCGAACGATATTGACGGAACCGTGGTGGAAGAGAAGATCTACCATGACGCCGGCGCCACCACCAGCCAGGGCCTTCGCCGCCAGGATCTGCTTCGTCTGATCCGGGAAGCCGGCCGCGAGCCGATGGAACGCGACACCGCCTACCGGCCGGTCCAGCGCCAGGAATCCGCCTTCACTGTCCTGGTCTGACGTGACTAAGCCAGCGGCGGCCGGGTAAAGCCCGGTTCAAGCTCTTGCTCTCGAGAAACGACGAATACAGCGGGAACACGAAAGCGGGCGGGGGACACCGGCGCAACCGCGGCAGCCGCCATAAAACACCGGCTACATTATAAACCGCTGCTCTGCGCTATATACTTTTCACGGCGTCCCTTTCGCCGAGACATGGTGAAATGGAGTCTAGTCTACGCTTTCCGATGCAACCCAACATGTCAGATCCTTCGAGCGCCGCAATCGACGAACTAAAGAAAGCCGCGGCGGACTGGGCTGCGCAACAGCTAAAGGACGGAACGATTGTGGGATTAGGTTCGGGGAGCACGGCCGCATTCGCCGTCTCCGCGATCGGACTGCGAGTTAAAGATGGGTTGCGCATTATCGGCATTCCGACTTCGGAGAAGACGGCCGGGCAAGCCCGGGACCTAGGGATTCCGTTGTCGACTCTAGGAGAGTATCCGGAGGTGGATGTAACGATCGATGGAGCGGATGAAGTGGAGTTGCAGACGCTGAACCTCATCAAAGGCGGCGGAGGCAACCTCTTGCGAGAGAAGATTATTGCCGCTGCCAGTAAGCGGCTGGTGATCGTCGTCGACCGCGGCAAACTGGTTGACCGGCTCGGCAGCCACTCAACAGTGCCGGTGGAGGTGGCTCAATTCGGATGGCAGTCGACAGCGAAGCGGTTGGCCCAACTTCAATCGAAGCCGGTGTTACGGATTGCCGCCGGCGGAAAAACGTTCATTACCGACGGGGGAAACTACATACTCGATTGCGCCTTTGGCCCGATTCAGTCGGCTTTGGCGCTGCAGGCTCAGTTGGACAGCACGGTGGGCGTGGTTGAGCATGGATTGTTTGTTGGGCTCACGTCAGAAGTTGCGATCGGCGAGCCAACCGGAGTGCGCCTGCTTGAGGCGGAGCGGACTGCGCGCGGGAAAGTTCGGGAGTTGTAAGACCTCATCGATATGCCGACAATTACCACCAAAGATGGCACTGAAATTTACCACAAGGATTCGGGTAGCGGACAACCGATTGTTTTCAGTCAAGGGTAGCCACTCAGCGCGGACCCGATCAAACGGTTCGGCGTTGGCGCGTTCTACAACAGCGGTTCTACTTGATAGAGAAGAACGTACACGATAACGCCAGTCACGCTCACAAATAGCCAGATGGGGAATGTCCACCGGGCGATTTTGCGGTGACGCGCATACTCGCCTTTCAGCCCGAAACGCAGCGTAATGATGGCCAGAACCGGCACCGTTATCGCGAGGATCGTGTGCGGCACCAAAATCGACAGGTATAGGGTCCGCACCAAGCCTGGCTTTTCAAACTTCACGTAACCGGCGAGTGCGTGATGAATCAGATAGCAGGCTAGGAACACGCATGAGACCCCAAATGCTATTAACATCGTGCGCTTGTGCGCTTCGATCTTTTTCCGGCGAATGAACCGGTACGCAATCAGCAGCAGCACCGTGGCCGTCGCGTTCAGCGTGGCGTTGACAAGGGGAAGATCATGAACTCCCAAGAGGGCTAATGGCATCAGGACTCTTTTCTTAAACGGTGGATGTCTTCAAGCAGGGCCGGCAGGCCTTCCGGATCGAAGGTGGAGTAGTATCCCCGGATTCGGGCGCGTTTGTCCACCAGAACGAACTTCGTGCTGTGGTCCATCACGCCAATCAGGTCGCCGACGTGAAACACGTTCCTGGCTAACAGATGAAGCGTGGCGGGGTCGCCGGTCAGGAAATACCATTGCGGCGTGGGGCCGCCGAAGCGTTGAGCAAATTCCGTCAATACGGCCGGGGTGTCGCGGTCTGGATCCACCGAGAAGGAGACCAGCCGAACGTCGCCGCGATCGCTCAACTGCTGTTGCAGCTTGTGCATCTCCGATGTCATGCGCGGACACGGGCCGGGGCAATTGGTGTAGATGAAGTCGGCCACCCAGACTTTACCAGCGAGTTCCTTGCTGCTGAACACGTGGTTGTTGGAGTCGGTTAACGCAAACTCAGGGACGGGATCGTATTCCGGCAGCGGCGGCTTTGCGGCGCAGGAGACCAAAAGCGCCAGCGAGCATAGCCCCGCGGCGCCTGACTTAAGGCACCCGCAACACTTCCTAGCCGCGACCGTGAGGGAGCGACCGGTTGTCAGAACATGATCGCCACCGCGGTCGCTCCCTGACGGTCGCGGCTCGGAAGGCATGGATGAGTCCGTTTGTCTCCAGGTTTTTTTCACGCGTTCTAACGGTGGCACCTTCCTACAGCCTCGGCGGATCGAGAAGCATGAGTCCGTATAAGACCGGGAGGTAAACAACGGAGGCAAGCAACACGCGCCGGGCCTGGAGGATGGTGCGGTTATTTTGAACCAGCACCGTGGAGTAGAGAAAGAGCGCGCCCAGGATCAGCGCGCCAGCCAGATAAACGATACCTGTCATGCCGAGCCAGTTCGGCGCCAGGCTAATCGGTATCAGCGCCAGGCAGAACCAGAACATCTGGCGGGCGGTGGATTCGCCATCCGGCTCAACCACAGGAAGCATCAGAATCCCGGCTCGCGAATAGTCTTCGCGGTACATCCAGGCAATGGCATAGAAGTGCGGAAACTGCCACACAAAGAGGATGGCGAAAAGCACCCAGGCTTCCGGAGTGAGGTGACCTCGGGCGGCTGCGAACCCAATCAGGGGCGGCATGGCGCCGGGAACCGCACCCACTGTGGTGGACCACCAGGTCTTCTGCTTCAGCGGCGTATAGAAGAAGAGATACATCGCGAGCGTCAGTGCGCACAGCAGGGCGCTGAGCCAGTTGACGGCGAAGCCGAGCTCCAGAACGCCGGCCGCGGCCAGTGCGATGCCGAAAACGAGTGCGTGCATAGGCGCGATCCGGCCGGCAGGGAGCGGCCGCGTCTGAGTTCGCCGCATCTTGCGATCGGCCTCCCGCTCATACCACTGATTCAGCGCCGCGGTACCCGACGCCACCAGGCCGGTGCCGATCACCGTGTGGATCAGCGAAAGTAGTGAGAACGGGCCGCGATGGCCGAAATAGTAGCCGATGGCTGTGCTCATCAGAATGAGCCAGGTGATGCGGGGCTTGGTGAGATCGATAAAGTCCTGGATTGAGCCTCGCACGGATCGATCGCCGATTCCGGGCTTGGCCAGAGGAGAAGCCGCGATCAGGTTCCGGCCTAGCATTTGAAGGTGGCTCCCGAGGGCGCTACCCGCAACCCATTGAGGGGGCGACGACGCCCGGCCATACGCTGCGTGCAGACCGTCCTTTGGTTGGTCATTCGGTGGAGTTCCGCCAGGAGACGACGTGTGAAGACCGGAGACCGATGAGGGCCCGAAACTTCCCTCTTAGTGTACTCCTTCCTTTCTCGAAGAAAGCGCCTTTCAAACGCGAGAATTGCAGTAAGGGCAGATTTTTTCTCGTCGCCCAATAATCTGGGCGCGGCGCCGGCGCCGCATGGGCGAATCGGGAGATCGGCGGTGGCAGGCAGTGAAGTAACGTTGAGTGAGAAGCACGCCAACGCATGTCGACGCATGTCCAATTCGACGATCCGGCATTGATCAATACGATCGGGCATTCGCTTGGGCTGCTGCTGTTCGGGTTCACCATCCTGCTGCTGGTGCGGGACTGGCGGTCGAATGGCGTGCGGCAGACGCGGCTTTCCATTGTCGCGGCGGCGCTTGCGCTGTTGTGGAACGCCGGGTCGTTGGTGGCGCTAGGGTCGCGGCATGAACATTTTGTCGCCGTGGTGATGACGTTCAGCTTCTCCGTGTTGAGCCTGTTGCCGGCGGTGCTTTTACAAGTCGCGCTGAAGGGCCGTCAACGGGCGTTGGTGGCGCTGGGATATGCGGTGAGCTTACTGGCGGTGGGGTTGCTGATCGGCGAGTTTCGCACGCCGGATCGCGGACTGCACCAGGCGGCGTTGATCGCCATCGCGGCCGGGTTCGGCGTGTTGACGCTGGCGGGCTTCGTCATTGAACGCGGGATCTCATTTCGCTCGCTATCGGGAAAACGAAGTCTCCATCCGGCCACCGATCTGTTGACGCCTGCCTGCCTGCTGCTGTTCACCACTTCGTTCCTGCACTTTGGATACGGGCACACGGAATCGCCGTGGACGGTTGAGATCGCGTGGCACCACATCGGCATTCCGGTGGCGCTGATCGTGCTGCTGCAGGATTACCGCTTTCTGCTGCTGGATACGTTTGTGCGCTTTGTGGCCAATGCGGTGCTGGCAATGGCGTACATCGCCGCGCTGATGGTATGGGACCGGAAGACGCACTACCTGGAGACGCTGGGCGCGGACGCGTTCAAGAGCGGCCTGCTGCTGGTGGGTCTGTGTCTTTCGCTGGTGCTGTTTGCCTATCTGCGTAATCTGACGCAGTCCTGGCTGAGCCGGGTGATTTTCCGGCGCGAGCCGTTCCACCGAACCGTGAACCGCATGATGGCGGCGGCATCGCTGGCCGAATCGGAGCAGGAGTTACTGGAGCGGGCGGCGGGCGAAATTGCGCGGCATGTAGGCACGGACATGTTCGCGATTCTGCCGGATGCGCCGGGGCGGCGGAGCGAGGGACCGACGATCCTGGGGTTGGACGCCACCTCGCGGCAGGAACCGGGAAGCCGGCTGGATGCAAGCGGGCGGCCCGCGGCGGAGCCGTCGGTTTGGGCCGAGGCGCAAATGCCGCTGCGATTCTCCGATGCCGAAACGCAGTACCTGGCGCTGGGAGCGCGGGTGGGCGGGCGGCGGTACCTCAGCGAAGACTTGGAGGAGTTGCGGCGCCTGGGGTCGGTGGCGATCGAGCAGATTGAGCGATTCCGCGCCAATGAGCTGCGGCGGCTGGTGAGCCAGGCGGAATTGCGGGCGCTGCAGGCGCAGATCAATCCCCACTTCCTCTTCAATGCCTTCAATACGCTCTACGGAATCATCGACCGCGGATCAACTAATGCACGGCGCATGGTGCTGAATCTTTCCGATATCTTCCGCTACTTCCTGCAGGGAGAGCGTGGCTTCATTCCGTTGGCGGAGGAGCTGCGGATTATTGAGGCATATCTGGAGATTGAGGCGCTTCGGCTGGGCGACCGGCTCAGGACAGAGCTCCTGGTGCCGGACTCGGCGAAAAACATTCTGATTCCGACGCTATCCGTGCAGCCGCTGGTGGAGAACGCCGTGAAGCATGGGATTGCGAACAAGCCGGGCGGCGGGTCAGTTAGATTGCGCGTGGAAGAGACTGAATCCGGGCTGCTGGTGGCGGTGGAAGACACGGGAATGGGCTTTCCGGACAAAAAGGCGAACGGAGACGGCGGCTTGGGAGTCGGTTTGGAAAACGTGCGGCGGCGGTTGACGCTGTGCTTTGGGCAGCAGTCGAAGCTGCATGTTCGAACCGGCGAAGGCGGATCGCAGGTGTGGTTCGTGCTGCCCGTTCAGCGCGAGAGCCAGATTGACGGGAGTACCGGCCGGCAGGAAGAAACAATGCGGAGCGCTGCCGCACAGGCGAGAGTCTAGCCCGCTGGGCGGCTTGAATGATCCACACGCCGATCAAGCCTAGGGTTTCGGTCCCGGATCGGGAAGAATCGGGAGCAGTGTCGCGTTTGCGTGCGTTGATCGTGGATGACGAGCCGATCGCTCGCCAGATCTTGCGGGAAGAGCTGGAGGTGCTGGCTTCGGTGGATGTCGTCGGCGAGGCCGAAAACGGAGAGGCGGCGCTGACGCTGCTGGATTCGAAGTCGCCGGATGTGATGTTCCTGGACATCCAGATGCCGGTGATGAACGGGTTCGAGTTGCTCTCGCGAATGCATGGCGGCCGGATGCCGGTGGTGGTGATGGTGACGGCGTATGACCAGCACGCCATCCGGGCCTTTGAGGCCGGGGCGATCGATTACCTCTTAAAGCCGGTGAGCCAGGAGCGGCTGACGCAGGCGGTGGACCGGGCGTCGCGGCTGCACCGAAGTCCGCTGCAAGTGGCGGAGCGAGTGGCGGCGCTGCAGGAAATCAGCGGTCTGGCTTCGGGCGGCGGACAACAGCCGCGCAAGGTGGTGGGGCGGCTGGGCGAAGAGTATTTCCTGCTGAACCTGGGGGAGATTCTGGCCTTTCAGGCGGAGGGCGACGTCACATGGATTGTGACAGCGAAACAGCGGTACTACGCCGCGCACACGCTGCGGGCGATTGAAGAGCGGCTGTCGCATAGCGCTTTCCGGCGAATTCATCGGAACACGCTGATCAATATCAACCAGGTCCGCAAAATGAGCATGATCACCAGCCAGCGCTGGCTGGTGACGCTGAACAACGGAGATGAGTTTGTGGTGAGTAAGCGGCAGGCGAAGAATGTCCGCGAAGTGCTGAGTTGGTGAAGGCGTATAGAGCCGGCCGGTAGCCGAACACGCTGGTGGGTGGCCCAGGCGTCAACCTGACGACTCAGGCTAAAGCCCGAAAGAGGCCGATTTCCAATCGGCCTCTGGATTTGATCCTAGGCTGCCAGCCGCCCCGCAAACTTGGTTCACAAGAGCGGCGGCGCGGCTTGGGCGTCAGAGCGCCGGGAGGCAGACGCCGGTGGGCCAAACCCGCTACGCTATTAAGTGGAAGCCGCGAAAAAGGAACGGTATGAACAAGGAACTAACCAGAAAAAGATTGCAGAAGCGCCATGATCGCCACGTGTCGCGCGCCAAGGCCGGGGCGAAGGTCTCCGAGCCCGACGTGAGAACTCCGGAGCAGATCGAAGCGGCGCGCGAAGCCAGTCGCCCGGCCGCCAGCCGAATGAAGGACCCGAATGCGCACTACACCAGTCCTTCGGTTCGCAATAAGGGCGGCGGCGCGACGAAGAGTCCGCAAAAAACCGGCGATTAGCGCGCCGTTTTTTCGTGATCTTTTATCCTGGAGGCTTGGAGTCCGCGCTCACGTCAACGGAGATTCGCCAGGGCATCGAAAAGTTCGAACCCTGGTTTTACGCTCACGATCTTGGCAACGGATTTCACACCACGCCGGCTATCCCGCCGCAGGTGGTCCACATTCACAACACGCGCCTGGCAATGGTCGAAGCGGCTGTCGCGTTGCACTTCGGGCCCCGCGTTCAAGGTCTTGAATGCCTCGACATTGGCTGTCATGAAGGCTTTTATGCTGTCGCCATGTCGCGGCATGGCATGTCGGTGACCGGCATTGACGCGCGCGAGGAGAACCTTCAACGGGCTCGTTTCGTCGCTGCTGCCTCCGGCGCGGGTGTGCGCTTCCGTCAGGGACGCGTGGAAACCCTTGCCTGCGACGAGGGCCGCACCTACGATTTGACCTTGTTCCTCGGCGTTCTCTATCACGTGGAGGACCCCATGCTGTGCCTGCGGCAAGTAGCGGCGGTGACCGGCGAAATGTGTATCGTTGAGACCCAGGTGGTGGATGAGGTGGAGGGTTTTGCGGAATGGGGCGCGCGGGAATGGACTCGGCCCTACCAGGGAATCATCGCCCTGATCAATGAATCCGGTGAATTCAACGCCGGCAATCGTGAGACCGGCGTCCGCCCCATGGCCACTTGCCCCTCACCCAAGGCCCTGCTCTTTATGCTTTGGCAGGCGGGGTTTTCGCATGCCGAAATTCTGAGTCCTCCGCCCGATGCCTACGAGCAGCATGCGCGTGGCAAGCGCGTGGTCTGCGCCGCCTGGAGGTAAGTACCCGGAGAGAAATGACTTACCAGGAACAGTTCTACGAGCGGTCCCGAGAGTTTATTCAGCGCGCGGCCGAACAGGGTCTGGCTGACGCCGAGCGCTACTACTGGTACCACACCATCGACCTCGGCGATGGGCTGGTAACGCCCGGCATGTATGACTTTCGCGATACCATCGCCGCGTTCCAGTTTCCGGCCGACATGCGCGGCATGACCGTGCTGGACGTCGGTTCAGCCACCGGCTTCTTCGCCTTTGAATTTGAACGCCGGGGCGCGCGCGTGATCTCGGTGGAGCTTCCCTCGCTCCGCGATCTGGACCGTTTCCCCGGCCAGGATGTGGATAGCTCCCTGCGCAAAATCGAACGCATGATCTTTCCGGATTCAGTGGACCAGGAGAAGTTCGTGCGTCATGGCCACTCTGAGCGTGACCTCTACTGGTATCTGCTGGAGGGCCCGTTCCGATTCTGCCGCGATCGCCTCGGCTCGCGCATTGAGCGCTGCTATTCGACGGTCTATGACCTGACCCTGGACCGTACCGGCGTGCGCGAAGGCTTCGATCTGGTCTTCTTCGGCGACGTTCTCATCCACACGCTCTATCCGCTGAAAGCGCTGGCCGCGCTGGCCGCGCTTTGCAAGGGCACGCTCATCTTCGCCGGTGTGTTGCCTGAAGGCCCGCAGGAACCGGCCGCCATGATGTACATCGGCGGATCGAGCGCGGCGGACGATGAAGTGGCATGGTGGCATCCGAATCTCGCCTGTCTTACCCAGATGCTCTTGAAACTCGGCTTCGCGAGTGTCCGGAAAACCGGCCACTATCGCGGTAACCTGAACCCCTCGGGCTGGCAGTTTGAGCGCGTCATCTTACGTGCTGACAAGCGCTCCCCCGGCGGCGCCTGAAAAGGCGCTTTCGTTTCTGAGAGGGTTATCGGCAGCGGTTTCGGGTTATCGCTGAAGCGGCGGCGAAGCTACTGCGGGTTTACCCGCTTGCTCACGCGCGCTTCAGAAGGGGCGGCCGATCTGCGAACGCCGGCAGGCCAACAGGGAGCGCTTATGCGCATATGCCTGTTTCGAGGGGCAGCCCTGACGCTTCGATGGCGCGCCAGCCGCCGTCGAGCGACAGTACATTCGTGTAGCCCATCTTTTGAAGATTGTCCGTGGCGAGCGCGGAGCGATATCCGCCGCCGCAGTAGAGAACCATCGCGGCCGTTTTATCGGGAACCGCCGTCTCAATATCCCGCTCGATGATCCCTTTGCTTAAATGCATCGCGCCGGCCGCGTGCGCCGCGTTCCATTCGCTCTCTTCGCGAACGTCAATCAGCAGGTGGGGCGCTCCGTTTTGCCGCATCGTCTTGTACTGCTCAATATCGATCTCCCTAACGCGGGTTTTGGCGTCCCGCACGATCGCTAGAAACCCTTCGCTGTGATGTTTTGCGGGTACGCTCATGTTGTCACTTCACTCGCTCAATTAGCGCGCCGGCCGCGGCCAGTTTGATCTCGATGTTCTCATAGCCGCGGTCGATGTGATAGACGCGGTCGATGGCCGTTTCGCCCTTGGCCGCCAGGCCCGCCAGAACCAGAGAAGCGCTGGCTCGCAAATCGGACGCAATCACTTGCGCGCCGGTGAGCACTGACTCTCCGGCCACAATCGCCTGACGCCCTTCAATCCGGATGGTGGCGCCCATGCGCGCCAGTTCCTGGGTGTGCATGAAGCGGTTCTCGAAGATCGTCTCCGTGATGAAGCTGATGCCCCGCGCCGTGGTCATCCAGGCCATATACTGCGCCTGGAGATCGGTGGCGAAGCCTGGATACTCCTCAGTCGTCATATCCACCGCCAGCGGCCGGGAAGCGCACCGGACACGCAGCGATGCCGGCGATTCCTCAGTGACCTCAGCGCCGGCGAGCCTCATTTTCGCGGTCAGCGCGGCAACATGCTCCGTGACGCAGCCGGTAATCAGCACATTGCCGTGGGTGATGGCCGCCGCCAGCATGAACGTGCCGGCTTCAATGCGGTCTGGAATGATGGCGTGCTCGGCCCCATGCAGGCGCTCCACGCCTTGGACGCGAATGGTAGAGGTGCCGGCGCCCTGTATGTTCGCCCCCATTTTCATCAGCAATTCCGCCAAATCCGCCACCTCGGGCTCTCGCGCCGCATTTGTAATTACCGTCTCGCCTCTGGCAAGAACTGCTGCCATCAGGACGTCTTCGGTGCCCGTCACGGTAATCCGGTCGAAGTGGATCGCGCCGCCGCGCAGCCCGTTGGGCGCCTGTGCCTCCACGTAGCCGTGGGACTGCTCAATGGTGGCGCCCAGCTTCTCCAGCGCCAGCACATGCAAATTAATGGGCCGTGCGCCGATGGCGCAGCCGCCGGGCATGGAAACGCGCGCCCGTCCCGTCCTCGCCACCAGGGGGCCCAGCACCAGGCTTGACGCGCGCATCGTCTTCACAATCTCGTAGGGGGCCTCCGGCGTCGCCAGGTTTGCGGCGCGGATGGTGACCCGTCCGCCGTCATCCTTCAGCTCGGCGCCCGTATACTCCACAAGACCTTCCATGGTCTTGATGTCTTTGACCTGGGGAATCCGAGTCAGAAGCACCTCGTCTTCCGTCAATAGCGAGGCCGCCAATGCCGGCAGCGCGGAATTCTTTGCGCCGCTCACCGGGAGCGTTCCCTGTAAGGCGGCGCCGCCTTGAATCTTGAATTTGTCCATTTATTTCTTACTGTGACATCTCAGCTCTCGCCCAATGCGGCCCGCAAACGGCCCTTCGCTTCAGCCAGCCGCCGCTCGGCTTCCAGCCGGCTCACATTCAGCCGCTTCATCACAATGGCCGCGCTGACAGAGCCGCCCTCCATCAGGAGTCCCGCCGCTTCGTCGTCCGAGACGCCGGTCACTTCCGCGACGATGCGTTTGGCGCGATCCTCCAGCTTTGAGTTCGTCGGCTGAACCTTCACCATCAAGTTGCCGTAGACGTATCCTAGCCGGATCATCACGCCGGTGCTGATCATATTAAGGACCATCTTGGTAGCGGTGCCGGCGCGCATTCTGGTAGACCCGGTGAGAACCTCGGGGCCCATCTCGACTGCTATCGAAATGTCTGACAATTTGCTGACGGAGGAATCCCGGACACAGGCCAGCCCCACCGTCAATGCTCCCACGCTCTTCGCGTGTTCGATGGCCCCGATGACGTACGGCGTCCGGCCGCTGGCCGCAATCCCAACCAGGGAATCGAGAGACCCGAACCCACGCTCAACGAGGTCCGCTTGACCTTGCGCCGGCAAATCCTCCGCCTTCTCGACGGCGAACCGGAGGGCCCGATCGCCACCGGCGATGACTCCCTGAACCATCTCCGGAGGACTGTGGAAGGTGGGCGGGCATTCCGAGGCGTCCAATACGCCGAGACGGCCGCTGGTCCCTGCGCCGGAATAAAAGAGACGGCCGCCTGCCTCTATCCTCGGTGCGATTCTCTCCACTGCGGCGGCGATGGATGCCAACTCCCTCTGGATGCTGGGCGCTATTTCAAAATCGAGCTTATTAATGATCGTTAATACGTCGATCGTCGGCAGAAGATCGATCCCTTGAGAATCCGGGTGCCGCGATTCCGTCGGTAGTTTGCCCAGCATCCTAGTGGTTGCCTCCGTAGTACCAAGCGAAGCCGATGAGAGTACTCCTACTCACAGAATGAGCCGTACCCCCAATAAAACAGGAGTCTTAACGACGAATTTTCGGCGAAGTCATTGAAACCTCATTGGTTCGGCATGCAAAGACGCTTGACATCGCTTAGTACTCGTCTTAGGATAGTCTAGGGTCGAATAAGCGAAAACCGATAGTACAGGTTAAGCGACTTCCCCGCGTTCGTTGCGCTTTCGGAGGATTTCGCATGAAACGGCTAGTAATACTTCTAGGACTGGGAGGGCTGGCAGCGCTGCCTGCCATGCCCGGGTCCTGTTCATTGTCGAATAGCGCATGTTTGTCCGGAATGATGGGTTCCAAGAATCCAATTCCGATCACTGCGGATTTCATGAGCCCTAGTCCTGGTGTTCTGGACACGCTAACCATCACTGGCATTACCTTCAACGGCAACGTGGTGGATTCGGGCACTTTCTCGCTTGTTCAAAGTCCGACCGCGGGCATGAACACGGTGGCCGCCGACTTCTCTGACATCGGTTTTTCGTCTACAACGCAAACTGTCACCATTGGCATGACATTTACGTTTACGGGACCTGACACGCTAAGTTCCAACATCGGAATATCTTTGACCGACGCTATCCTAGGCGGTCCGGTGTCGGTGACCGGAAACATTTCGCCGATTTCGATTTCCGAAGTGGTGACGATCAGTCCGGGGGAAAGCTTATTCTCCCTGACGAACCTATTCGAAATCACCCCCGGGGATCCGGCGATGGTGCAAAGCAAGATGGGTGGTCAGCAGTTCAACGCGCTCGGTCAACCCTTGTTCAATCCCAATTCGGTGATGATTGCGCCCGAACCGATGTCCCTGGCCCTGGTGGGTATGGGTCTGGTGGGAGGCGCCTCTTTCGCAATGCGCCGGCGGCGCCGTGAAAAAGTCAAGAACGCACTAGGATAAGGTTTCGAGGCACTCTTCGTTTTTCTCTTTCTTCTTCCGAAACACCCCGGCACCGCCCAGCGCGATGCCGGGATTTTTTTGGCTCGTTTGAGTCTCCGCGCGTTTGGCCTTCAATCTTTCTTTCGCCAGCTTGCTTACGCGCGCGATTCAGCAGGGGCGGGCGGTCTTGTTTGATACGGTAGGAAAAACACTCGCATGAGCGGTCTTAACATCACTTTGCCCGACGGGAGCCACCAACAGGTTGCCGCCGGCACAACACCTCTGGATATCGCCAAATCCATCAGCCCCCGCCTGGCGGACGCCTCCTTTGCGGCCAAGGTGAATGGGGAGTTCTGGGACCTGGTTCGGCCCCTGGAGAAGGATTCTTCGGTTCAGCTTTTGACAAACAAGGATCCGGACGCTTTGTTTGTCTATCGCCATTCCATGGCCCACCTGCTGGCTGCGGCCGTTCTGGAGTTATTTCCGGAAACGCAGCTGGGTATTGGCCCTCCAACCGACGTTGGTTTCTACTACGACTTTCAGCGGGCGGCGAAGTTCACTCCCGAAGATCTGGAGCGAATCGAGGAAAAGATGCGCGAGATCCAGGCTCGCCACCTTCCTTTTGAGCGAATCCTGACGCGGAAAGAGGACGGCCTGAAGAAATACGCCGACGACTGGATGAAGAAGGAGCTGATTACCGAGAAGGCGGATGACGTCTTTACCGAGTACACGCTGGGGCCGCATTTCATCGATTTTTGCCGCGGTCCGCACGTTCCTGATACAGGCAAGTTGAAGGCATTCAAGCTTCTGTCGGTCGCCGGCGCTTATTGGAAAGGCGATGAAAAGAATCCTCAATTGCAGCGCATCTACGGCGCGGCGTTCTTCACGAAGGACGAACTCGATAAGTACCTGCACCGGCTGGAAGAAGCAAAGCGGCGCGATCACCGGAAGCTGGGCCAGGAACTCGATCTGTTTAGCATTCAAGAGCTGGCCGGTCCCGGACTGATCTTTTTCCACCCCAAGGGCGGCGCCATTCGCAAGCTTCTCGAAGACTGGATGCGCGACCAATACATCAAGCGAGGGTATTCGCTGGTTTACACGCCGCACGTGGCGCGGAGCGACCTCTGGAACACCTCCGGCCACTATAACTTCTATTCCGAAAACATGTTCAAGCGGATGGAACTGGACGATGCCGAATACCAGCTCAAGCCGATGAACTGCCCGTTCCATATTCTGATCTACCGGGATCGGCTTCGCAGCTATCGCGACCTTCCGGTGCGTCTGGGAGAACTGGGAACCGTCTACCGCTATGAGCGTTCCGGCGTTATGCACGGGCTGCTGCGCGTTCGCGGGTTCACGCAGGATGACGCGCATATCTTCTGCACGCCCGATCAGATTGAAGACGAAGTCGTCAACTGTCTCCAATTCGCCGTGGATACGCTCCACACCTTCGGCTTCACGGAGTACGAGGCGGAGCTCTCCACCTGGGACGGCGGCGTGAGCGGCAAATACGATGGTACGCCGGACCAATGGGAACTGGGCGAGAAGGCTCTTCAGCGGGCGGTCGATCGCCTCAAAATGAAAGTGAAGGTTTCACCGGACGAGGCCGCCTTCTACGGCCCGAAAATCGACGTGAAACTGGTGGACGCCATCGGGCGTTTCTGGCAGCTTTCCACTGTTCAGTTCGACTTTACGCTGCCGCGCCGTTTCGGTCTGGAGTACATCGCTGAAGACGGCAAGGCTCACCAGCCGCTGATGGTTCACCGGGCGTTGTACGGTTCGGTTGAGCGCTTTTTTGGGATTCTGATTGAACATTATGCGGGAGCTTTCCCCGTCTGGTTGGCCCCGGTGCAGGCCATCGTCTTGCCCATCACAGATCGTCAGAATGAGTATGCGCATCTTGTTAAGCAGCGGCTGACGCAAGCGGGCGTGCGGACGGAAGTGGATGGGCGCAGCGAAAAGGTAAACTTCAAGATCCGGGAAGCTCAGCTACAAAAAGTTCCTTACATGCTTGTGGTTGGCGATCGGGAAGCCCAGGCTGGACAGGTCTCGGTCAGGCAACGTAAGCACGGCGATCTTGGTGTGCAGAG
>CAJCIT010000220.1 GCA_903970405.1 Acidobacteriaceae bacterium | reverse complement strand
GCGATCCCAATAGAGCCGGTCTTCCCAAATGGCCCAAATACACGGCAGCGCAAGGTCAGACCATGATCTTCGATAA
This sequence comes from Acidobacteriaceae bacterium, assembly GCA_903970405.1. GTDB lineage: Bacteria > Acidobacteriota > Terriglobia > Bryobacterales > Bryobacteraceae > CAJCIT01. The sequence goes on along the minus strand of CAJCIT010000220.1, from coordinate 13,069 downwards.
CATTTGCGAGTCGAAGAACGACCCCGACAGACAGGCCAGGAAAGCGCTACCGGCGTTGGCTTAGTGACACGAAGCGCGTTGTATCAATCAGCGCTGCACCTAGAAAGGTGTCTTGTGGGAGCAGGATCATGATCGACATCACCAAAGACATCCAATCGCGTACAAGGTTCCGTCGCCGCTCCGGTGACGCCGAAGCGTACCAGCGGCTGCTCGAAATAGCCGCTTATGCCAATGCCGAGGAGGGTATCAGGCAGGGATTGGAGGACTCGATAAAAGGCAAGGTGCGGCCGGCGAGGGAGTTTTTTACCGATTTCGAAGCCAGGCATGGCATACCTCATTAACTACTGCCCCCGCTGAACGGGATGTAGCCCCTCGACGCTGAGCACTTGTCTCCCCGCACCCAGGCTGAACGCGCCCCGCACATACCCGCCCCTTAAAATATACCTTGACACGTATATACTCTGTGCGGTATATCAAGAGTGTGGAGTCTGTGTTCGAAATCATTGCCGAGCCGAACCGCCGCGCGATATTGAGCCTCCTGGTCTCGTCACAACAGTCGGTTGGAGAGATTGAGCGTCAACTTCGCATGCCGCAGCCCACCGTGTCAAAGCACCTGCGAGTGCTGCGAGAGGCCGGTTTCGTGGAGTCCACGGTGGACGCACAGCGCCGTCTCTACCGCCTAAAGCCTGAACCGCTTCAGGAGGTGGATGCGTGGCTGGCGCCGTTCCGCCGCTTCTGGTCCGCTCACATCGATGCTCTCGAACGCCACCTCGACCGCATGGATCAATCGACACCGGCAAAGAAGAAAGCAAGTCAGAAGACAACGCGGCCCAAACCGCGACCGTGACAAAGGAGAAATGAAATGAAAATCAAAATAACCAGCGTATATGTGGATGACCAGGATAAGGCCCTGCGCTTCTATACGGAAGTACTCGGCTTTGCCAAGAAGGCCGATTTCAGTAACGGCCCGTTTCGGTGGCTGACCGTGGCCTCACCCGAGGATCTGGACGGCACTGAGCTGCAACTGGCGCTGAACGATAACCCGGCTGCCAAAGCGTATCAGCAAGCGATGTTTCAGCAAGGCCAGCCCGCGGCGCTGTTCTTCACCGACGACGTGCGCGCCGATTATGAGCGTATGAAAGCGCACGACGCCGAGTTCACCATGCCGCCTACGGACGTACCTTACTCAACGATTGCGAAACTGAACGACACCTGCGGCAACCTCATTCAGCTCACCCAACTGGCGCGCTATTAAACGCGACCGCTCAGCAGGACGCCAGGAGAAGAAAATGACCTATCGCGATCAATACTCACCGGGTCCAGCCAGCGGAGCGCAGGTGCGAAAGGACGGAGAGAAGTGGACGCTCATTCTGGTTAGGGAACTGCGCCACTCTCCGGAAAAAGTCTGGCAGGCGCTGACCGACCCGGCGCACCTGCGCGAGTGGGCGCCCTTCGAGACGGATGGGAGCCTGGGCACAGCTGGAACCCGGGTGAATCTCACCTGGGTGGGGACGCCTAAGCCGTTCGAAACGACAGTGACGCGCGCCGACGCTCCCAAGTTGCTTGAGTACAGCGATATGCGGTGGGAACTCGAAGCGCTTGGCGCCGGCACTCGCCTGACGCTGTGGCACAGCATCGATCGCCGCTTCATCTCATGGGGCGCGGCGGGCTGGCATATCAGCTTCGATGTTCTGGATCGCCTTCTCAGCGGAACTCCCATCGGCCGTCTGGTCGGCGGCGAGGCGATGAAGTTCGAAGGTTGGCAGCGATTATGCGCCGAGTACGCAAAGCAGTTCGGCGTTGAGAAACCCTAACTGGCCGCCCACAGCGGCTCAAAACTCCTGAATCGAGGTAAACATGAGCCAAAGCATCAAACGTTCAATTTTTCGCTGGATTCACATCGTCTTCAGCATTCCGATATTCGGTTATATTTATAGCCCGTTTGAAAAAATTCCAGATTACGCCCCCGCTGTTCGGTATGTCTTTCTTCCGATACTTGTCCTTTCGGGACTTTGGATGTGGAAGGGCCATGTCCTGCGGCGGCTTATTTCGAAAAGACCGGCCGAACAGGGCGCTTCATCGGCGGGGCAGTGGCAACGCGTGAGGTATCGATTAAATGAACAGGATGCCATGCCGGCGGACGGCGCTGCCGAGTAACATGGAGCTGAGGATCAAAAGTCCCGTGCCGCTGGAATCAGCCTCTGCATTAATCGACCGGCGGATCGAGGAGCTTGGGGACTGGCGCGGGAAGACGCTCGCGAAAGTGCGCGAGATCATGCACCAGGCTGACCCTGAGATCGTCGAAGAGTGGAAGTGGAGGGGGACTCCCGTCTGGTCCCGCGGCGGCATCGTCTGCACGGGAGAAACGTACAAGAAGGGGGTCAAGATGACATTTGCCAAGGGAGCTGAGTTAGAGGACCCTTCCGGTCTGTTCAACTCCAGCCTCGACGGGAATGTCAGGCGCGCCATCGATCTCCACGAAGGCGACAACATCAATGAGACGGCCTTGAAGGATCTCATCCGCGCCGCGGTGGCGCTGAATCTCAAGGACAAGAGCCGGCTGAAAACCCTGCGAGCGAGCAGCAAGCGGGCCGGCTGACGCTGAGACATGTCGAAGCCCGAGGCAATTGAGCGGTTCGGCTCGTCACTAGCGGTGAATCAACGTTTGCTGAGTGTGGCGATACCGGACGTCAGCACGTGCTGGTCGCTGTAGACCATTGTGTCCCACTCCACCTTGATGGTGGAATCGGTGAGGCGCTTGATCCTCATCGTGCCCTTGCTGCCGTTTGGGCTTTCCCAGATGAACCGTTTCGCGTCCGCATCGCCCCCGGAAAGCAGAAAGTTCACGTCCGGGTCAACGGGCCGGTTCTCCACCTGGTAGCGGGCGTGATAGACGCCTCGCCATTCGCCGCTCGTGCGGTAGATCCTCAACTCAATGAACGTCGGAGGGAAGAGTCCCGGCTTCCGGGCCTCGGGCTTGTCAGGCGTATAAACCCAATCGCCCTCGAGGGCGAAGCTGGTTGGAGTCCGTGCTGTTTCCGTACTCTCTTCCGCGGCGTTCCGGGAAGGCGGCTGCGAAGCGGGGGCCGGCGGAACAGAAGCCGGGGTTTGAGCGGGCGGTTCGACGGGCGGCAAAGCCAAGTGAGCGGCTTCCGTTGACGCCGGCTTGCGATAGGGCTCCGGCGCAACCGCGGATTCCGAACCGGAGTTAGATGCGGGAGATGGCGGCGGCGCGGGCTGTTCCGAAACCTCCGCCGGTCCCTGCTGCGCCGGCGGCGGCACTTCGCTCTTGCTTCGGGACGGTTCCTTCGGTCTCGCTTGCCTCACATCGGACCGGTGCGAATCGAAGATGTTGCGAAGCCGGTTTGAAAGATCGTCCAGTCCATTTGTCGAGGGAGCCCTAACGATGTTTTGCGAAGAGCCCCGCCCCGTTTGCCGCGGCGACACTTTGGGCGCCGCGGGCGTGTCCGAAGCCGGCACATAAGCAATGCTCCGGTCATTAAACGAACTGCCGAGGTTATCGGCCCAAAAATAGACCGCTGCCGAGGTCAACGTCAGGGCGCCGGCAGTCGACCACACCCACCACGGTACAGCCTTCCAGATTCGGTGAACCACCGCCAGCGGACCCTCGGGGTTTGCTTCATTCGGAATTACCGGCAGGAATTTCGATCCGGATGGACGTTCCGCCGAGGCGGGCTTGATTTCGTTGTCATACCGTTTTCGCTTTTCGTCGTCCGTCAGCGTGTCAACAATGGTGTTCAAGCGGCGCATTTGCATTTCCGCGAGACGGCGAACAGACTCGTCAATCTGCGCGTCGGGATGCATCAGCTTGGTCAGCTTTCGGTGCGCACGGCGAATTTCCTCAGCCGTTGCTTCCGGCGATAGGCCCAACTCCTCGTAGTAATTCATCCGGCGTATCGACACTGCTTGTTCCTTATGATAGACCGTCGAGACCTGGTAGTACTAGGACCGAAATCCTTGGTTTGTACACCATTGGGTTGAAAGGAGTAAGGCATTTGAACGGGCTTTGCGCGCCACTCGCCACAACTTTTTCCTTCGTAATGGGTCCAGTTCCATGTAAGGTTGAAACTGTGACGGAATCTAACGGTCCCCGCTGTGTCCCGGTCGGTTCGTCAGCGGATGAACTCTGTCAGGAGTGTGGCCATGCCAAGCGCGATCATGTTGTGCCCACTGGTCTTTGTTGCTATTCACAAGCTCTTGAACGAAGCCGTTCTGACGTGACATTTGTTCGTTGTGGCTGCCTTTCTTTTGTGCCGTCCGGCACGCCAACGGTATTCGAAACCGAACATTCGACGGCCGTCAAACTTACCTGCTGAAGTTTTGATTTATTCGATCATACTGCGATTCCGCCGATCTTGCACGGAGCAGTTTGAGTGAAGCTGGCGGCACCGGCTTTAGCCGGTGGAAGACGGTCCGCTTGCTCACGCCTACTGAGCCGCGACCGCCAGAACGTGTGAAAAATCCTCCATACAAACGGCCGCACCTGCGCCTACTGAGCCGCGACCGTCAGGGAGCGACCGGTTGACACGACAGGAACGTCACGGTCGCGGCTCCGTAGGGCCGAAGACCAAGCGCGCAAGCTGCTTGACGGCTACACCAGATACTTCCCGTGCTCCACCAGCCGCTTCGCCGCTTCGCGCCGGAGCGTCACCACATCCGCCACTTCGCGCCGCGTGAGCTTTCGCAGCACGGCCAGGTTCGTCCGCCGCGTATCGCCTTCTGAGCAGACAGCCACTGCCTCCGCCGCCACGCGCTCCACCTCATTCATGGCCTGGTGCGCGAACAGGGTTGTATAGGCTGCCGCATTCCTGCCCCGGACGCCGAGCTTCGCCGTCCGCGCCACGCAGCTCTCCAGCACAAACGCGTACATCATCACGTCGCTGATGGCCGCCAGTACTTCCTGCTGCTGCTCAATCGCCGGCCCAAATTGCATGTAGGAAATCCCGAGCAGAAACAGAGCCACCTTCTTCGCTTGCTCCGCCAAAGCCCCTTCCGCGGGCTTCCCGCCGCCGGCCGTGCTCAGCGGATCCAGCAATTGGGCTTGCAGCTTCTTGACCGCCTCCAGCAGCGGAATCTGATTCTTCTGCGCCCGTTTCAGCAGCATGCCCGTGGCCAGCAACCGGTTGATCTCATTCGTACCCTCGAAGATGCGATTGATTCGGGAGTCCCGATAGGCGCGCTCCACCAAATAATCCTGGTGGTAGCCATAGCCGCCGTGAATCTGCACGCCCTCGTCCACCACGTAATCCAGGACTTCCGAGGCGAACACCTTCACGAATGAACACTCGATGGCGAACTCCTCGGCCGCCTTCAACACCCGGCTCCCGGCCGCTGGGTCGCGCCAGTCCAATTCGCCGGCGGCCTTCGTCACCATGCCTTCCACTCGATAGCTGACGGACTCCGAAGCAAACGTCCGCGCCGCCATCTCCGCCAGTTTGTGCTGAATCAAACCGAAGCCCGCAATCGGCTTGCCGAAGGCCACCCGCTCCTTCGCGTAGCCGAGGGAAGCCGCCAGCACTGCCTTCGCGCTGCCCACGGTTCCCGGCCCCAGCGTCAGCCGGCCCAGGTTGAGAATGTTGAACGCGATGACGTGCCCGCGGCCGGGTTCTCCCAATCGGTTCTCTACCGGAACCAGCACATTGTCCAGATAGATGGCGCAGGTGGAGCTTCCCTTGATGCCCATCTTCTTTTCCTCGGCGCCTTGTTTCACGCCGGGAAAACGCCGTTCCACCAGAAACGCTGTCAACTTTTCATTAACCTTCGCGAAAACCGTGTAGAGATCGGCCGCGCCGCCGTTGGTGATCCACATCTTCTGGCCGTTGAGACGGTAATGGCGCCCGTCTTCGGTGAGCACCGCCGTGGTGCGGGCCGCCAGCGCATCGGAGCCCGCGTGGGCTTCGCTCAAACAGTAAGCGGCAATCATCTCGCCCGAGGCCAGCTTCGGCAGATAGCGTTGCTTCTGGTCCTCCGTTCCGAAAAAGAGCAGCGGCAGCGTGCCGATGCCGGAGTGCGCGCCGAGCCACGCCGCAAACGAGCCATCCCGCCCCAGCGCTTCCGTGACCACCGCCGCTGACGTAAAGTCCAGGCCCATGCCGCCGTACTCTTCCGGAATCACCACGCTGGTCAGCCCCAACTCCGCGGCGCGGCGCAGCAACGCCGTGGCCACGCCCGGCGCCTGGTGTTGAATCGCCTCGAGTTTCGGCGCCACTTCCGATTGCCAGAACTCGTCCGCGGTCTTTGCAATCGCGCGCTGCTCCTCGCTGAGGTCCTCCGGCGTGAATACTTCCTCGGGCGCGGCTGCGCGAAATAGAAAACCGGCGCCTTGCGCGGGTGCTCGTCCGGCCGTAGTGGTATCCGCGATGGTGGTCGCCATTAACTTGTCCTCCAGCTCCCGACCGAAATCAGGCTGTCAAAAGCTTACATGGTACTCACTGCCCGGGTCTCAAACCAGTTGCAGAATACCTGCCGCGCCTTGCCCGCCGCCCACGCACATTGTCACCAGGCCAAACTCCACCTGACGCCGGCGCATTTCGCGCAAGAGGCTCGCCACCAGCTTCGCTCCCGTGCATCCCAGCGGATGCCCCAGTGCGATGGCGCCGCCGTTCACGTTGACAATCTCTTCATTCAGGCCCGCTTTGCGAATCACCGCCAGCGCCTGCACCGCGAAAGCCTCATTCAGTTCAATCAGTCCGATATCTTTTAAGGTCAGTCCAGCAAGCGCCAGAGCCTTCGGAATGGCCACCACCGGACCGATGCCCATAATCTCCGGCGGCACGCCCGCCACCGCAAAGCTTACGAACCTCGCCTTGGGGCGCAAGCCCCACGCGCGCGCCTGCTTCGCGGACGTCAACAGCGCCGCCGCCGCTCCATCGCTGGTTTGCGATGAATTCCCCGCCGTCACGGTTCCCTTTGCATGGAACACCGTCTTCAGCTTCCCCAACGCCTCAAGTGACGTATCGGCCCGCGGCCCTTCATCCTCGCCGAATGTGAATTTCCGCGCGTCGCTCCGCCCGTTCTCCACCACTCGCTGCTCCCATGTCAGCGGAACGATCTCTTCATCGAAGAAACCCGCCTTCTGCGCCGCCACCGCCCGCTGATGACTGCGCAGCGAAAACCGGTCTTGATCCTCGCGGGAAATGTTGTACTGCCGGTACAGCCGCTCCGCCGTCTGCCCCATTCCCATGTAAACTTCCGGGTGATTCTCCACCAGCTTCGGATTAGGCGCAAACGCGTTTCCCGCCCGCGGCAGCAGACTCATGGACTCGCTCCCGCCGGCCACAATCGCTTGCGCCGAGCCGCCATTGATTCGCTCGGCCGCGAGCGCAATCGCCTGCAGCCCGGACGAACAGAATCGATTGATGGTCATCCCCGGCACGCTGTCCGGAAGACCGGCCGCCAGGCCGGCAATGCGCGCCATGTTCAAGCCCGATTCGGCCTCTGGCATCGCGCACCCCAGAATCACGTCGTCGATTTCATCCTTCGGCGCCTCCGCATATCGCTCGACAAGCACTCGGATCACCTGCGCCGCCATGTCGTCCGGCCGCACGTTGCGCAACGTCCCCCGCGGCGCTTTGCCTACCGGCGTCCGAAGACAATCGATGATCACTGCTTGCTCCATCTAATGTTTCTCCCGCCGCCTAGTTTCTGAGCGGCTTTCCATTCTTCAGCATGTATTGGATGCGCTCCTGGCTCTTCGTCATGCCGCAGAGGCTCAAGAATGCTTCGCGCTCCAGATCCAGCAGGTATTGCTCCGTCACCAGGCTCCCGGCCGGCACGCGGCCTCCGCTCAGCACATACGCCAGCTTTTCGCCGATCGTAAAATCGTGGCCGCTGATCATTCCGCTTTCTTTCAACTGCCACGCCGCTAGCCGCATCCGTCCATACGCCGGATCGCCGCCCACGGCAATATCGGCTCTTGGCTGTCCGCGCTGATAATCCGGCGCCAACTGCAAAGCGAAGTTCGCCGCATCCTGAATCAGGAAGTCCGGATTCATCGAAATCCGGTCGGCGTCGCGCAGGAAGCCCAATTCACGGGCCTCCGCCGCGCTCCCGGACACCTTCGCTTGCCCCACCAGCTCAAACGCCGTCAGGGGGTCCGGGAACCGGATCGCCATCTCTTTGCAACCTCCCGCGGCCGGAATCAGCCCCACGCCCACTTCCACTAATCCGATATACAACTCCGCCTGGGCCTGCACGCGATGACTCTGCAGGACAATTTCGCATCCCCCGCCCAATGCCCGCGAGAAGGCCGCCGCCACCACCGGTTTCGGCGCATACTTGATCCGCAGCATACACTGCTGGAATGCGTCGATGGTCTGGTTGAGGCCGTCCCAGTCCTCATCCTGCGCCGCCATCAGCAGCAGCACCAGATTCGCGCCCACGCTGAAGTTCTCGCCCTGATTCGCAATCACCATCGCGTCGAAGCGCGCATCCAGCAGTTCAACTCCGCGGTCCAACATCTGGAGCGCATCCTGGCCAATCGCATTCATCTTGCTGTGGAACTCCAGGCAGAGCACGCCGTCGCCTACATCGATCAGCGATGCCCCGGCATTGCCGTCCACGCGGCCGCGCGCCCGCTTCAAATCCGAAAGCTGCACCACCTCGGGGCGTTCTTCGAGCGGCGCATACATCGCATGCTTCAAATCGAAGTACTCGGTTCGCGGGAAAGTCAGATGGTCCGCGGCCCGGTAGAACGACTCCACCTTTTCGGCCAGCATTTCGTGAATCGCCGGCGGGACTCGTTCGCCCTCTTCGATCATGCGTCTCGCCACCGTGCGGAAGCCCAGTGCATCCCACAACTCGAACGGGCCCAACCGGTGCCCATACCCCCAGCGCATCGCCCGGTCGATTTCGACGATCCGGTCCGAGATCTCGCCTGTCATGGTTGCCGAATAGGCAAACAACGGCCTCAACACGCTCCAAAGGAACTTCGCCACGCGATCGTTGCCGAACACCAACGCCCTCAGCCGCTGCGCGAAATCCGCAATGGGCTTCGTTGCCTCCACACTCTCAAAGGACGGCTTCTTGGACGCGTGGTAATCCAGCGTCTTCCAATCGAGGGCATGAATCTCCTTCGCCGGGCCCACTCGCTTATAAAAGCCTTGGCCCTTCTTATCGCCAATCCAGCCGCGCTCCACCATCTCCGTCATGAACGGCGGCGGCAAGAACCATTCCCGCCACGGATCGTCCGGCGCGGCCTCATACAGGTTCTTCGAAACGAACGCCCACACGTCCAGCCCAACAATGTCCAGCAACCGGAACGACGCGCTCTTCGGAATCCCCAGCAGCGGCCCTGTGAGCGCGTCCACCTCTTCAATGCTCAGATCCTGCTCAACCGCGGCCCGGTACACGGCAGATCCGAAAAAACTGCCAATCCGGTTCGCAATGAAATTCGGGGTGTCTTTGCACAGCACCACGCCCTTGCCCAGCCGCCGCTCAGCGAATTCGCGAACCTGTGTCAACAGCAGACTGTCCGTCCCCGGCCCCGGAATCAACTCCATCAGGTGCAGGTATCGCGGCGGATTGAAAAAGTGCGTCCCCAGAAACCGCTCTTGAAATGCCCCGGAGAGACCCCGCGCGATCTCGGCCAGCGGAATTCCGCTTGTGTTCGTGGAAAGGATGGACTCCGGATGACGCCGCTCCTCTACTCTTTGCCACAGCGCGCTCTTGATGGCCAAATTCTCGGTGACCGCTTCAATCACCCATTGGCAGGACTCAATGGCGCCCAGGTCGTCGTCGAAGTTCCCGAGTTCCACCAGGCGTTCCGCCGCGCTCCGATAAAAGGCCGCCGGCTTCTGGGTTCGCGCCGCCTCCAATCCTTTTCTGGCGATGGCGTTCCGGTCCTGCCCCTCCGCGGCCAGGTCCAGCAGTAAGACTCGCACTCCGGCGTTTGCGAAGTGAGCCGCAATCCGCGAGCCCATCGTTCCCGCCCCAAGTACGGCCACTCGTTCAATGCTTTTCATCCAACTCGCCTCGCCTTGGCAGTGTATCGAACGCCCTTCAGCCCGCGCCGCCGGCGCGTCCTAACCATGCCGCGCGGATGCGTCTGTATGATGAATGCGTGGGTGTTCCTACCGTCCCCAGCGAGTCCACTGAGCGCTCACGCCGCATTAGGTCGTGGGTGATCGTCATCCTCACCAACGTCTTCTCGCTGGTCTTTCTGGCCCTGGCTCTTCATAAGGCGGATTTACCGCGAATTTGGGGCGAAATTCGCCGCATGCATTGGGCGTGGGTCTCTTTTGCCGCCACCGCCGACGTCATGGTTTACCTGCTTCACGGCTGGCGCTGGCGTCTGATGCTTCGCCCCATTAAGCGCATCCCCTACCTGCAATTCGTCCGCGCCATCTATGCCGGCCTCTACGCAAATGAGGTGGTTCCGCTCCGCGCCGGCGAAGTGATCCGCTGTTTCCTGCTCTCGCGCAGTTCCGGAGTTCCCATCTCCGTCGCCTTCGCCTCCGCGGTGATTGAGCGCATCTTCGATGGAATCTGGCTGATGTCCTTCTTCCTGCTCACGCTGCATGTCGGCCACCTTCCTCGCGTCCTGGTGACGGGCGGCTATCTGCTGGGCGCGGTTATCGTTCTCTGCGCGTTGGTGCTCGGCTATGGCATGTACGCCCGTGAGCAGAGCATTACCCTGTTTTTCGATTTCAGTATGCCGGCCTGGTTCAATACATTGATCGAAGACCTCCACTTGATCGGCCACTCCCGCTTCCTCTACTACGCCTTCTTCGTGAGCGGCCTTTACCTGATCGCGCAGGTGGTGCCCATTTACGCCGTGATCCGGGCTTACAATCTGACTGAGCCTTTCGCCGCTTCGTTCACCATGATGGTGCTGTTGCGCCTCAGCGCCGTGGTTCCCCAGGCGCCGGGAAACCTCGGATCGTTTCAGTGGGTCGCCGCCAAAAGCCTGATGCTCTTCGGCGTGCTCCAGGCCCACGCTTATCGATTCTCCATCGTTCTCTGGAGCATTCTCACGCTGCCGTTAATCGCCGTCGGCTTTGTGGTGGTCCTTTTCGCCGGCGTCAGCATGGCCCACCTTCATCGTCAAGCCGCCAGCGCCGCGGCGGGCAGGAATAACGGCGAAGCGACGCCTTAAGGGCGAAAATTCCGCCCCGCTGAGCCCCGGTTTCTCAGGGGTCCACGCGGTGGCACAGCCTCTAGGCTGTGAAAAGTGGCGCTGTGTAGCCGCTGTCACCCGCTCGCCCACGCGCGCGGTTTAGTAGATGAGAGAGCGAGTCATCGAAGCGTGGCCAACTTATCTACCGTGGCGCGGGCTTTCAGCCTGCTGAGCCGGGAGTCATCTCGGCTGTTCCCCGTCCCGTTGCCGGGCATCGCAAATCGCCGCTGCCACGTCAGGTCTTTGGGCCCCCTAGATCCGCCCCTGCTTGGGAGCGTACACGGCCGGTGGAGCGGTTCCCGTGCCGCTCAGCGCCACCGTCTGTGCTGCGCTACCCGTAATGGTGACGGCCGCCACTCGGCTGCCCACCGCCGTCGGGCTGAAGGCGACGGAGAAGGTGCAAGTGGCCCCCGCCGCCAACTTGGCCCCGCATGTGTTTGCCTGCTTGACGAAGTCGCCGCTATTCGTGCCGCCCACCGCGATACTCGAAATCGCCGCCGCGCCGGTGCCCGTATTCGAAACCGTCACCGATTGCGACGCGCTGATGGCGCCGACTGTCGTAGAGCCGTAGGTCAGCCTCCCAGCGCTCACTTTCACGGCCGGCGCCGTGGCGTTTCCACTCAGCGTGAAGTCCTGCGTCGTTCCGAACACGCCGCCGGAGTTGTCGATGATGAAGACGTAAGCCGAGTCGCTGCCCGTCGCCGTGGGAGCGAACGTGCTGGAGATGGTGCAATTCGCGCCGGCCGCCAAACTCGCGCCGCATGTGCTGACCGGCGCCGTAAATTGGTTGCTGTTCGGCCCTGCCAGCACGACGTCGACAATCATTAGGGCGGCGGTGCCCGTGTTGTTCAGGGTCACCGATAGCGCCGCGCTCGTCGAGCCGACGTTGGTGCTGGGGAAGGTGATGCTCGAGGCGCTCAGAGCCGCCACGGGAACTCCATTGCCCGTTCCGCTTAAGGCAATCGTCTGCGTGGTCCCGGAGACTCCGTTGGAGTTATCCACGATGAGAATGGAGGCTGTCCTGGCGCCGGCGGCGGCCGGAGTGAAGGTGGTGGAGATGGTGCAACTGCCGCCCACCGCCAGGGTGCTGCCGCAATTGTTGACCGGATTAGTGACCGGCGCCGAGAAGTCTCCGCTATTGGTCCCGATCAACAGGATGGCGGAGATGGAAAGTGCGCTGGTCCCGGTATTGCTCAGGGTCACCGATTGCGGCGCGCTGGTGGTGCCCAGGCTGGCCGCCGCGAAGGTGATGCTGCCGGCGCTCAGCTTCGCCACGGGAACCGCCGTGCCGGCTCCGCTCAATGCGACACTCTGCGTGGAGCCGGCGGCGTTGCCCGCGTTGTCCGTAATGGTGATGGATGCCGCCAGGCTCCCCGCGGCAGCCGGCGCGAAGCTCACCGAGATGGTGCAGCTTGCCCCCGCGGCTAAGCTCGTGCCGCAAGTGTTGGCCAGACCCGTAAAGTCGGCGATATTCGTCCCGGTGAGGGCGATGCCGGAGATGGTCAGCGCACCCGTGCCGGTATTCGACAAGGTCACCGATTTCGCCGCACTGGTGGACCCCACGTTGGTGGCAGTGAAGCTGAGCGAAGCGGCGCTCAGAATAGCAGTGGGAACGCCGGTGCCGGTTCCGCTCAAAGTGACCGTCTGCGTGGATCCCGTCACGTTATTGGCGTTATCGGTGATCCCGAGCGTTGCCCCGCGGACTCCCGCCGCGGTCGGCGTGAACTTCACTGAGATGGTGCAGTTTGCGCCCGCGGCCAGACTGGTTCCGCAGGTGGTGGACGTCTCGGGGAAGTCGGCGCTATCCGGCCCGCCGATGGCAACGCTTGCGATGGTCAGCGCGGCGGTGCCCGTGTTCGTCAGGGTCACCGATTGCGCCGTGGCGCTTGTGCCCACATTCGTCGCGGCAAAGCTCAGGCTGGTGGCGCTCAG
>CAJCIT010000219.1 GCA_903970405.1 Acidobacteriaceae bacterium | reverse complement strand
GGCATCGCCGACCGGGCCGGCTTGCCGCGGGGGCCGAATCTACGTCCACTCTGCCGGTGGTGCCAGTTGGAAGTACCCAAAGGCCGGTTTACATTCTGCTCGCAGTGGTGCGTCCATGAGTGGCGCATGCGAACCGACCCCGGCTACCTTCGCGACCAAGTCCTCTCTCGCGACCGCGGCATCTGCGCGCAGTGCCACATCGACACCGAAGCGGCTTATCTCGACCTGAAGCGGTCACGGGGAGCGCAACGCGCCAGACTTCTTGCGAAGTGGGGTCTGAAGCGCATCTCCCGGCGCAGCTTGTGGGATGCCGATCACATCCTGCCGGTGGCGGAAGGCGGCGGCGAATGCGATCTCTCGAACCTCCGGACGCTCTGCCTGGCCTGTCACCGCGAGGAAACCCAGAAGCTTCGGCGGCGGTTGGCGGCACGCGCGCCAGGATCGAGCTAATTCACGACGGCTGTCACCGCACTCTGCCGCATTACCGCCGTTGCCGCGCCCGGAAACTCCAGGCGGAAGCGGGTGCCGGCGCCGACCTGGCTTTCCACCTCGATAATGCCGTTGTGCTCCTGCACAATGCCGTAGGTAATGGAGAGGCCCAGCCCCGTTCCTTTTTTGACGCCCTTGGTGGTGAAGAACGGATCGTAAATGCGCGAAAGATGCTCCGGCGGAATGCCCTGCCCGGTATCGGCCACTTCGACGTGAGCGAATCCCGTTTCTCCCCAACTGCGCACTGTTAACGTGCCGCCATCAGGCATCGCATCCCGCGCATTCAGGAATAAATTCAGCAACACTTGCTGCAGCTTTCCGGCATTGCCGCGCACAATGGGCAGCGAGCTGGCAAGACCGGTGAGCACCTGTACGCCCGAAGTCCTCAGCTGGTGCTCAATCAGGTTCACCGTTTCGCGCAGCACTCGATTCAGGTCGACATCCACAAACTCGGTGGGCGAAGTGCGGGAGAAGTTGAGCAACGAATTGACAATTTCGCTCGCGCGGAATGTCTGCTTAGCGATCTTTTCAAGGATTTTCGACTTCTGCTCATCTTCAGCCACTTGTTTGGCCAGCATCTGCGCATAGGTCGAGATAACAGCCAGCGGCGTATTCACTTCATGGGCCACTCCGGCGGCCAGCAGTCCGATGGAACTGAGCCTATCGGCCTGCACCAGCCGGCGCTCTAATTCATCGCGGTCTGTCACGTCATCGAAAATGATGAGCCGGCCGATACGCTGGCCATCCTTTGAAACCAGCGGGGCGATGGCCACATTGACGACGGATTCCTCACTGTGGAAGGCGGAATGACCGTTTCCAGCCGAACCATTGCCGTTCACGGCGCCGGCGAGGCCATTTCGGTGTCCATTCGTACCGTTCGGGTGGGCGCCCCGCGCGTTGCCATTCGGCGCCGCCGGTTTAACCGCCCGCGCCACACGAACTTTGTACAGATTGTGAACGCCGTCCAGACCTCTGAACTCCTCGAACTTCTCGGCGAGTTCGCCGGAGAACAATTCACTGAGCCTCCGTCCCAAAGCCCGGTCACGCTCAACGCCCACCAGGCGCTCCACTTGTGGATTCCAGCTCTCTACACGGTCATCGAGATCGGCCGCCAGAATGCCGACGCTGATGGAGGCAACAATGTTTTCGCTGAATTCCTTTAGCCGCTCATACTCATTGGCTTTCCGTTCGAGCGAGTGATAGAGGCGTGAGTTTTCGATGGCGATAGCGATGGAGCCACTTAACGTACGAAGCAACTCGACGTCTTCAGTCGACAAGAAATCGCCGCTGAGCGTGCGGCTGACGCCGAACCAGGCAATGGTGCGGCCGCGGGCGACACACGGCACGTAGGTGGTGAGATCGAGTTCGGACAGCGTCTGGCGAACAGTCTGAGGAAGGCTCTGAGACAGGATGTCGCGCATCGCGCTGGGCCGTTCGAAAAAGAGGTACTCCTGGCTCGGCGAGGCGTGGTCGAGGAAGCTCAGGTCAAGGTGTTCCCCATCCCGCTGGAGCGACTTTCCGGCTTTCTGCGTCTCGGAGTACAGCGTGAACTTGCCGGTGGATTCATCTACCAGGAAGAAAGCGATCTGCTGCAGTGAAAGCGTGTCCAGTAACCGGCTGGAAACGGACGTCAGCATGGCGTCGAGATTAGTTTCAGAGCTTAATTCCCGGGCGAACTCAACCAGCGTGGAGCGGTAATCGTAGCGATCGCGATAAAAAACATAGCGGTCTAGCTGCTCCTGCATACCGCGCCGGATGGGCTGAAAGACAAATGTGGCGAATAGAACCAGCACCAGAAAAGCAGGGGGCGTGATGGCAGCCGGATTGAAGATGACAAAAATCAGAGCATAGAAGACACCGATGACAGCCAGAGTGGCCAGCGTATAGACGTAACCCTGCTGGAAGATGATGTCGACGTCCATGAGCCGGTAGCGCGTTACCGCGTACGCCCAAGTGATGGGGATCAGGCCCAATGAGAGGACGCTCAGGTTCATGTTGTGGGACGGAATGACGCCCACCAGATAGGGCACAACATAACCGAGGGCAAACGGTAACAGGCCCACCAGTGCCCCGTTGCGCAGATACTTCAACTGGCGGCGGACAATTGGGTCATCGGCCTTCCGGTAGTCGAAGGTGAGCGCCACCAGACCCAGGAAGTAGAAGAGCATGGAATAAGCGAGCAGCCCGCGATCAAGAATCCAACGCGTTTCGACCAGCGTGAGGGAGAAGCGCAGCCAGCCTTCGGCCGTCCCCCACATGATGGCGAGCAGCGCGAAGGCCGGCAGGTAGACCGCCAGCCAGCGATTATGCCGCGAAAAGAAGTTTTCAGTTTCGAGAAAAGTGACACAGAAATGAAGGAAAATGGCCGGCGCCAGTATGCTGCCGACGACATTGCCCCAATACATGGCCTCGTCAAAAGTGTTCAGTTTGCCGGTGTAATGGAAGCAGAAGGACAGAAAAGAAAATAGGCACAGCACGAAGAAGTGCAGGGCCTTGCGCGCGTTCGTGCGGCGATAAAAGACAAAGAGGCCAATGGCAAGGTAAGCGAAACCGATGGCGTACTCGTAGTAAAGACTGGAGTCGCGCTCGGCCGCCAGGATGAACACCGAATCCTTGCTGAACTCGATGCCGGAGCGGCGGAGCGTATAGTTTGCCCTGGCGAAGAGCGGCATCGCCCAAAGAGCGCGGGTTACGTCGAGCGCCTTGGCAATGGGATGGCCGTTAATCGCCACCAGCTCGTCGCCGACTCGAATTTGGGCATGGTCGCCGGAACTGTTGGCGTTGACGTGGACGGCGATGACGTGATTACCGGAGCCAGTCTGCCGGTCGCTTTGCCGGTCGACCCACGTAACGCCGTCGTCGGGAACGGGAAACTTGCGGAGTTGCTGGAAGTTCAGAATGGCAGCCACAAGGGCTACCGCGCTGAGCACCAGCAGCAGAGTGGTCGCGAATTGACTCCGAAGCTCCCTCACAAAGGTCCTCTATCCCCCAGGCGCACCCCGAGCAGGAAGCTCGGAAGGCCGAACCAACCCGTCACCAACCCATCTTAGAAGCACGTCACCTTCCACTCTCACTATCTCCGCTAGCGACTTGAGAATATAACAGCTTAGTGGGGTGACGCCCGAGGTTTTCTTGCCGATTCACCGTTTCTTGGAGATTGCTTCCGGATTACATAGGCCCGGGTTGTCTTGCGGCGCACCGCGCCGGTCCGGAGCGCTCAGTCAGATGGGTGCCACGCGATTAGACCGGTTGCGGTCCGTCCCTCACGGCCGGGCCTTGGCTGACACCAGCGCAATGTCGGGCTAGCGCTCATCATCTTCGCTGGAGCGGGACGGCCGGAGCGGCGCCAACACTTCGAACAGATTGTTGTAGTCGTCAGTCCAGGGACGGAAGTTTTTCCCGGCCGGCACTTCCTCGGCTACGTGCATCAGCGCCAG
>CAJCIT010000218.1 GCA_903970405.1 Acidobacteriaceae bacterium | reverse complement strand
CTTCCCCCTTGGTTCCAAAAATTTCCTGGGGCGCGCCGGCTCACGGAAACGACTGGGCCGACGTTCGCCTTCCGGCTACCAGAAAGCCCAGCCTCACTTGCTGTTTGGCGCGGGCGGGGAAGCCCACCTGCGCCGGGACCGACGGCCCGGAAGCGGAGTTAGCATACCCGCATTCTCCGTGAAGAATCCGGCTCTGGCCCGCGGCTGACCGCGCTCCGCATACCCTCCACAACGAAACCCGATATTGTTGTTACGGTTCGTTGGCTCGTTCCTGTTTCGGTTCGAGACGCGGACGTTCCTTGAATTGTTGTTCCAGGCGCCCCCGCGCACTTCGGCCGTGTTCCGCTTCAATCAGAGTAAACTGCTCGAACAGGCGATTGCGAATCGTCCAGGTGTCTCCGAACGATGCGTGCCCCAGCCAAGCCTGAACCCGCGCCTGGATGTCACCGAACCCCAGCTCGCCGCGATGATACTCCCTGGCCATCTGTCTCAACCGGCGGCGCGTCCGGACGACATTGCCGCGCGCCAAACGCATCTGATGCGGGAGGAGCCGCCACCCGAGAAACGTCACGCCCTCCGCGCAACAATACACCCGCGACTTCCCTTCATGCAGCCTTAACCGTAGACCTGACAGCAAGCCCTGAATCCGCTCGCGCATGTCGCGGAGCACCCGCTTATCGTCCCCAAAGAGAAGGAAATCATCGACGTATCGCAGGTACAGGGCGGGCTTTAGCTCGCGCAAGACAAATTGGTCGAGCTCATTCAGATAGACGTTAGCAAAGAACTGGGAGGTTTGGTTACCGATCGGCAAGCCGCGGCGCCGCTCAAAGGGAGTAAACAAGTCGTCGCCCGCGAAGTAAGCCGTGGCCTCCTCCTGTGGACTCGATGCCTCAACGATAAGTGAGGCCAGGCGAAGCGTGTCCTGGCACTTCACGGCGCGCCTGATCAGATCGTGCAAAATTTCATGGTCGATCGAAGGGAAGTACTTGCGGACATCGCACTTCAGCACGTAGCGGTTGGTGTGGCAGGCTTGGCGAGCCCGGGCCAATGCCTTATGCTGCCCGAAGCCTTTCCGGGAAGCGAACGAAAAGTCTGTGAACCGCGGCTCGAACACGGGCTCCAGTGTGCGCGTAAGCGCATGATGAACCACGCGATCTCGAAAGGGCGCAGCGGAAATCTGCCGCGGTTTCGGATCGGTGATCCAAAACGTCCGATACCCGGCCGGCCGGTATGTGCCGTCCAACAGCGACCCTTGCAGCCGGCAGAGGTTGGGTTCGAGCTCATGGAGGAACCGAGCCACGTCGGCGCGCTTTCGCTTTCCACGTGCCGCGAGGCGAGCGGACTCCAGCAGGCTCTCCCACGAGGTCAGGCGCGGCCACAGGTTGCCAACTCGTTTCAAGGCGTCCTCTCGCTGCTCTGCCGCACGCTTTTCAGCCAGCCGCCCGTCATCTTTCCGATTTCGTCAATCGCTTTCGCGGCGAATTCATGACTGTCGATATTGATGACCCGCAGGTCCTTCGCCAGCCGCACCAGATACCGGATCCGGTTTACTTCCTTAGCTGCCGCGCCCAGCGCCCCGGCGTTGCGGGATTGATAAGTCGCATCTACCAGGTGGAGCAATAGTTCAAGCGAAGCCTTGACCAACAGATCGCCCAGCGTGAAGCGGTATGACTTTGGGAACCTTTCCGCCTTGGGAACCACCCAAAGCACCCAGTCATAGGCTTTCTGCACCACCAACGCGGGTTCGATGGTGCTCATTGGCACTTAACCCTCCCTGGGAAAAAATATTTCCCCAAGGGGGAAGTGTCCCCCTTGGAACCCCCTCATCAACTCAAAACACAAGAAAACTCAACGTAATTCCCCTCCACAACGAAACCCGAACTTGCTGCTACGGTTCGTTGGCCCGACCCTGACTCGGCCCGAGACGCGGACGGACCTTGAAATGTCGAACCAGGCGCCCCCGCGCACTACCTTCGAGTCTCCCGTTCGCGGTCCAGTAGGATTGTCCTGTTTCGACCTCTCATACGCCGCGAACCAATCGCCGCACCACTCATAAACGTTGCCCAGCATGTCGCACAATCCCTCCACGCTGTTGCCCGCCGGGTAAAGGCCCACCGGGGTCGGATGCCCGGCTTCTCCTCCATAGTTTGCGCGAGAGTGGTCGAGAGGCGGCGCGCTGCCCCACGGATACCGGGCGCCGTGCGGGCCGCGCGCCGCGCGCTCCCATTCCGCTTCGGTGGGCAAGCGCCCGCCGGCCCAGGCGCAATAGGCCGCCGCCTCATACCAACTCACGCCCACCACGGGCCGGTTCGGGTAGCGCTTCTGGGCCTCCCAATCCTTGGGTTCCGTGAACTCGCCGAAGCCGCCGGACCAGTACCTGCGCGCCTGGTAACCGCCGCGCTGCATGAACCTGGCGTACTGCTGCACGGTTACCGGGAAGCGCCCAAGGCGGAATGCTTTGAGTGTCACGTCGTGTACGGGCGCTTCATCGTCATAGGCTTCAGGGTCGCCGTTCGGCCCGCTTTTCTGGGCTCCCATCCTGAAGGTACCGCCCGGAACGGTCACCCAATTCTCGTCATCCAGCCGGGGGTCGCCCACCTGCCCCAACAGGTCGGCCGCCTCCATGCGGGTCTTGATGTCCATGGCTTCGGCTTCGCCCGGTTCAAAGATCCGCATCACTGCCATCACTGTCTGCTCGTACTTTGGGCTGGCCGGCTGGTAACCCATCGGCCTCAAATCGCGCATCATCGCGCTCAGCAGCGCGGCGCAGCGAGTCTCCGCTTCAAGGGGAGGTGCGTCGCCCAGCGAATCCAGAATCGCGCGGAGCAGGCCTTCAATCTTCTGCGTGCCCTGCTGCTTCAAGATGCCGCCCAGCAGGCGCAGCATTTCGCGCCACTCAGGGTGGTAAAGGTTGCGGCTTTTCACCACCCGCTCTATCTGCTGTTCGTCGCTGAAACCGGCGATTTCACGCGCGGCCAGATACTCCTGGAAACTCAAGTGCCAGAACCTGAGATCGGTCCCGGCTGAGGAAATGATGCCGCTATCCTGCGTCTCCCGTTCCAGCAGGTTTTCGTTCTGCTCAATGCTGCCGCCGAATTGTTGCGCGGCCATCTCGGCGGCGGCGCGTTTGTTGATCTGCACAGCGCGCCCACCCGGCGCATCTTGCATGGAAAGCGCCAGCTTGCGCATGTACTCCAGGCATTTTTCGGCGGTGGGCCGGCCTTCCATGGCATCGCGCGCCGCCGCCAGCCAGCCCAGGATCGATTCATACAGCTCCACCCGATATTCAGGTAGTTTCTGATCGTTGTGCTGCAAAACGGCGAGCGCGGTCAGCATTACGGGGTTGCGCGACATCTCCCGAATCTCAGCGCGCCCGGCAAGGGCCGCCTCCAAGGTCTCCTGGAATGTCTTCGCTTCCTGGTCAGGTAAGGAAAGCGCCCCCGCGAAATGGCGGAAGAACGTTTTGATTTCGGGAGGTTCCAGATCCCCGATGCGGAGCGGGTAGAAGCCGGCCAGCATGGCGTCGCCTTCATAGCTCTGTGGCCGGGTGGTGACCAGAAAGTCGCACTTCGCATAAGCGCCCGTCGCCTTCTCAAAGATCCGCGCCACCCGCTCGCGCAGCCCGCGGCCGGGAGCTTCGTCGAGCCCGTCCACCATCAACAGGCAATGGCCTTCTCCCAGTTTGCGGCGGAAGAAACTTTCGTCTACGCCCCACTTGTACGCTTCGCTTTGCTTGCCCAGGAAGTAAGGGAGCCAGTCGGGGGCATCCGGCGGCAACGGAGACCTGTCTACAGAGAGGAGTTTGGTGAGATCGGCGGTGCGAATGAGGATAGGAAAGCGCCGGTCTTCAGCAGCAAGAAAGTGAGACGCGCCCTGGGGCCGCGTCCCTTGAATATTGCGGCAGAGCTCGAAGGCGACACGCTTGAGAAACGTAGATTTGCCCGAGCCGGGATCGCCGATGAGTACCACCTTGCGCTGCTGAATCGCGCGTTCGAGCGCGGTGCGGCGCTCCAGGTGCTCGAAAGCCTGTGCCTTCTTGCGCGCTTTTCGATCTGCGGGTTTTTCTTCGGGCGCAGCGAGGGTGGTGAGCGGGATGTAGATTTCGTCGATATCGAACACATACGGCTCGGCGCGCTTCGATTTCAGCTTCATGATACGGATCTGGCAAGTCTCGGCGAAGAGTAACTGGAGATAGGTTTCCGGATCGCCGGGCGCGGGAGGGGCCGGGACGTGTGGGTGGCGTATAAGCCATTGTCCAAGAGATTCGGCGACCAAGGCACGCAGATCGGCCGGGTCTTTGAAGTCTTTGCGGAAGTAGCGGCTCAGCTCGCGTTTGAAGAGTTCTAAATTGGTTTCGTTGCGCCCTACCTCTGCTTGAATGCCGGGCTTCGTTCTTTCCTTGACGAGCCGGTAGTTCTCATACTGATCCAGAGGCCAGTCGGCTTGAGGGTCGACGATAAAGGCCAGAACCTCCTTCTTGGTGACGTTCCAGGCGTGCTCACACTCAAGCCACGTGATGCTCTTGGCATCCGGCTGACCCGTGTC
>CAJCIT010000217.1 GCA_903970405.1 Acidobacteriaceae bacterium | reverse complement strand
CGGCGCGGAATGGCAGAGCAGCAAAAGAGCGAGCAGCCAACTCAGCACCGGCTGCAGAAGGCCCGCCGCGAGGGCCAGTTTGCCTCGAGCAAGGAACTGGTATCGACGGTGCAGTTCGCCGCCGGCATTCTGCTGTTGGTGCAGATGGGCCACCTGATGACGAAGGCGCTGGGCGAAACCATGCAACTGCTCCTGTGGGAGTCGTTTCGTCCGGCCGAGCTCACCGTACTCGGGCTGCGGCAGATCCTTTGGCAGGTCTTGGCCTCGCCGCTGCTGTTGCTGCTCGGAGGGGGATTGGCTCTGGTCGCGCTGACGCTGTTCGTTCAGATGGCAAGCACCGGATTCGGCATTGCCGGTAAGAATCTCTTTCCCCGCTTTGACCGTTTGCAGATATCGGGGAAGATTTCCCGGCTCCCAGCCGAAAATGCCTTTTCGACTATTCGGGCGGTCATCCTTCTGCCCGTCTTCGGTTTCCTGCTCTACCGGGAGATCAGCGGCCGTATAGAAGAGATTTCTACGCTTTCGGTCATGGACCTGGGCCACGGCGTTTCAGAGATTCTCCTGATGATCCGGGCGCTGCTCACGCGAATGACGGAGGTGCTGATTGTGCTTGCCGCCATAGACTTCGTCCGGCAGCGAAGAAAGCACCGGCAACAGTTAAAGATGACCAAACAGGAGATTCGCGACGAGGCAAAGGAGATTGAAGGGAATCCGCAAATGAAGGCGCGGATCAGGCAAATCCAGCGTGAGCGAGCCCGTCGCCAAATGCTGAAAGCGGTAAAGCGGGCGAGCGTTGTGGTCGTCAATCCGACACACTACGCCGTCGCTCTTTACTATGAACTGAACACCAGGACGGTTCCCTCGGTTGTTGCAAAGGGCCAGAATTATCTGGCGGCGAAGATCAGGGATCAGGCGCTCGAGCACAACATCCCAATCATTGAAAATGTTGCTCTTGCACAAGCACTTTACAAGTCTACGGAGATCGGGCAGGAGATTCCGCCACATTTATATCGTGCGGTGGCTGAAGTTTTGGCGTATATATACCGAACTTTGAATAGGGATGGTCGTGGACCTCGATAAGGGCGATGGTCCTCTTTGACGGCGGTGCGTTTGTTAAGCGCGCGAATTAAGAGAGAGAGTCAACTGGGAATGAACCGGAGTGAACAAAAAGGAAACGCGCAACGGCCCCGTAGGACTTCATGGAATAGGTCTCCATATGGCGGGAACCTCTCGGTGCTCAGCAACCGCGCAGAAAGACCGGTCGACGTGCGTTGGGGCACGGGCAAGGGCTGCATTTAAGGGATGAGCACCACACGCGCAGTACCGGTACCCCAGGGCTTTACAGGGCTGCTCAAGGCTTTGAATTGGGGAGAACTGGCGATCCCGTTGGGCGTGCTCGCGATCGTCATGGCGATGATCACGCCGCTCCCGTCCCTGCTGCTGGACCTGCTGATCTCGGCCAACATCACTCTCTCGGTCATCGTTCTGTTGGTTTCGATGTACATCACCCGGCCCGCCGACTTTAGTGTGTTTCCGACCACGTTGCTGCTGATGACCCTGTTTCGTCTGGCGCTGAATATCTCGTCGTCCCGGCTGATTCTCCTTTACGGCAATAGCGGCACGCGCGCGGCGGGAGAGGTTATCGAGGCGTTCGGCAACTTTGTGGTGGGCGGAAATTATGTAATTGGCGTGGTCATCTTTCTAGTCCTCATAGCCATTCAATATGTGGTCATCAACCACGGCGCGGTTCGCATCTCGGAGGTTACAGCCCGATTCACGCTGGACGCGATGCCCGGCAAGCAGATGTCGATCGATTCAGACCTGAATTCAGGCATGATCGACGAAACGGAAGCCCGGCGGCGGCGCAAGGCGCTGGCGAGCGAGGCGGAGTTCTATGGCGCCATGGACGGGGCGTCCCGGTTCACTCAGCGGGACGCGATCGCGAGCATCATCATTACCGCCATTAACATCATCGCGGGCTTTTTGATCGGAGTCCTGCAACACGGGCTCGATTTCAGGAGGGCGCTCGAAACCTACACGGTGCTGACGATCGGCGATGGTCTTGTAACAGTTATTCCGGCGCTCATGATCTCGGTGTCGGGCGGCCTGATCGTAACAAGAGCGACTTCAGAGAACCGGCTCGGCTCCGATGTGACGAAGCAGTTGTTTGGGAACGCGCAACCGTTGATGCTGGCCTCGGGCGTCCTGTGCGCCATGGCGGCATTCCCGGGCTTGCCGAAGATCCCCTTTCTGGCGCTAGGAGCGGGCTCGGGCTACATTGGCTGGCGGCTACGCCAGAAGGCGGAGAAGGATAAGAAGTTGGGCGCCGTGGCGAGCGCCATCAAGCCCAAGGAGGATCCTGAAACCGTCCTGCGCGTGGAACCGATCTCGATTGAGGTCGGGCTGGGTCTGGTGCGGCTGGTTGAGGGCGGTGCGAATTCCACGCTGCTCAAGCGAATCGCCGTCATCCGGAAACAGTTGGCGGCGGAGCTGGGCTATTTGTTGCCTCCGGTGCGGGTCAGCGACAACCTGCAACTGAAGAGCCGGGAGTACACCATTCTGCTGAAAGGCAGTGAAGCGGGACGGTATGAATTGCGGGCCGGATGTGAATTAGCGATTCAACCGGGGGGAACCGCGTCGGTGGCAGTGCAGGGCACGGCAACTCATGAACCGGCCTTTCACATTCCGGCGTTTTGGATCACGCCGGACAAGATCGATGCCGCCCGCCAAGCCGGCTACACCGTCGTCGATCCAGTGAGCGTCCTCGGAACACATCTCAGCGAGATCATCCGCCGCTACGCTTGTGAACTGTTCTCGCGGCAGGACGCCAAGAAGGTGATCGATCGAGTGGCGGTGGACCAGCCAAAGCTGATTGAGGACCTGGTGCCGAAGCAGATCTCGCTCGGAGTGGCGCAAAAGGTGATGCAAAACCTGCTCCGGGAGCGTGTTTCGATTCGAGATGCGAACACGATTCTTGAGGCGCTGGCGGAGGCAGCTTCGATGACGCGGAACCCCATCCTGATGACCGAGTTTGTGCGGCAGGCGATTCGCCGATCGCTTGTGAAGCCGCTGCTGAACGCCGGCGGAGAATTGCCGTTGTACTTTTGCGATCCCGAGATTGAGCAGGCGGTGGAGAAGGCCATTGAGCACGGCGAGCAGAACAGCCACCTGAATCTGGCCCCGCAGGCGATCCGGCGAATCGTCGAGCGCTTTACCGCGGCGTTTCCGGTACCGGAGTCGACCCCCGGAGTTCTGACGACGTCTGGGGCCAGGTACTTCCTCAGGCAGATCACCGAGACGGCGCTGCCGGCGCTGACGATCGTTGCCCATAACGAAGTTCCGCCCGGGGTTCGGGTCGTCTCACTCGGAACAGTGAAATGAGATTCGAGAAATGAGGGATTTGCCAATGACTGCCGAGACCGATGCCCAGGCCCTTACCCAGCCGCTGCCCGCGGAGGTCCGGGAACAGTTAATCCTCGAGCACTTGGCTCAGGTCAAGCTCATCGCCAGGCGCATCCATGAGCGTCTACCCGTATCGGTCAGCCTCGATGACCTGATTTCGACTGGAGTACTCGGTTTGATCTCCGCGATCGACCGTTATGACGCAAGCCATGACGTCAAGTTGAAGACCTACGCTGAATACAAGATCCGCGGGGCAATTCTCGACAGCCTGCGGGGCCTTGATTGGGCTCCGCGCCAACAGCGGCGGCGCGCGAAGATGATCGAATCGGCGATCGCCGTGCTTGAACAGAAGCTGCAACGGACGCCGTCAGAGGACGAGATCGCCAAGGAATTGGACTTAACCGTCGCCGAATACCAGGAGTGGCTGTCGGAGGTGCGAGGGCTTACTTTGGGAAGCCTGGAAAATGCCGGGGGGGAAGAGGAGGGCAGGGATCTGCTCCGCTATCTGGCCGACAGTGAAGAGGATTGGCCATCCAATCTTTTCGAGAAATCGGAGCTTGTCCGCATTCTGGCCGAGGCGATCGACCGTATGCCTTACATCGAGAAAACGGTGTTGAGCCTCTATTACTACGAGGAGATGACTCTTCGCGAGATCGCAAAGATTGTCGATCTTCACGAGTCACGGATTTCTCAGCTAAAGTCGCAGGCGATCCTTCGTCTGCGGTCGTTCATGAGCAAACGTTGGCCACAAGAGAAGGGGGCGGCTTAGATTACGCCGATGAGGTATGTCCAACGATCCGGGTAATCCTGTGCAATCGCTGGTTCATGAGGGGATCAAACGACTCCGTGAACTCCTGGCAAAACATCTGAGTGTTGCGCTGAGTTCCATGCTGGGTGAGCACGTGGAGACCGCCGAGACATCCACCCCCCCGGCGGGCGATCTTTGTTGGTTCCGTCAAACATTCGTGCCGCTGGATGGTTCGCTCTGGTTCGGGATGTCGAGGGCGGAGGTTGTGCTGGCCGGAGAGAAGTTGCTTTCGGCTGCCGGCCTCACCGGCGAAGCTCCCGAAACCGCCATCCAGACATTTGGCGAAATTCTTGGCCAAGCCACTGGAGCGTTGGCCTCAGACTACGCCGCGAAGGCGCGGAGGGACATTCGCGCGGGAAACCTGGAAAGCGAGGTCGAGGCCAAGCCTCAGGGCGGCCGTCAGTTTACTCTGAAGGTGAAAGCGGGCGCCGATATCCTCTTGGTGCTGATCGCGGTGGAGGGGGTTGACCTGTTGGGGCTCGGAGACCCTCCTCCGCCAAAGCAGCCCGCCTATCCGCTTTCGCCAGCGGGCTCAGACCTGGCTTCTAATCCACTTGACGGAGTGAACACCAGGAACCTCGATCTGCTGCTCGATGTTGAACTTCCGATCAGTGTTTCTTTCGGGAGAGCCCAGTTGGCTCTGAAAGATGTCATCAAGCTGACTACTGGCTCGATTGTGGAATTGAACCGTACAGTCTCCGAACCTGTCGACGTCATAGTGAATAACTGCGTCATCGCCCGCGGCGAAGTCGTGGTGGTGGAAGGCAATTTCGGCGTGCGTATCAAGCAAATCGTCAGTAAGCAGGAACGGATGAAGACGGTCACTTGATCGGAATGCGGGCATTCCCCAACTTCTGACGTCGGCTGTGCGCCTGCTTGTATTGTGCTGCGAGCCCAACCGCCAGGCCTCAGAGCCCAGGGACCATGCCAAGAGTGTAAGACACTTTACAAATCTAAGGGGGGAGCGTTTCGGTTATCTGTTCATAGAGTTTCACGACGAGAGGGCGGGCGGAATCCCTTTTAGTACTGAATATCCCAGGTACGGCGGGATTTGACTCGTAGCAAAGCTGTTATACTTAGGGTGTTGTTGTATCCGATCAGGGAACGGAACCTTTGATCGTCCACCAGTCTGGAGAATCTGCTTGAAGCGCGCCGGATCCGACGATTCCCTCCGCTGTTCCTTTTGTCATAAGAGTCAGGATGTAGTTGGGAAGCTCATTTCCTCGCCGAGCGATTACCCGAGAGCCTACATCTGCGACGAATGCATCGCGGTATGCAACTCGATCATTGAGGACGACCGGCACGAGCAAAGCTATGGCACACCTGGCAAGCTTCCCCGTCCGCTCGAGTTGAAGGAGTACCTCGATCAATATGTGATCGGTCAGGAAGGCACCAAGAAGAAGCTCGCGGTGGCCGTCTATAACCATTACAAGCGAATTCAGATGAATAAACAGCGCGGCAATGAGGTCGAGCTGTCCAAATCGAACATTCTGCTGATTGGTCCGACCGGCACCGGAAAAACGCTTTTGGCGCAGACCCTGGCGAGAATCCTCGACGTTCCATTCGCGATTGTCGACGCCACCACGTTGACCGAAGCGGGATATGTAGGTGAAGATGTCGAAAACATCATTTTGCGGTTGCTGCAGAACGCCGATTGGGATGTGCAACGGTGCCAGACCGGCATCATTTATATCGATGAAATAGACAAGATTGGGCGCAAGGACGAAAACCCGTCCATCACGCGCGATGTTTCGGGCGAAGGCGTCCAACAGGCATTGCTGAAGATCCTGGAGGGGACGGTGGCGAACGTGCCGCCCCAGGGAGGCCGGAAGCACCCACACCAGGAATTCACGCCGGTGGACACGACCAACATCCTCTTTGTCTGCGGCGGCGCCTTTGTGGGGCTAGAGAAGGTGATCGCCCGCCGAGTTGGGACGAAGTCTATCGGGTTCATTCCACCTGATGAGGCGAAGGGGGATACGACTGCCCGGCGGTCGCCCAGCGCCGTCCGCCGTGACAATGATCTGCTGGGTCAGGTTCAGCCGGTCGATTTGATCAAATATGGGTTCATCCCCGAGTTCATAGGTCGAATGCCAGTCACGGCTGTTCTCGAGGATTTGTCCAAGGATGCGCTGGTCCAGATCCTGACCAAACCGAAGAACGCGATCATCCGGCAGTACCAAAAGCTATTTGAGTTCGAGAATGTTAGACTCAAGTTCAGCGAGGATGCTTTGGAAGCCGTGGCGCAATTGGCCATGGAACGCAAGGTTGGCGCGCGTGGTCTCCGGATGATCCTTGAAGACCTAATGCTCGACCTGATGTACTATCTCCCCACATTTAAGAAGGTCAGAGAATTTATCGTGACCAAGGAGATGGTTCTTTCGCAAAAGATCAATACGGCCATTCTCGAAAAGGCAGGATAGCCGGCCATCGTCGAAATTGAGCTATGGCGCCTCCGGCGGCGTTGAGTTAAGATCTTCGAAAGACTGCGTCAGCCGGTTATGGAAGAAGTGGCCGGTTTCCAGGCAGTCGAGAAGTTGTTTGCCGTAAGGGTAGATCGGCCAGGCCAGTTGGTTTCATGGAAGCTCATCTTGAGTGTATTGGCCAGCCTGTTCTAGACTCCCTCGCACGCCAACGAGGCATACAACTCGCTGCCAGTTAGAACCCCAACATAACGGTGAAATCCTCAATGGTAACCAGTAAAGACAAGACGGACACAAAGCGCCTGCCAATGATGCCGATCCGGGATGTGGTCATATTCCCGTATATGATGACCCCGTTCGTCGTAGGCCGGGAGTCGAGTGTCCGCGCCCTGGAAGAGGCCCTCGCGGGCGAGAAGAAGATTTTTCTGGCAACGCAGCACGACGCATCGATCGATGAACCGCGTCCAGACGAAATCTACTCGGTTGGAACCGTTGCGAACATTGTCCAGAGCCTGAAGCTCCCGGACGGGAACATCAAGGTTCTGGTCGAAGGCGTCGAACGGGGCAAAATTATCTCGGTCAGCGAAGAGGACGGTTACTTCCGGGCGGTCCTGAAGACCACATCGTTCCGAGTCGAGCAGGGTACGCAACTCGACGCGCTGATCAGCCGTGTAACCAATCTATTTGAGCAATACGTCAAGCTCAGCCAGAATCTCAACTATGAAACCATGATCGCCGCTATCCGGGTGGACGATCCGGGCAAGCTGGCGGACACGGTGGGCGCGAATCTCCAGTTGACCATCGAGGAGAAGCAGGAGTTGCTGGAGATTTTCGATCCCATCGACCGCTTGACGCGCGTGGCTGAGATGCTCGACATAGAGATTGAAAAGCTGAATGTCGATCGCACCATCCAAGGCCGCGTCAAGCGCCAGATGGAGCGGGCCCAGAAAGAGTACTACCTCAACGAGAAAATCAAGGCGATTCAGAAGGAATTGGGGCGAGGCGAGAAGAGCGAGTTCGACGAGCTGAAGAAGAAGATTGACGCGGCGGGCATGACCAAGGATGCCCATGAGAAGGCTTTGTCGGAGCTGAAACGCCTGGAAGGCATGCCGCCGATGTCGGCCGAATCGACCGTTTCGCGCAACTATCTGGAATGGCTGCTGGCGGTGCCGTGGAAGAAAAAGACCAAGGAGATTCGCGATCTGAAGTTCGCGCGCCAGATCCTCGAATCCGATCACTATGGGCTTGAAAAGATCAAGGAACGCATCCTCGAGTTCCTCGCTGTGCGCCGCCTGGTGCAGAACCCCAAGGGGTCGATCCTTTGTTTCGTCGGACCCCCCGGGGTGGGTAAGACGTCGCTCGGCATGTCGATCGCCAAGGCGACGGGACGCAAGTTTGTGCGGCTTTCGCTCGGCGGCGTTCGGGATGAGGCGGAGGTGCGCGGGCACCGCAGAACGTACATCGGCGCGCTTCCCGGCCAGGTGATCCAGATGATGAAAAAGGCCGGCACGCGCAATCCGGTCTTCATGCTCGACGAAATCGACAAGATGTCGACCGACTTCCGAGGTGATCCATCGGCGGCTCTTTTGGAGGTTCTCGATCCAGAGCAGAACTACATGTATCAGGATCACTACCTTGACGTTGAATACGATCTGAGCCAGGTATTTTTCATCGCCACGGCGAATGTGCTGCACACCATCCCGCCCGCGCTGCAGGACCGCATGGAAGTGATCCGGCTTTCGGGTTACACAGAGATTGAGAAGATGGAAATTGCGAAGCGCTTCCTCGTAGCGAAGCAACTCAAAGACACGGGCATCCCGGAGGGTCAGCTCGAATTTACCGATAACGGCCTGCAGACGTTGGTGCAGTCCTACACAAGGGAAGCCGGCGTCCGCAATCTGGAGCGCGAAGTGGGGAACGTGTGCCGCAAGATCGCGCGCAAGGTGGTGGACGCGCAGCCGGTGGCCGACGACCCGGCGAGCGCGGAGAATCTTGAACTGGTGGAAGAAGTGACGGAGTCGGGCGCAAGCGAGGGATCTCCGGCAGCGACAGCGGCGAAGAAGCCGCGAAAGAAGGCGGCGAAAGAGGAGCCGCCTCTGGTTTCGATCGACAAGGTTACGGTTACGCCGGCGGTAGTGGCGGAGTTGCTGGGTCCGGCGAGGTTCCGCGATCTGGACGTTGAGAAGCAGAACGAGATTGGCGCTACTACGGGTCTCGCGTGGACGGAAGTGGGCGGCTCAATTCTGACAACAGAAGTCGCGGTAATGGAAGGCCGTGGCAAGATGACGACCACCGGCAAACTGGGCGATGTCATGCAGGAGTCCGCGCACGCCGCAATGAGTTACCTCCGTTCGCGGGCTCAGTACATCGGTCTTCCGCGGGACTTTTACCGGCACCTGGACATTCACGTGCATGTGCCCGAAGGGGCCATTCCGAAGGATGGCCCGTCCGCCGGTATTACCATCGCCACCAGCATTTGCAGCGCGCTTACCGGTATTCCTGTCCGGGGCGAGATCGCGATGACCGGCGAGATTACTGTTCGCGGCAAAGTGCTGCCCATCGGAGGCTTGAAGGAAAAGCTGCTGGCGGCGCACCGCCACAACATTTTCGAAGTTCTGCTGCCGAAGGATAACGAGAAGGACCTCAACGACATTCCCGAAAACATCCGGAAAGACATGAAGCTTCGCCTGGTGTCTTCGATGGATGAAGTCTTGAAGCTGGCGTTGGAACGCGAGCTTGTCGCTCTGCCAATGGGCGTCACCGCTCCGGCGGCTGAATTGGCGGTGCGGCCGGCTGAAGAAAATGTCACCCACTAAGCCTCTTCAAGGCGTTAGATGGGCCGGGTAAAGGAACTCTTTCGTGAATGCCGCCGCTTTTTCTCCCAGCCTGGTGATCAGCGCCGCGCATCCGGAGCAGTTTCCGGCTGAAGATACCCGGGAGCAATCGCTGGAAGTTGCTTTCCTGGGCCGTAGTAATGTGGGGAAATCGAGCCTGTTAAACAGACTGGCCGGTAAGCGCGAGCTGGCGTTTACCAGTGCCAGGCCAGGTTGCACACAGACTATCAATTTCTTCCAAATCGAGGAGCATTTTCGATTCGTCGATCTGCCTGGTTACGGGTATGCCAGAGTTCCTGTTGGCCAGAAGGACGAATGGAAGAAACTCATCGAAGCGTATCTCGCCGGGCGGCGTAGCCTGGCGCTTTCCTTCATTCTGCTGGACGCCCGCCGAGGATGGATGGAAAAGGACCTGGAGCTTAAGAACTGGCTTGAGTTTCATAACCGTCGATTTCAGGTAGTCGTCACCAAAGTCGACAAATGGAAAAGTAACAACCAATTGAACGCAGGCATGGCAGGCATCCGAAAACAGGCGCCCAGCCATGAGCCAGTGCCGTTCTCGGCCGTCGATGGCCGGGGAGTGAGGGAAATTTGGCAAATCATCTCGAAGATCAAGAACAAGTAACAACTCCCGCGGCTGCCACCGAAGGCGCGCCCATCGAGAAGCCCATCTTGGGCGCAACGGAACAGAAGGCAGCGGCCGGCGACGCGAAGCCGGCGCCGGAAAGGTCCGCCGACTCAAAGCCGGCTAAGCCCGAGACAAAACCGGCCGATGGGGGAGAGGTCAAGGCGGAAAGGCCAGCCGGTGGTCGAGCGAAGGCCTCAGCCGGCGAAGGAAAGACGCCCGACGCCAAACCGAACGGCGAAGCAAAGGTTGCCGAGCTTAAGGCAGGGCCCGAGCCGCGGCCCAACGGAGAGGCGAAGCCATCTCCGGCGGCCAAGCCGGCGGCCGAGGTTCGTTCGGCGCAAACGGCGCCGGCAGCGTCTCAGAACGCCGGCCAAGGCGGCGTCCAGGCTGAGGGACGGCCGGAAGTCAGGATTTCCGACGCGACGCCCGCGCTCTCTGAGCGCCGGGGCCGCCACTCGATGGGTAATACCGGCCAACAGAACCAGAAGAACGGCGCGGTCACGCTGGATTTGGTCGAGCTGAAGGACATGAGGATTGAGAACCTCAACCAAATCGCGAAGGATTTGGGTGTCGCCGGAGCGGCTGGTCTGCGAAAGCAGGAATTGATTTTCAAGATTCTGCAAACGCAGGCTGAGAAGAGCGGCCTCATTTTTTCAGAGGGCGTTCTGGAGTGCTTGCCCGATGGATTCGGCTTCCTGCGGGCGCCGGAGTATAACTATCTGCCTGGCCCCGACGACGTTTACGTCTCGCCATCGCAGATTCGGCGCTTCGATCTGCGCACCGGCGACACGGTATCCGGCCAAATTCGTCCGCCCAAGGAAGGCGAACGGTACTTTGCGCTCATCAAAGTGGACGCCATCAACTTTGAACCGCCGGAGGAAGCGCGCAACAAGATCTTCTTCGACAACCTTACGCCGCTCTATCCGGACGAGCGGCTGAAGCTCGAAACTGCCCGGGATAACTTCTCAGGGCGGGTGATGGACCTGCTCACTCCGATCGGCAAAGGCCAGCGCGGCTTGATTGTGGCGCCGCCGCGCACCGGCAAAACGATGTTATTGCAGAACATCGCCAACTCAGTGACCACGAACCATCCGGAAATCAACCTCATTGTCCTGCTGATTGATGAGCGCCCGGAAGAAGTCACCGACATGCAGCGTTCGGTGCGGGGCGAAGTGATCAGCTCGACGTTCGACGAACCCGCCTCGCGGCACGTCCAGGTGGCGGAAATGGTTATTGAGAAGGCCAAGCGCCTGGTGGAGCATAAGCGCGACGTCGTGATTTTGCTCGATTCCATCACACGGCTCGCGCGCGCTTACAATACCGTGGTGCCGCCGTCGGGCAAGGTGCTCTCGGGCGGCGTCGATTCGAACGCCCTCCAACGCCCCAAGCGATTCTTCGGAGCGGCCCGCAACATTGAAGAGGGCGGCTCGCTAACGATTGTGGCTACCGCGCTTGTGGATACTGGGAGCCGCATGGATGACGTGATCTTCGAAGAGTTCAAGGGCACGGGCAACATGGAAATTCATCTGGACCGCAAGTTAGTCGACAAGCGCGTCTTTCCGGCCATCGACATCAATAAGAGCGGCACGCGTAAGGAAGAGCTTCTTATGCCCCGCGAAGAACTGAATCGCGTTTGGATTCTGCGCAAGGTCCTCAATCCATTGTCGCCGGTGGAGAGCATGGAGTTGCTTCTCGACAAGCTGGGCAAGACCCGCAGCAATGCGGAGTTCCTGGCTGCCATGAGCGGCTAGGGCTGGGAAGCACGGCGGCGACGGCGTTACCAGACTGAGAACGAAACGCCTCTTCATGGGCCGCATCCGCATCCTTTCAGACAATGTCGCGAACAAGATTGCCGCTGGTGAGGTGGTGGAGCGGCCGGCATCGGTTGTGAAGGAGTTGCTGGAGAACTCGCTCGATGCCGGCGCTAGTGAAATCCGCGTCGACACCGAGAATGCCGGCCGCCGCCTCATTCGTATTCAGGACAACGGGCTGGGCATGATGCGGGACGACGCGATGCTGGCCTTTGAACGTCACGCGACGTCGAAGTTGACTGACGTGAAGGATCTGCTGGCGATCGGAACGCTGGGGTTCCGCGGCGAAGCCTTGCCATCTATCGCCTCCGTCAGCCGCCTGCTGCTTGAAACGCGAACCGAGGAAGAGCAGACGGGAACGGCGGTTGAGATCGCCGGCGGCAAGCTGCTGCGCTGCGATGAGATTGCCCGCTCCACGGGCACCACCATCACGGTTCGCGATCTTTTCTATAACGTGCCCGCGCGCAAGAAGTTTCTTCGCTCTGACCAGACGGAACTCGCGCACATCGGGTCTCTGATGACCCACTACAGTTTGGCCCATTGCGGCAAGCGCTTCGAACTCTTCCATGAGGGTCGCGAGTTACTGAACGTGGCGCCAGTCGCTGACATTCGCGAACGCGCATTCCAGGTGTTTGGCGACGGCATCATGGAGGATCTACTCGATCTTGGCGTCGAGTCGGCCAGCCTGCGTCATCCGCCGCCCTATACCGCGCCGAACGCGCGCGCGAACGTCGATCCCGCCGCTGAAGTGGAGCCCGAGTTTTCGAGTTTTGAAATGCGGGGTCTCGTGTCAGCGCCGCACGTGCAGAAGCTCAACCGGAACTCAGTGTTTCTGTTTGTGAACGGCCGCCTGATTCGTGACAGGCTGATTCTGCACGCCATCACCGCCGCCTATCACAACCTGATGCCGGCGGGGTGTTTTCCCTTCGCGCTGGTCTTCCTGACCTGCGATCCGGGCGAGGTGGACGTGAACGTTCACCCGGCGAAGACGGAAGTCCGTTTCCGCCACGGGTCTTTCGTCCATGACTTTGTTCGCGATTCCATCCGCAGCTCGTTGATGAAGAGCCGCCCCGTCTCGAACATGCCGACGATGCCGGCGTCGCCGGCAGCGGATGGAAAGCATGGATTTGACGGGGGCTTCGGGCCGGCGCCGGGCCGCCTCGAGTTTCCGAACCAGCCGATCCAACACGCGGCCGTGCTTCCTTTCTCCGAATTCAGCCGGGTGCTGGACGAAATGCCATCGGGCGACCCGCTCCCTTGGCCCGCGAACGTAACGGCACCTCGCCCCACTTCGCTCGACCATTCCCTTGACGCCAATTCGGTGAGGGAGAACCGCTTCGATGACGCTGCCGCGGTTCCTGAAGTGCAAGTGCCGCCGTGGCCCAGCCAACCGGCTACGCAGTCATTTGCGGGCAAAGCGGAGTCCGCGCCCGGTTCGCTCGGCCGCCGCGTTCCGGACACGCACGGCGCTTTAAGCCACTTGCCGCCAGGCTGGGAGCAGGCAGGCACTTATGAGCAATTGCCCGATCTCCGGCCAATGGGTCAATTGCACGACAGCTTCATCATCGCCGCCGGCCGGGACGGTCTGTGGATCATTGACCAGCATGTGGCCCACGAACGCATTCTGTTTGAGAAGGTGCTGAGGGAGCGCCGCGCCGGCAAGCCCGAGGTTCAGCGGCTTCTCATGCCCATTGTGCTGAAGCTGACTCCGGGGCAGGAGTTCGAGTATGCGCGGATCGCCGGCGAGTTGAATGCCTCCGGCTTTGAAACCGAGCCATTCGGGCAAAGGACCCTGGCAGTGAAAGCCGCACCGGCGGGTGTAAGTCCCGGCGACATCGAACGAATTGTCCTGGAGATCCTCGAGATTTCCGAAGACGAGTTGCGGAATGCCTCGGTGGACGAGATCCGAAGGGGGGTTTCGGCAACCATTGCCTGCCGGGCCGCGATCAAGATCAACACGCGATTAGAGCCGGCCAAAATCGACTGGATTTTGCGGGCCCTGGCCGCATGCGATTATCCGATGAATTGCCCGCACGGCAGACCGGTGGCGTTACGTTATAGCACGAAGGATATCTTGAAGAGTTTCCATCGGATCTGAGTGTGGATTCGCATCGCCGCCCGGGGCAATGGCCGGACAATTGGCCGCGGGTTGGACAACCCGTCTCACAGTGCCTCACTTGCCTGGCGAATCCGGAAGTTGCTCTTCCTCTGATTCGGATGATCCGGATTCCCTAACCCGGGAACGGCCGCGGCGGTGGCGCTCTGGACGCCAGACCCCCAACATGCCAACCAGGGCGAAGTACCAACCCGTAATGCCGAAACGCGAAAATGGATAGTCCACCGCCGCATGAAGGCAGATGAAGACCACGCCCAGCCCCCAAACCGACTGGTAGGCGCGCGGCAGCGTCCAGATGAGTACCAAGAGCATCGCGGCCGCGAAGGGGATTCCGCCCTCCGATGCCCACTCGAACCAATCG
The DNA here is from genome assembly GCA_903970405.1 of Acidobacteriaceae bacterium. Lineage (GTDB taxonomy): Bacteria > Acidobacteriota > Terriglobia > Bryobacterales > Bryobacteraceae > CAJCIT01. The sequence continues at coordinate 9,132 of CAJCIT010000217.1, read as the reverse complement.
TTATGCGCCCGGTTGACGAAATTGCCATCGTCGAACAAAGCGAACTGCGGGTAAACGTAGGGATAAGAGCCGAGGCCCCAACCGGTGAAGGGTCGAGCCTTGATCATTTGAATGGAGGATAGATTGATTTCGCGGCGAGCGCTGAACACGTCCGGTGTGCGAATGCGATTCATGACGGCGTCGAAGCCGGTGATCCAGGAAAAAATGAACGTGATGCCGAGAGCAATGCCGAGAATCGGGAGCGGCAGTCCCGAGCGATTGCGCCACCAGGCAATCCCAAGGACCACGAAGAACTCAAGGACCACCAGGATGGAGCCGGCGCGCGACGCGGAGGCGATGACGGCGCTGATCTGAAGCGCCGCCAGCAATAAATACGAGATGCGAGGATTTCGCTGGCCCAGGCCCATCCACAGCGTCATGGGCACGGCCAGTTCATTGAACTCCGCGAAGAAGTTGTAATAGTGAAATACGCCATGCAAGCCGCCGTTTCCTGGCGCCTCAAAGAGCCACAGCAATTTGTTGGTCTTCGTTGCCTTCTGGCACACATCCAGCAGGCAGACGGCGCTGGCGAAGTAAATGAAACCGATCCGAAACCGGCGGGCCAGGTCCTGGTTGCGAAAGAACTGGTTCGAAAGGAAAACGATCACGCCGGCCAGAAACCAGCGCAGGGTGGTGGTCCAGCCATAGTAAACGATTTTCTGATCTGAGTAGAGGGTCTGCCAAACGCCATAGGCGGCCATGGCAAAGATCACCAGGGCCGGCACGCGCCAGACGATGGATTCGCGAAGACTTAAGATGCACCAGGCAATGGCCAGAAACGACAGGACGATGTTGATGGAGAAATTGGAGACGTTGGAGATGTCGATGACCGTCACGGAGTAGGCCACGAGCACAACAAAAAGGCCCCAGGCGAATAAGCGATTCCGGCCGGTACCGGCGGGATCGGCGGGGGAGACGCGGGGATGTCCGGTTTCCGGCGAGAGACTGCGTTCAGTGGGCACTATGCGATAGAGTATCGAATCTACCGGCGAAGAGGCGCGGAGACCGGGAGGTTCCGGCTCGGCGCGGCCCCACTGGTCTTCCGATAAACTGGGACTTGGCGGCTTTATCTCATCCGGCCCGTGTTTGCTCAGTCAATTATCTGAACTCAATGCCTTTGGTTTGGGGCATGATGGAGGGGCCGCAAGCGGGAAGCGTGGACCTCAGGTTTGCCATTCCGTCGGTTTGCGCCGATGTAATTGAATGCGGCGAGGCCGAGGTGGGATTAGTTCCGGTGGCGGAGATTGCACGCCAGGGACTAGAGATCGTTCCGGGGTTCGGCATCTGTTGCGAGGGGCCGGTCCGCAGCATCCTGTTGGTTTCGAGCGTGCCCTTCCGTTCAATCAGAACCCTTTCCGTGGATGCGAGTTCGCGGACATCGGTTCAACTGGCGCGCGTGATTCTGCGCGAGCATTACGGGGTCGCGCCCCGGATGTCTCCGAGCGCACCGGTGCTGGAGGATATGTTGGCGGAGGCCGATGCGGCGCTGGTGATCGGCGATCCCGCCTTACGAATCGATCCGGCGGCGTCTGAATTCGAGTGCCTGGATCTGGGCGATGAATGGCGCCAGCTCACCGGACTGCCGATGGTGTTTGCGGCCTGGTCAGGCAAGCCGGGACGCGACATCGGCAGGCTGGAGAAGACGCTGGCTGGTTCGTACGAATACGGAGCAGCGCATTTGGGCGAAATCATCGAGCGCGAGTATGGGCGGCGCGGAGTTACCCGCGCTTTGGCTCGCCAATATCTGACCGACAACATTCATTTCCGGTTGGGTCAGCGGGAACGGCAGGGGTTGGAGGCGTTTTTGACTCTGGCCGGACTACCGCTGGAAGCGGGGTTTCTGGCGTCGAGATCGCTGTGAGAGACGACCAAAGAGGAGCGGCATGATCACGCGGAAGCAAGCGATAGAGCTATTTGAGAGTCCAGACCTGGCCGGAATCGGCATGGAGGCGGACGCGGTGCGCCGGCGGCTGCACCCGGAGGGCGTGGTCAGCTACATCATCGACAGAAACGTGAACTATACGAACTTCTGCACCGAATACTGCAGCTTCTGCGCCTTCTACCGGCCGATGGGACACAAAGAAGGTTACATTCTGCCTTTCGAAACGATCTACGACAAGATACAGGAGACGGTGGATCTTGGCGGCACGGGGATTCTGATGCAGGGAGGCCTGCATCCCGATCTGAAGATCGAGTGGTACGAGGATCTATTGCAGGGCATTAAGAAGCGCTTCGACATCTGGTGTCATTGCTTTTCCGCCCCCGAGATTGTGAACATCGCCGAAGTCAGCCGATTGCCGCTGCGAGAGACGATCGCGCGGTTGCGGGACGCGGGCCTGGATTCAATTCCTGGCGGCGGCGCCGAAATTCTGGACGATTCCGTGCGGCACCGCATCAGCCGGCTGAAGTGCACGGTGCAGGACTGGATCGATGTGCACCGGACAGCCCATTCGCTGGGGATGCGGACCACGGCCACGATGATGTTCGGCACCGGGGAGACGATTGAACACCGGATGAACCACTTTGAGATCGTGCGCCAGATCCAGGAAGACACCGGCGGATTCACGGCCTTCATTCCGTGGTTTTTCCAGCGCGAATATACATCGCTGGGGCGCTTCGTCAAGGAAGAAGCGACAGCGGTGGAGTACCTAAAGATGCTAGCTCTGTCGCGCGTTTATCTGGATAACATTCTCAACGTTCAGGCGTCATGGGTGACGCCAGGGTTGAAGGTGTGCCAGTTAGGATTGCGGTTTGGCGGCAACGACGTGGGCAGCATCATGATTGAGGAGAATGTGGTTTCCGCGGCAGGCACCCATCACAAAGCCACCGAGGAGCAACTTCGGCGTCTGATTCGCGACGCCGGCTTTGTCCCGAAACAGCGGGATACTCTCTACCGGACGTATTTCCTCAATTAGGGACGAGGGCGGTCAGTAAGAACGGGCGTCCGAGGGATCAACCGCAGCCTATGAACCAGAACGGCTGCCCGGCGCAAGAACGGGCGCCGCCTCAAGGGCTGTCAAAGACCACCAGACGGCCCGCACTTGCGGAGGGCACAGAGTCATGTTGGCGAAAATCGACCGCGGACTCTCCCGCGCCTCCGAGCCAGTCCGGATCGGCCGACGGACTCAGTCCTAATACCACTTCCACCCCAAATCTGCTTCCTTTGTCCACTTCGCTCTCCACCGTCATCTTGCCCCCCATTAATTGAGCGAGACGCTGGCTGATGGTAAGGCCCAGGCCGGCCCCCCCAAATCGCCGTGTCTTCGAGTTATCCGCCTGGTTGAAGGCTTCGAAAACCGCCTGGCGCATTTTTTCCGGTATCCCCACGCCCGTGTCAGACACCGTGAGGCGGAGCCTCACTCTGCCGGCGTCAATAATCTTCCCTTCCACGCCGAGTGCGATGCCGCCGCGATCAGTGAACTTGATGGCGTTGTCGATCAGCTTTTCGACGATTTGCTGCAGGCGCACCGGATCGCCAATCAACCGCCGAGGCAGGTTAGCGCTCAGATCGGCCCTCAACCACAGCAACTTGCCGGCGGCGCGCGGCCTGAAGCGATCGATTACCTCATCAATGCAACTCGAAATATCGAACTCCGAGCTTGCCAGCCGCAACTGGCCGGATGAAATGGATGAGAAGTCCAGAACGTCGTTCAACAGACTCATCAGTGAGACTGCCGCGGTTTTCGACGTTTCAAGGTACAGCCGCTGATTGGCATTCAGTTCCGTCTCCAGCGTTAAGTCGGTCATGCCGATAACTCCATTCATCGGAGTCCGGAACTCGTGGCTCATGTTGTTCAGAAACTCGTCCTTCGCCCGGACCGCTACCTCCGCCAGATCCTTGGCGGCATTCAGCTCCGCCGTCCGATCATTGACCCGGACCTCGAGCTGGCGGCGCTGGTCTTCGAGTTCCAGCGCGGTACGCAATAGTTGTTCTTGCGTCAACACATGCTGGTTGTTCTCCCGTTCCAGGGCTCTGTTCGCTTCTTCGATTTCCGCGATCCGCTGGGAGATTTGCCGCGTCTCAAAGGAGCTTTGTAGACAGGCTGTCACCAGGAAAACGTCCTCAAAGAGAACCCAGCCGATGTGCTGAATCCAGAGCCAATCGGCGGCCGAGGCAGCGCCGAGGACGGATCGGGGCACGTACACGCCCCGGAGGAGGTGGTCCATCGCCGCAATAGCCGTAGCTGGGATCAGCACGCGCCAGTCCCGGTAGGACGCCAGGAAAGCCAGCGATCCAAAAATATGGAAGTGCGCCTCAAACCGTCCGCCGGTCAGATAGATCAACAAGCCTGAGGTCAACATCTGCGCCGCGCCAATGAAATACCGGTTTGAAGTCCGGCCCGGACATCGTAATGCCATTCCGCAAGGAGGGAGGGCGATCAGTCCACCGATAAAGATGGCTACCCAGAGATGGGGGCCGCCGGTTCGTTGGATCGACGCCGCGGGAGAAAGGTACAGTGCGATGAAGATGCCCGCCAGCCATTGCACTGGCATCAAGCAGGCGAACATACGGTCAGCGCGGCGGAATACCTCCCGCTGCTGAACGTGGATCAGCTCATCCGTGCGTGCCGCCGGCGACTTCGAAACGACAGCGCTCATTGCCTTTTGGGCTCATTTCGTCCGCAGCAGCCAGCCGAGCCCCGACAGAAAGCTCCCCATGGTAAGGCGATATGTTGTGAGAAATGGCGTACTCCTTGGACACGGGCTCCTTCGAAAGGAAAATCCATCGTATGGCTCATATCGGCACCGCTCTATCGAAGCATAGAGTGCCCTTAGCTGTTGCTTGACGTTGTAGAGCGAGGTTTCGCCCCTACGATGTAGACTGGTGGCCTAGAGGGCTGTTACCGTCCGCTCAAAACCGGCATGGCCTCCGCTGACCGTTCACCGATCTGCTGCCGCCAGAGCGCGTAGTAAAGCCCGGTCTCCGCCACCAATTCACTGTGTGTGCCCTGCTCCACAATCTGTCCGCGTTCCAGAACGTAGATCCGGTCGGCATGCATGATGGTGGAGAGACGATGCGCGATTAGAATCGCGATGCCATCCGCCTTCTGGCCCACATCGCGAATGGTGTGCGTGATCTCTTCTTCCGTAATGGAATCGAGTGAGGATGTGGCCTCATCGAAGACCAGCAGTTTCGGCTTGCGCAACAGGGCGCGGGCGATTGACAAGCGCTGCTTCTCGCCGCCCGACACCTTCACGCCGCCTTCGCCGATAACCGTGTCCAGCCCGTTCTGAGCCCGTTTGAGCAGCGAATCGGCAGCAGACCGCCGCAGCACATCCAGGCATTCGTCATCGCTCGCGCCGGGCCGCACAAACAGCAGGTTCTCGCGAATGCTTCCGGAAAACAACTGCGTATCCTGCGTAACGAATCCAATCTGCCTGCGGAGCGATTCCGGGTCGATCTTGCCGGCGGGAATTCCGTTGTAGCGAACCTCTCCCTCCTGGGGCGAATACAACCCCACCAGCAGCTTCACCAGTGTTGTCTTCCCTGCCCCGGAGGGTCCAACGAACGCGATAGTCTCGCCGCGCGACACGCTGAAACTGATGTCCTGTAAAGCCGGATGCTTCGCCGTCTGGTGTTGGAAGCTGACGCCGGAGAACTCCAGCTCTGAGAGCGCGCTTAGCTCCACGGCGTCTTCGGGAACCAATTCCGGGGCGATGGCCAGAACCTCTTCGAGCTTGTTGAGCGATGCCTCCGTCTCACGATACGTATTGATGAGGTTGCCCAATTCCTGCAGCGGCCCGAAGATGAAGAACGAGTAAATGAACAGCGAGAAGAACTGGCCCACGGTGATTTTCTGGGTGAAGATCAGATACAGCATCACAAAGAGAATAGAGGTGCGCATGAAGTTCACCACCGTCCCCTGAATAAAGCTCAGGCTGCGCAGGTACTTCACTTTCTTCAACTCCAGTTGCAGAATCTTGTCCGTGGTGGCGTTCAGCCGGCCTACTTCCTGCTGCGCCAGGCCCAGCGTCTTGACCAGTTCGATGTTTCTGAGAGACTCCGTGGTTGACCCCGCGAGCGCAGCGGTTTCGGTGACAATCACCTTCTGGATGGTCTTCACCTTCTTGCTCAGCAGCGAACTCAACCCGCCCAGTATCGGGATGGTAAGCAAATACATGGGAGCGATAACCCAATACACCTTAAACGCGTAAACGCCTACAAAAACGATGCCCACCAGCGACGTGAACAGAACGTTCACGAACAGCGTGATGAAGCGCTCGACATCCGTCCGGGCCTTCGTCAACTTACCCAGCGTCTCTCCGCTGCGCTGATCTTCGAACAAAGAATAAGGCAGTGAGAGCGAGTGCTCCACGCCTTCGGCGTACAAGGCCGCCCCGGTGCGCTGCACAATGGTGCTGACGTAATAATCCTGAAAGTTCTTCGCCACGCGCGAGACAAATGCCACGCCGACGGCCAACCCCAGCAGCAGGCTGACTCCGCGAACGAATTGCGCCGTTGTATAAGCATTGAATTTCGTCGCGTAGTTGTCGATGATGTGCCGGAAAATCAACGGGTCCAGCAGCGAAAAGACCTGATTGATAGCGGCCAGCACCAGCGCCAGAATCACCAGCGCCCAGTGCTTCTTAAGGTGTCTGAGGAGAAGAGCCATAACTGGTGTGTCTCAATTCGGATTCCGGTTTCAGAGCCGCGAACGTCAAGAAGCGACCGGTTGTCCGGCAAGTTGAAGTCTTACTTCGATGCATGGCGTTTCGCGCAGGAAACACCTATTTTTCGTTCTCCGTCCAGGCGCCCGCCGCGGCGTTCGGCGACCACAGCGTCTCTTCCGCGCCGGTCACTTTGTTCACCCAGCGGCTCCAAACAAAAAGCGCGTCGCTCAGCCGGTTCAGGTACATAACTGCCTCCGCCGGCGCCTCTTCGTGGCGCGCCAAGCTCACTAGAATGCGCTCCGCCCGGCGGCATACCGTCCGGCAGACATGTAATTCCGCGTCCAGCCGGCTGCCGCCGGGCAGAACAAAAGACCGTAGCGGCGGCAACTCTTCGTTGGCGCAGTCCAGATCTTTTTCGAGCTGCGCCACGTCCGCCGCCGAGACCCGAGGCTGCTTCGGATGCACATCGGCCGGAAGCGTTGCCAGAATCGAGCCCAGGTTGAAGAGCTCATGTTGGATACGCTTCAAAATCGCCGCGAAATCGTCCATTGGCGGAAATCGCGACGAAAGCTCCTCGGCCGTAGTCCGCGCGATACCCACAAACGAGTTCAACTCGTCCACGGTGCCATAGCAGTCAATGCGAAGGTCGTCCTTCGGCCGGCGTTGTCCCCCCACCAGGCTGGTCTCGCCGGCGTCCCCCCGCTTCGTGTAGATGCGGTTCAACGCGATGTGGGGGTCATGGAAAAGGGCGTCAGACATGGCGCAATCGGGTTCCTTAAGTCGAGTGTAGCGGGCGCACAGAGAGAGCGGCGCCTGGACAACGGGCCGTCCGCATTTTCCGGCGATGCCAACGGCGGCCCGAACCCTTTTGTTGCTAGCTTGGGACTTGCATGTCTGAGAATCTGCCCCACCGTCCGGCAACTTCCGCCCCCATGCAGGCAGTGGATTGGGAGTCCGAATTTTCGGCCCGCATTCGCGCGGCTTTCCCGACTGTGGCTACGCGCTGCTATCTGGAACAGAACTTCGTGGAAGCGCCGGCTTCAGTGCTTGCGCAAGCGATGGCCTTCTTGCGCGACAGCGAGCGCTTCGACATGCTGATGGATCTGACCGCCGTCGACTGGTGGAAGAAGGATTTACCCGCCAGCGCTCAGCGGTTCGAAGTTGTTTACGAACTCTATTCGTTCCCGCGCAACGAACGCCTCCGCGTGAAGACCCGCGTTGCCGACGGCGAACCAGTGCCGTCTCTCACCAGCCTCTACGAGGCCGCCGACTGGCTGGAACGCGAAGTCTTTGACATGTTCGGCATTCCGTTTGACGGCCATCCGAATTTGAAACGCATCCTGATGCCGGATGAGTGGCAGGGCTTCCCGCTGCGAAAAGACAAGTCCATCCTGGCCATGGACCAGGATTGGGTCCGGGACAACCTGCAGATCGAGAGCGGCCAATGAACGAACTTCCTCCGTCATTCGATCCGCTGCTCGAAACGGAGGGCAGCTATCTGGACACCAATGAAATGGTGCTGCAGATGGGTCCCCAGCATCCCTCCACGCACGGCGTTCTCCGCGTGATCCTGAAGCTTGACGGCGAGCGGGTTCGCGATGTGGAGTGTGTGATCGGTTATCTGCATCGCGGCGTTGAAAAGATCGGTGAGAACCGCACGTATGTCATGTTCGCGCCCTACGTCGACCGCATGGATTATGTTGCCGCGGTCTCGAACGGCCTGGGCTACTGCCTTGCCGTGGAGCGCCTGATCAGCGTGCAGGCGCCGCCGCGCGCCCAAGCCGTTCGCGTGATCCTGGCCGAGTTGAACCGCATCGCCAGCCACCTGCTATGGCTTGGCACCCATGCGCTGGACCTGGGCGCCATGTCGCCGGTCTTCTACACCTTCCGCGAGCGCGAAGAGGTTCTAAAAATATTTGAAGCCTATTGCGGAGCGCGGCTCACGACACATGCTTTCCGGATTGGCGGCTTGCAGTACGAACTCTATGACGGGTTTGAGGCTCAGGTCACAGCCTTCTGCCGCTTGTTCCGCCAGCGCATCGAACAGTATGAGGAACTGCTGACCGGCAATCGCATCTGGCGAGACCGGCTCAAGGGCATTGGCATCCTAAACGCCGAAGACTGCAAGCAATTCGGCGTCACCGGCCCGCTGATCCGCGCGGCGGGCGTCGCCTGGGACCTCCGCAAGGCGCAGCCATACTCGGGCTATGAGCAGTATGAGTTCGACATTCCCACCCGTGCCGGCGGCGACTGTTTCGACCGTTACGCAGTTCGCATGGAAGAGATGCGCCAATCCGTTCGAATCATCGAGCAGGCCGTGGCGCAAATTCCTGCGGGTGCGGTGATGGCCAAGGTTCCCAAGGTTCTGAAGCCGCCGGCGGGCGAGGTCTACGTTTCCATCGAAGCGCCGAAGGGTGAGCTCGGTTATTACATCGTCAGCGACGGCTCCGATCAACCGTACCGTCTGCGCGTGCGCCCCCC
>CAJCIT010000216.1 GCA_903970405.1 Acidobacteriaceae bacterium | reverse complement strand
GAACGCGACCAGAATCTGGCCTCGCTTCGAGTTCACCGTTGTCCGCGGGTCCGTGATCATGAAAAAGATGAATAACTGATACATGGGGCCCGTGATGGGAGCCACTTCGGCGAGGAATGAGTCACCTACAATAACGCTGCGTATGGCGGAGAACAGGAGAAACGAGACCACATAGGTCAGCGTAATGTGGAATCGCTTCACTCGCCAGGTGATCAGCGCGCCAAGAATCCAGACGACGATCATTGGCCAGACATCGTTTCCCCACTGGATGCTCAACGTAGCGACGTACGCCGGCGCGAGAATCAACATCGCCGAAATTGCGAAGTTCGAAGGGTTCCAAAGATGCCTGCCATGCCAGCGGATGACATACTTCGACATTATGGCCATGGCACTACACAGCGCATACGGCCAAAATTCGGGCGAACGGAGCAGAATGCCAACGCTGATGCCGGTTATATAAGCACTGGCCACGTGCGGCCATTTGTGGAGAACCACGCGGGCAAGGACAATATCCAGCAGTATGCTGGTGGCGATTGCCAGCGCTGTTCTCGAAAAGCTTTCCAGAACCCCGTACTTCACTTGCCCCGCCACTAAGATCAGCGTGATCAGAAGCGGCGGCAGGTAGCGATTTTCGATGCTGAAAAACCGTCCTATCGAGGATCTCAGCGTGGTGGACAAGCTGGCAACCGGGGCATTCTGTCCGATGGCGGGAGTCATAACGGTTCCTTCACTTGATGAATCTTGTCGACCTGCGGTAAGGCGATGGTCTGTTTCGTTCCGGACGGCCAGCGGATCTCCACACGGTCAATGGCCGCCGCCTTCCCCAGTCCAAAGTGAAGCCTTCTTTCATTCTGCGAGGAAAAGCCGCTTCCACCGGAAACTTGCTGCACTTGATGCTGTCCATTCCAGAAGACCTCGACTTGGGCGCCAATGGCGCTCCGGTTGCTGCGCCGTCCTTCAAGCTCAAACTCAATCCAATGGCGGCCTTTCGCTACTGTGTTTTTGTAAAGTAGCAGCGGTCCCCGCTGATTGGCCACAACCACGTCCAGCGCGCCGTTATTCATAAAATCCGCCATGGCCACGGAACGGCCGTCATAGACGTCCTTGGCGCCCACCATCTGCGCAACTTCTTGAAAGCGCCCCTGGCCATCGTTGATCCAAACGCGCTTCTGCTGATAGCCGGAAAGAGACCGCCCATCGAGCGCCGGCCAATTCGCGGCGTCGGAAATGATGGCCTGATTGCCTCCCGCCACCTTCGAATAGTCATACCAATAACTGCGGTGCGCGTCCAGCGACACGTTGCCGGTAGCGACGTAAATATCCAGAAACCCGTCATTATTAAGGTCGGCGAATTGCGCGCCAAAGCTCCAGCCGCCCAACTCCACGCCGAACGTGTTCGCCATGTTCTCGTATTTGACGGTTCCGGCTGAAACTCCGGATTTAGGCATCCACAAATTGTTTCCCTGGACCAGGATGCCTTCCTCGGAAATGTTGGACACGTAGACGGCATATTGGCCCGAATTCAGAACGTCGCCGACCGATGCCGTCATCCCGCTCTTCGGGGAAAATCCGACGCCCGCTTCTTTGCCCGCTTCGCGAAAACGTTCGCCGCCGAGATTGAGGTAGAGTTCTGAAACCCCATAATCGTTGGCGATAAAGAGATCCGGATAGCCGGTTCCGCGGAGGTCTGCCGCGACGGCAGCCAATGCCCAGCGGCGTGAGCTGATGCCGAGTTTCCGGGAAACCTCTTCGAACTTTCCGTTTCCCAGGTTATGAAACAAGTATTTCCGGCCGCCGTTGTTAGCGTACTCAAAGCTTTCCGGCATGATCTTTGTGGTCTTTAAGTGCCAAAGATCCACGTCTTCCGGGTAATATCCGCCGATGAACAGGTCCAGCTTCCCGTCGTTATCGTAATCGAACCAGATGGCGGAATTGGCGTTCAGCCACGGCGGGAGGCCGGCTTCTCCGGTGACACGGGTGAAGTGTTTTCCGCCGTCATTATGAAACAACTCCGGCTTACCCCACTTATAAATCAGTACGTCTTCATAACCATCGTTGTCGTAATCGCCCCACACCGCGCCGGTCGAAACGCCAGTCCCCACTACGTTCAGATCAGCGAGCCCAACCTCCGCAGCGACGTCGCGAAACGTTCCATTGCCCAGGTTTCGATAGAGCGCATTGTGGCTACCCTCTTTACTGTTGACCACGTAAATGTCTTCCCAACCGTCGCGGTCAAAATCCACCACGGATACAGCCGCCCCCATGGATGCCACCTGCTCCATGATGTGGCTTAGTTTCACGTCCAGCGTGGGCGCCTGATGGACAAAATCGATTCCCGAAGCCTTCGCGGACTCCCGAAGATAGAAACCGTAGCGGGATAGCGCTTGGGCCTGCCCACCCTGAATGGCGGCCGACGCCTTCGAGTCACGGTAGCGGCGGATAACCAAAGGCGTCGCTAATAGGGCGATGAAGACCAGGGCCAACGTGAGTCTAGCGACGGAAGCTGGTTTTACTGCTTGTTCCATAGGGCACTTCGGAAAACGTCCGGCGCGACGTAACGCGTGTGAAATGTCCGCCAATCGGCGGGGTGCATGCGATAAGCGGGGTCATCCTCCAGCTTGCCCGGCGGCACGGTGTAGTCTTTCATTTCATGGTATGGCAACGGCATTACAGTTCGAGAGAACACAGTGTTGTAGTCGCCATCTTTGATCCAGCCGTCCCCGATCATAATCAGGTCGCGGACCCACCCTTCCGGCGGTGCGGCCGGCGCCGCGAATCGGAGACGTATCTCATCGCCGGCGCAGACAATGACGTAGCGGTTGTCCACCTTTTCCAAGAGTTCTCGAATATCGCCAAACCGGGTATAGTAGCCCTCCATGTCGCGCCATTTTTGTGAGGTGCCGGCCAACCGGTCGTAATGCGGAATCTCGGGCGACGACGAATTGGCCGTTGTGATGGTTGAGAAACCTCGGGGACGCAGTTCGGCCGCCGATAAAGCGACACGCCGGGTGCGCATGACGTCGCCGGAAGCGCCGGCCGCCCAGGCGAGCCGATCCCAATAGATCTCCATATTTGTTGCGAGCCGGAGCTTGCGTGGAGCACCCGAATGGAAGATGCCGGAAATATCGAGCACGGCAGTCTTTAATTTTCCAGCCAGGAAGCCCAAGTCCGATTTGGCGACGGTCCACTTGCCGGAGGAGTCCATCACTTCGAGCCGCAAGCCTTGTGGAGGGGGAGCGTTGCCCTGTCCCAGCGCAATATTGACCGTCGCGTCGGTGGGATGTGTCCAGCCCTCGGCAATCAAGTAAAGAGATCCCGATCGCGGGGCTTGTTCAGGAAGTTCAAGCTCCACCCAGTGATCGCGAGTCACACCCTGGTATGCGCCTCGCCCGAATGTATCGAGATAGTTCTGGTCCGTGTCGCGAACGATAGCGCTGACATCGTGCGCCAGGTCATCGACGGCTCGGGCAAACGGTTGGGCCGTCGACATGTCATAGATCTGCAATTTGGGCGACGGCACGGCGAATCGTTCATCGCTATAGACTTCCGTACCCCGCGGATGATCCACCACAATGAGCGAATAGTAGTCAATGTAAAACGCTTCCCAGAGTTCGGCCGTAATGCGCAGGTCATAGAAACCATCGCGCGGTGCGGCTTCATTCCCGGGAATCTTGAACCATTCCTCGGTTTGGCGGATATTCGCTACCCGTTGGGCATTGATGTGCAGACCGAGCGCGGGAGACCACGGGGCGCCATCCTTAATGAAGCGCATCTGTTTTCCATCCCAGGCGAACAATGAGGGGCATGACCCTTTTAACCTCTGGGTCGCCAGGATGGATTGATCCGCGTTGAGTTCGAACTCAACCTGAATGGAGCCGTTCGGCCAGGTGATCCGAGCCAGATCCGTAGCGGTATGTTCGCCCAATCCGAAATGAAGTAAGGGCGAAAGGATCACTTGCTTTTCCGCCAACAATCCGGCGCGGACTTCCACTTCTCCGCCAATGCCATACGAATTGATTCGCTGGTCTCCGTGGGCTGCGCTCGCGCGTGTGCGAATCGTCTGCCACCGATAGCTCTTTGCGCCGTGGTTAGTCAGAGTAACCGGTCGTTCGCCTGAAAGACCCGCCACATCCAGACGTCCATCGTCATTCATATCGCCGGCGCTCGCGAACGAAATCCTTCCACTCTCAGGCAGCTTCGAAAAGCCGTGAGCGTCCGCAAGAAAGATCTCGCCACTCCCGGTGAGAAGATCCAGCCGCCCGTTGTTATCGAAATCCGCCAAAGCGATGGAGGCGGTTCCGGCTTGGGGCGGAGTTGCCTTGGCAATCTGAGCCATCTCGAAATCGCCGCGCCCCTCTTTTGTGGAAAGCCGCGCGATTGTTCCATCCTGCTTCAAGACCACCAGATCCAGCGCGCCGTCGCTCGAAACGTCGCCAGCCGTCACGGAGGCCACTCCGGCCGCGACGCCGGTGGGGACAGCGCGTCTAACGAAGTGGCCGAAGCGCTGATTCATGAATACGCTGAGCTTGCCGTCGGACCCCACCATCGCAACATCCGGATCGCCATCGCCGTCCAGATCGGCCGCTACAAACGAGGCGCCGCCAGCCACGCCTGCGAAGGGGCGCACGATGCCGAACGTACCGTCCCCGTTGTTCCGCAGGACGACCGGGCCGCGATCCTTGCAGGCAACGACGATATCCAGATCCCCGTCCAGATCGACATCGAACGCCCATGCGCCGGAGTACGAACCCTTGAGGATCTCGGCCGGAATCCCTGAGCGTGAGGTGACATCGGTGAAGTGCTGGGGACTCTCCTGTCGATAGATCCGGATTCCGGCCGCGCTTGCAATAACAACATCCGTCCTGAAGTCATAATTCAAATCGGCGAGGGCCAAGCCATTCGGACCGAAGCCACCGTCCGGGACGCCCGGGACAGACAATACCGCTCCGCCTGGAACATGAACGCCCGCACTATCAGCCCATAGGACGCCCGGTTTGCCGCTATCGTCAAGCCAGACGATCTTCGTCCACAACACTCCTGTGGATGGAACGTCCGCCATGGGTAGCATGGGGAAGGTCAGATTGAGATCGGCCGGCGCGGCCTCGAGCGGCGGCGAAGGTAACTTAAGAAACGTCAGAAACGGTTCACCGACAAAGACGGGCGGTGTCTTTACTTGCCCCGAGGCCCGCCGGTAGTCTGGTTCCCGAAGTAACACATTTCGAAGAAAGGCCACCTGTAGCGCGGCGGTGCGCGGGTCTGTGGCCGCCGCTCGATCGACGTCCTGTAACCGCTCCTTCGCCGCGTCCGGCCATGAGGAAGACTGCCGGCGAAGCCTCGCCAGGGCATCCTGAAGGACATGAACCTTGCCAGTCTTCGCGGCAAGGCGCGCCACCTCAATCAGCGCGGCCGGGTTGTCCGGGAAGCGGGCCAGCACTTTTTGGAAAGTCTCCAGAGATTCGCCTTCACTTGTCTCCGTTCCCTGCCGTTCCGTTTGCTCAGCAAGCAGATACAGCGCCTTCACATTCGAAGGGTCCAATTGCACAGCGCGTTTGAGATGTTGGATGGCCTCAGCCAGCTTTCCGCGCCGTCCCTCCAAATCGCCTAACAACTGCTCAATCCGGCTGTTGTCCGGAGCCAGCGTCCTCGCCTTTTCGAAGTCTTCATACGCGGCGTCCAATTCCTGCTGACGTACGGCCAGGATCCCCAAATCTGCCCATGAGGCGGGCTCGCCGGGTGCGATCTGTGTCGCCAAAGTCAAATCGGTCTTTGCCCGCACGTCCTCTCCGCTTTGCAGACCAGCCAAGCCTACAGTGAAGGCATGCACTGCGTCGCGATACTTCGGGGAGCCTGCGTCGGGAAGGCCCGGCTTGGAGCCGCACGCGCCGAGTAAGGAAACAGCCATTACTATTGCTGCGTAAGAACAGCGCCGTGTCGCTGTTTCACTGAAATCAGCCGCTGGGCGGGCGGACATCGCTAATTCCAGCACGTTCTAAGGCTTTCTCCCAAATCGACCCCTGCGCGAGCCGGCGGTAGACGAGGCTCGACCAACCCTGAATTCTTTCGTGTGCGGAACCCTGGGTCAATAGTCTGATTCTATTAGCGATGGAAGCGCTGACGCCGGTTGGCCGCCCTCACCTTCGAGCGTATACTCTAGGGAAATAACCGTGCAACACTACGTCGAGCAACTCATCGATCTCACCGAGCCGGACGCCAACCAGATCTACAATCTCTCCATCGAAGACGCCCGAGAGCTGATTTTGAAACATCCCGCGCAGGATGCGATTCAGATTCATGGCTCCTTCGCCTTGGTGGCGCGCTCAGGCAAAACGGTAAGGATGGCGCGCTCTCTTGACCGTCCCATGCGCTACTTTCTGGCGAAGCAGAAAGAGGGTCCGGCGCTGATTGTTGCCCATCGCATTGACGCAATTTACGGCTGGCTGAAAGCGGCCGGGCTCGACGGTCAGTTTCACCCCAGCTACACGAGAATGGTTCCTGCTCATTACGTTGTCGAGATTCTGCTGGTAGGTTGCCCCGATCCCGATCCAGTCTACACACGGTTCTTTACGCCAGAACGCGCGGTGCTTGAGCCGAACCTGGACCGAATCGGTGAAGCGTATATCGGCGCTTTCGTGGAGGAGATTTCGCAATGGCTGCGCGTCATTCCGGAGACGGCGCCGGTGGGTGTCTGCTTCTCGGGAGGTATCGATAGCGGCAGCGTCTTTCTGGCCACGCACCACGTTATGCGGAGCCTCGGCATGAACCTCGGCAGGCTCAAGGCGTTCGTACTCGATCTAGGCGATGGTCCTGATCTTCCGCAGGCCCGCGCCTTCCTCGACGCCTTAGGTTTGGGCCTGTTTCTTGAACCGGTTGAAGCCGACTTATCGTCCCTCGATGCGGGGGAAACCATTCGTATTACTGAGGACTATAAGCCGCTGGATATCGAATCGGCCACCATGGCCCTGGCCCTATGCCGCGGCATCCGCGCGCGATACCGCGATTGGACCTACCTGATTGACGGCGATGGCGGCGACGAGAATCTCAAGGACTATCCGATTGAAGAGAACCCCGAACTCACCGTCCACAGCGTCGTCAACAATCGAATGCTTTACCAGGAGGGCTGGGGAGTCGGCAAGATCAAGCACTCGCTGACTTACAGCGGAGGGTTGAGCCGTTCCTATACCCGCACCTACGCGCCGGCGCATCGCTATGGTTTTCACGGCTTCAGCCCCTTCACGCGTCCCGCCGTGATTGCCGTTGCGGAAGCCATTCCTTTTGTCGACTTGACGGGCTATGACGTGGCCAAGCTCTATGAGCTGAAAGGCGAGATTGTCTCGCGCGGAATCGCCGCCCTCACCGGCTTGCGCATGCCCGTGTTTCCCAAACGCCGCTTTCAGCATGGAGCAGTTCCCGAGGATACTCTTCGCCGCCGCCTGCCTCATCAAGAGCTGGAATACCGCAACCAGTTCCTGGCGCTCTATTCGTGAAGCCCGCCGTGCCGTCTCTCTATCCGGCCAGCGCTCATGAATGGGACCGATGGATTCTCGATCGGCGGCCGCTGCGCGCCGATCTCGACCCTTGGCGCCCCTACGATTTCCGCCTGGAGCACGAATGTTCCGCGAGCGGTGAAACTGTACCGGTAGCGACTATTTTCCTAACGAACCGTGAGTGCCCTTGGCGATGCCTCATGTGCGACCTGTGGCGCAACACCTTAGAGAAAGAGGTTCCAGCGGGTGCGATTCCGGCGCAGATCGATCACGCCTTGGCGCGCCTGGCGCCCGCCCGCCAGATCAAGCTCTATAACAGCGGCAGTTTCTTCGATCCGCACGCCGTGCCGCCGGGCGACCACTCCGTGATTGCCGGCAAGCTGAGCGCCTTTGAACGCCTCATTGTGGAGAGCCACCCCGCCCTGATCGGCGATCGATGTTTGCCGTTTCGCGATTCGCTGGGAGGGCGATTGGAGGTGGCCATGGGTTTGGAGACCGCTCACTCGGAGATTTTGCTCCGCCTCAACAAGCGGATGACGCTGCCACAATTCTCAGCGGCTGCCGAATGGCTTCGAAAGCACGAGATCGATCTCCGGGTATTCGTTTTGGTGCAGCCTCCCTTTATGAAGGAAGCAGAATCGCTGGATTGGGCGGAACGTTCCTTGGACTTCGCGTTCAATTGCGGGGCAACCGCTGTCTCCTTAATTCCGACGCGCTCCGGCAACGGTGCAATGGAGCAGCTTGCCGCGTCGGGCGACTTCTCCCCGCCGCGTCTCAAAACCCTGGAGGCCGCCGCTGCCTACGGCCTGAGCTTGAGACGGGGGCGGGTGTTCACCGATCTTTGGGACTTGAAACAGGTCCGGTCATGCTGGGAGTGTCGCGAGAGGCGCGTCTCCCGTCTGCGGGAGATGAACTTGAACCAAACGATTCCGCCGCGCATTAGCTGCCTTGTCTGCGGAGAATGAAGATGAGCAGCCAGCTCAGCAGCCCTCTCTATGACATCGCCGTTGTCGGCTCGGGATTTGGCGGATCGCTTCTCGCGACCATCGCCCGGAAGCTCGGCCGCTCGGTGATCCTGCTGGAGAAAGGGAAACATCCCCGCTTTGCTATCGGAGAGTCTTCCACCCCCTTAACCAATCTCCTGCTCGAGGAACTTACCACGAGGTATGATTTGCCCGCTCTCACGCCGCTGGCGAAATGGGGCGCCTGGCAGAGTGTGTATCCCGACGTTGCCTGCGGATTGAAGCGCGGTTTCACTTTCTTTCACCATGTGCTGGGTGAGCCGGACACGCCTGATCCGGACCATGCCCGGCAGCTCCTGGTGGCGGCGAGCCCCCATGACCGCATTGCCGACACCCACTGGTACCGAGCCGACTTTGACCACCTCTTGGTGAAACACGCCCAGACGATGGGGGTGGACTATCTGGACGAGGTTGACCTTCACGGCGTCTGTCAGGCTGAGGACGAAATCAGATTGGCTGGCTCACGCCACGGTCGCGAACTGACGGTTCGAGCTGCATTTCTGGTCGATTCCACAGGCCCGCGCGGTTTCCTGCACCGAGCGCTGCACCTGCCAGAGCTGCCTTTGCCGGACATGCCGGCTACCGAGGCCCTGTACACGCACTTTTCCGGCGTCGGCAAATTCAAAGATAGTGAGTTCGAACCCGAAGGGGAAAAGCCGCCCTATCCCATCGATGCCGCCGCCGTCCATCACGTGTTTGACGGCGGATGGATTTGGGTTCTTCAATTCAACAACGGCGTGACAAGCGCGGGTGTAGCGGCAACTGAGGATGCTGCCGCACGTTTACGGCTCCCTGAGGGCGAAGCGGCGTGGCTGTGGCTGCTTGATCTCATTCCGCCTCTCCAAACGCAATTTTCCGCAGCCAAACCCTTGCGCCCCTTCGTTCATGCTCCATCGCTCTCGTTTCGTAGCGGCGTCACGGCAGGGGAGCGCTGGGTTCTGTTGCCCTCGGCTGCTGGATTCGTGGATCCGCTCTTTTCCACCGGCTTTGCTCTCACTCTGCTGGGCGTAGCTCGCCTCGCCGCCATCATCCAGGAAGACTGGGGGTCCGGCCAGTTCGGCGCAAGGGTGCGCGCATCAGCGGCGGTGAGTGAAAGCGAGTTGCTGGCAACGGGCCGGCTGATCGGCAGTCTGTACACCGCCATGCCAGATTTTCCGGTCTTTGTGTCGTTGTCACTGCTTTATTTCGCGGCCGTCATTTTCTCCGAAACAGCGCGGCGTCTGGGAAAGCCCGAACTGGCGTCGTCATTTCTTTTGCATGATCATCCCAGCTTTGGTCCTCAGTGCCGCCGGATCTTCGGACAGGTCCTCCGAAATCGAGGGGCTCTGAACGCAACGGGTCTCCACGAAGAGGTGATGCGCGCAATTGGGCCGTTGAACTTGGCCGGTCTGGGCGACCCAGCGCGCCGCAATTGGTATCCCGTCGATGCCCGCGATCTTTATGAAAGTGCCTGGAAGGTCGGTGCGTCCGCCGGTCAAATCACCGCACTGCTTGAAGGTTGCGGTTTTCGTTCGTAGAGCCGGTCATACCGGCCCTCTTTTGTCTCTCGCTAAGTCGCCAAGACGCAGAGATTCTCTCCCGGCCTGCTTTTGGTATCCAGCCGATTCCTTATGATCCAAGAACGGGAACGCTCGCGCGACCTTAGAATGTGAGCCCATCAGGAGCGAATAAACTCTCAAAAACGGACATTCAGTAGATTACACAATCAAAGGACTTCCAAACCGCCATCGATTCGTTGCTGCGTAGCCACGTGTTGGGCAGCCCCAGCAACAATGCATTCAGGGTGGGGGGAGTGCGGGCGAGAACTGCGATGGCCTCACTCAAGCTGAACTCCGTCAAGTTCGCCATGTCTACGGTAGATGCACGGTCTGATGCTGTGGACTCAACGGACGGAGCGGTCGTTTGGAGGCCAGAAGCACGGGCTCTGCTTGAACGAGGGGACACCCCGTAATTGCTACTCCGTCCGTAGTGCAACCATGGGCTCGACAGTTGCCGCGCGTGCGGCGGGAATCCAGGATGCCAGGAGCGCGGCGGCGCAGAGTAATAGTGTCGCAATGGCGAGCATGCCCGGATCCCACGGAGAGACGCCAAAGAGTTGACTGGTCATGAGCCGGCCGGCGACGATGGCCAGCGGGATACCGAGGCCGAGTCCGATGCCGATCTGGAAAAACGCGCCCCGAAGGACCATGCGCACTACGCTTGCGCGATTGGCGCCGAGCGCCATACGGACGCCGATCTCGCTGGTACGCTGTTCCACGCTGTAGGCCATTACGCCGTACAATCCCACCGCGGCCAGAACCAGGCCGAGCACGCCAAAGAGCACGCTGAGGGTGGCGATCATGTTCTCTTGTTGAAAATCGCCGGCCAGAATCTTCGAGTACGGATCAACCCCGTAGACCACCAGGTCGGGGGCGACGCTGGCCAGCGCTTTGCGCACTTCGGCTTCGAGGCCGGGCCGATTGCCGGGCGCCCAGATGACGATGTTGCTCAGAAAGTGGGAGAAAAGGTCGAAG
>CAJCIT010000215.1 GCA_903970405.1 Acidobacteriaceae bacterium | reverse complement strand
ATTCAGGGCTCGTTTTGTTGTATGCGGGCGAAATTTCAGTTCCACACCTGTTTTCCTGGCAGGAGCGGAATGGTGCCGATCAAGTTCAAGGGCACATTTGGGAGTCGATCGGAAAGTTCTGCTGGACGCCGTGCGTTTAGGTATCAGATTCGATGCAAACCATTGGAAAGGCGACCTTAAGAAGATCTCTTACGCGGTGGAGTGACGATCGGACTTGGCAGCTTAGAGCGCTCAACGGTAAAGCGTTCGGCGAAGCGATGATCGACTGCCCCTCGGATTCCGCTGTGGTACAGCGCTCGGTCAAGATTCGCACTCAAAATTCTAGATAAGCCACTTGCAGGACAGCAGCTTACAGATCTTAACTGCGTTGGGACAGCGCAGCCCCATTCGGTGGCAGAGGTCACTGACCCCATCAGAAAGAAGAAGAAAGAAGAAGAAGAGGCGAGGAGGGGGAGGGACGGGGCCCGTCGCTACTCGTCGGGGCTGCTTCCTCTTTGTACGCCCAATTCCTTGAGCAGGGCATCCGCGCGATAGACCTTTTCGAGCGCCTCCACAATCCCTAGCGTCGAAACGTGCACCGCGCGCGCCTGGTCGTCCGTATACAAATAGGTATTTGGCAGACTCTCCAGATTGCCATCGAAGAGAACCCCGACAAGTTCTCCAGCCCGGTTCACCGTCGGGCTGCCGGCATCGCCGCCGCCGATGTCGCACGTACTCACAAAATCGAGCGGAGTGACGTTGTTGAGCACGGGCCGGGCGTCTATCCATCGCTGCGGAACCTCGTATGGGCCCTGGTTGTTGCGCCGGTAATACAGGCCGCTGAACGTCGCCGCGAAGGGTTCGCTGACGCCCGCTCGATCCGTATAGCTCTTCAACACGCCAAACTCCACGCGCGGCGTGCCAGTGGCGTCCGGATACTCAGCGTCGCCGAAGATGCGGTAGCGATACTGTGCAATTTGCGAAGCCGCGGTGGCCTCAACGTTTCCCACCACTTCTTCGTGTTTCTTCCTGATCCGGCCGGCGGCCGACTCCAGCAGTTGCGCCAGATGGATCATCCCATCCTCGGAATTGGCGAGCGCGTCCGGGTTCGATGCGAGGCGCCGGCGCATCCCCGGGTTACTAAGACGGCTGGAACGCACATAAGCTTCGGCCGCTGCCTGCGGCGTTCGTCCAGCGAGAATTGCTTTTACTGGAATGTCTTTTTCGCCATGGTCTCCAAGAGTCTTCAACTCCTCCAGATACTGTGTAAGAAATACGATTTCAAGAGACTCGTCAACGTCCAGGCTGCCTGTGAGCGCCTGACCTCTCACCAGATCGCGAGCGATACGAAACAGGGTTGAACCCGGCGCAGGATCGGACTCCAGCACCTGGTACAGCTTTTCGTGGGGCGCCCAACTCTTGTAGGCGGCCGCAACTTGGTCCCAGACCTTAGCGGCTTCCGTTCCCAGCTTCGCATCGGCTTCCACCGCTCGCCGGATTTTTCCGTCGAAGATTGTCTTGCGCGAAACCAGCCGGTCGTCCCGCAGCCCGATCAATTTGCCCGCCAGGGATTTATATGTTTCAAGAAACGAAACGCGCTGGGGCTCAGCCACTCTTCGATTCTCATCGCTCTTGGCTGCGAATTCGTTCAAGGCGGCAATGCGCTTCGCCAGCCGCGCCAGTTCCAGCGGCAGCGCTGTGTCGCGATAGAACGTAAGCTGAGCCGCGGTGGTTTCGCGAACCGTCGTGCGAGGGTTTCCCGAGGCAAAGACAAGATCGCCTTCATTTAACGCGGCATTGCTCCACTTCAAGAAGTGGGTGGTGGCGGCGGGCTTCCCACCTTCATACACGCGGGCGAAGGCAACGTCAAGTCCATAGCGCAGGTATGTGATGCTGTCCCGTTCGTGACCAAAAAATGCCAACTGCTGCTCAGGCGCAAAAACGAGACGGATATCGGTATACCGTTTATAGCGGTACAAGTCGTACCGGCTGCCGGAGAATAAATTCACCACTTCGCAGACTTCACTCGTATGCGCGGCAGCGCATTCACTCTCGATATTGGCGATAGCGGCGTGGCGTTGTTGCTCCGCCTTAGCGCCGGCGCCTTTCTTGAGCGGCGGCGGAACCTGGGAAGTAATGTCCTCGACTGCCAAAAGAACCTTCGCGTCCAGATCCGGACAGCGGAGCTCGCCCGCGGGGGAGTCAGTATAGAAGCCATCTCTCAAGTAATCATGCGTATTGGAACTCAGCTTTACCAAACAGGCCGCGACCACGTGCTGATTGGTCAGCAAGAGACCGGTTGGCGATACAAACGCGCCCGTCGCGCCGCCGATCCGTGCGGAAGCAAGCCGCAGGTTCTCCAGGAATTCCGGGGCGACGGCGAAACCGTATTTTTGGTTGACGGAGTCGCGGGGAAAGCGGTCGAACAGCCACATGCCCTCGTCCGCTGTGGACGACGCGGCCATGGCAAGCAGGAGGAAGGCTGCGCTCCATCTCATGTACACCTATTTTAGCCGCTAACCCGGTCGATCTTGAGCACTCAATATTGTTAAGAGATATGGAGAAATGCGAGTGAAACCGCGAGGGACTGCGCTCGATCAGCCGCGGCGACAATCGGGAAGCTTGCAAGCAAGAAGGACAGTTTGGTGGACGGCATGGGGTTCGAACCCACGACCCCCACGTTGCGAACGTGGTGCTCTCCCAACTGAGCTAGCCGCCCATCCCGTCAAAGGTAAGCTTCATCAGTATAACATCGGGTGCGTGTTAGCATGACGTTTCGCCGCCATGACTCGGGGCTGAAGTCGGGCGCCGAGGCCGGAAGCGGGTTGCTATGGTTCTTTCCGACGTTGATATCCGGCGCTACCTGGCGGAGGGTAAGATTCGCATTACGCCCGAACTGCCGCCTGAGCAGTTTGGGAGCTGCTCCATCGACTTCCGGCTGGGCGCCGAGTTCAGCGTTTTTGAGCACAGCCGCCATGCCTTTATCGATGTCCGCGAAAAAGGCGCTATCCAGGACTTGATGCGGACCATCCTTGTTAAACCCGGCGAACCGTTCATCCTTCAGCCGCGCGAGTTCGCGCTGGCGATTACCGAAGAAACGCTTGAACTGGACGACGATGTACTGGGACGGCTTGAGGGGCGATCGAGCCTCGGGCGCATCGGCATCATTGTGCACGGCACAGCAGGCCTTTTCGATCCCGGCTGGCGCGGAAAGGCCACGCTTGAACTCAGCAATCTGGGGATCATGCCAGTGGCGCTGTATCCGGGCATGCGGATTTGCTCGTTTACGTTTGAGCAGTTGTCCACGCCCGTCTCCGTTCCTTATTACAAGAAAGCCGGGAATAAGTACGCGGGACAGACTTCGCCGCTAGCGAGCAAGCTGACCTCTGAAGTCACGTCAGAGGCAAAGACAGGTGGCGCTTAACGGCCTGAGGAGCCGAAGCCCCCTTCGCCGCGAATGCTTTCGCCGAGATCGCCTTCGGCCCACTCGACTGCCTCATACTTCGCGACCACCATTTGGGCGATGCGGTCTCCCGAATGGACGGTATACGCAGTTGTACCGAGATTCAGCAGAATAACCTTCAACTCGCCGCGATAGCCGGGATCGATGGTGGCGGGCGAGTTAGGCAGGGTCAGGGCATGCTTGAGGGCGAGGCCGCTGCGAGGACGGATCTGGACCTCATAGCCGGAAGGGATCTCAAGCGCAAGACCGGTTGAGACCGCTTGCGGAACGTTCGGTTCCAACACCGCGTTCTCAATGCTGCGCACGTCCATGCCGGCGTCTTCGAGGGGCCCATGAGCATAAGCGGGCAGGTGAGCGTCAGGGTGAAGGCGTTTGATGCGGATCTGCATAACGAATCCGCTATGATAGCGGCTTCATGGCCGCGACCGTTTCCGGAAAGCCACCCCGTGTTCTTACCGTCGCGCCCATGCCTCCTGAAAAAATTGCGTACGCACTGGCTCGGTACAGCCGCTCTCCCGATTCCATTCGCGATTCCATCGAGTGGGTGCGCACGCATGACTCGACGAAGTTTCTGGAGAGCTTTTATTTTCAATACGGGCATGCCTCGATCGCCGACCTGGGGCACCTTACGGTTTGCTTTGAGGGCGTCTCTGAACTGGCCGCGACGGAAATCGAAGACGAACAGCTATGGGATGGGCAGGCGCGGAGTTCGCGCTACCAGGACTTTTCGCGCTCACAGGTAATTGTGCCGCCGGAGTTGACGGCCCATGAGCAGGCCTCTTACCAGGCTGCTACGGGGCGGCTGATTGAAACGTACCGCCTTGTTCACGAGAAGGCTTTGGCCAAACTCGAAGAGGAGCTTCCGCGGCCCGGCGATATGAAACCGGATGCATACCAGCGCAGCTTGACCGCGCGGGCGTTCGATGTGGCGCGGTATCTTTTGCCGTTCGGCATTCCGACGGGAGTTGGGCAGGTGACGAGCATCCGTACCCTCGAAAAACAGATTCGGCGCTTCAAGGCGTCGGAGTTTCAGGAGTTACGCGAGATCGGCGATGAACTGGGAAGGGCGTGCGCCGAAGGACCGTCCTGCGCATGGGGAGAGCCTACATCGGAGGCCGTGGCGCCGACGCTTTCGCGGCATGCCGATTCGGATGAGTACGCCCAACGACTGCACGCAGACCTGCGCGAATGGATCGCCGGCAATCAGCCGGTCCTTGGGGAGAACTCACCCTCCTCGGCTCGGTCCTGTGTATCTTCGGTGGATCTGCTGGAGCCAAAGGATCATGTCGCCGATCTCTGCGCCACACTGCTATATCCGCTTTCGACGCGGCCGTACCGCTTCATTTATGAGTTAGTCCTGGATTGGAGCGCGGCACAACGGCAGGAACCGATCGATGTGGCGCTCGGACGCCGGACGCGGCGTGATGAACTTCCCCGGCACTTCCGCGGCAGCCCTTATGTGGCCGATATCACGATGGACATCGGGGCGTATCGCGACTTGCACCGGCACCGGCGCTGCCAGCAGTTCCGGCAACAATACACGAACCGGCTGGGGTATGAGACGCCGGCGATGGTGGAGCGAAGCGGCGCCTCGGAAGAGTACTCGGCGGCGCTGGCGGAGGTGGACAAGGTGGTTACAGAGCTCCCGCAGCCGGCGGCTCAGTATCTTTTGCCGTTTGCCGCCCGCTCGCGCTTCCTATTCAAGATGGACTTCGCGGAGCTGGAGTATGTAAGCCGGCTGCGAAGCGGAGTGAAAGGGCACTTTTCATATCGTGCGGTGGCATGGGAACTGAAGTGCGCCCTAGACCGGTTAGACCCGCAGTTGGGGGCCTTGGTCAAAGCGACGCCGCCCGAGGTGGAAGATCCGTTGACGCGATAGCATCAGAGCTGGTCAGCGGGCAGCGTACGCCGCGAGGCTGCGGAGCTTGGCGGCGAGCGTGGTTCGCTTGAGGCCAAGCATATCGGCGGCGGCTTTCTTATTGCCCTGGGCTCGGTCAAGAGCCTGCTGAAGAAGGTTGAGCTCAATGCGTCCAATGACGGCCTCGAAATCGAGGCCTCCTTCCGGGAGCGGTAGAAGGCGATCCTCGTTGAGCTGGACCGGCGCGCCGCCGGCAGGGGGACTCAGGGCAAAATCAGTGGGCGTGAGAAGCTTACGGTCGCCCGACAGGACAACCGCCATTTCGATGGAGTTTTCCAGTTGCCTGACATTTCCCGGCCATGGATAGCGAACCAGTTCTTCGAGCGCGGCGGGCGTGACTTGTTTCACGGCCATCCGCTCCTGACCGCAAATCTGCTTGATGAAATGCTCGACAAGTAACGGAATATCTTCGTGACGATCGCGCAGCGGGGGAATTCTCATCGGGACTACGTTCAAACGGTAATACAAATCCTCCCGGAATCGACCCTCGCGAACGCGATCCAGCAGATTTACATTCGTTGCCGCTATGACCCGGACATCCACTTTAAAGGTTTCGGAACTGCCAACACGCTGAATCTCCCGCTCCTGAAGCGCTCTGAGGAGCTTCGCCTGAAGGTCGACTGGCAAGTCTCCGATTTCATCGAGAAAGAGGGTGCTGCCATGAGCTTGCTCAAAGCGTCCTATTCGAGCGCCGGTGGCGCCGGTGAAAGCGCCCTTGACGTGGCCAAATAGCTCAGCTTCGATCAGATTTTCTGGAATTGCCGCGCAATTAACCGTCACTAACGGCAGAATTCCCCTCCGACTCGCAAAGTGAATGCAGCGTGCAACAACTTCTTTTCCGGTCCCTGTCTCTCCCAGAATCAGGACCGTGGACCGCCGGTCAGCGATCAGATCGATGGTCTCACTTACTCGGTCCATGGCATGGCTCGCGCCTACCAAACGCTTTCGCCAGTCCGTTTGTTCAAGTGTCTCCGAGGGAAATTGCTCAACCGCCGCTCGTACCGATTTTTGTTCCCTGAGCCGGTCCATCTCTTCCAGGCCCGGCGGATGGTCGAAATAATGTACTGCACCCTCTTTCACCACTGCTAGGGCTTCCTGCGCGGAGCCATTTTGCCGGTAAAACACGACATCGGTGCAGGGTGAATAGAGCTTGGCCCAGTGTAGAACCTTAGCCGGCGTCGACGTAGAGAGAGGCAGAGCGGCCACCAGGGTCTGTGGCTGTAACTGCCGAAGGGCCGCAAACGCATCGCCGAGTGAAGCGAGTGTCCGGATCTGGGAACTGTGGGGCGGGCCGGAACCGCCAGTTTCATCTAACCAGATAATGCTCATGCGTCACTATATAGATCGGCGGCAAAACCTTGTCACGTTAGCCTGTGGGCGGCAAAAATATGAGGCTTGAGCGAAATATCCGGGATTCTTTTCCTACCACTCTTCGATGGTGGACGACGGGGACAGCATGGGCTGGTGCGATGTGCAGTCAAAGCTGGACAATGGATTCATGAGGGGAATTCATGAGGGGGATTCATGAGGGCCCTTATTCAGCGAGTAACGCGTGCCAGCGTGACAGTGGAGCGGAAAGTGGTGGGATCCATTGGGACGGGTTTGCTGGTTTTGGTCGGAATCCACGCTTCCGACGGCGAGCCGGAGGCCGATTGGACGATCCGGAAGATCTGCGCTTTGCGAATCTTTGACGATGATTCGGGAAAGATGAACCGGAGCGTGATTGACGTAAGAGGCTCGCTCTTGATTGTTTCGCAATTCACGCTGTACGGAGATATCAGCCGGGGTAATCGGCCATCCTATTCCGCCGCTGCGCCGGCCGATCAGGCGCGGGCTTTGTACCGGTACTTTGTGGAGCGATGCCGCCAGGTACCGGGCCTAGCCGTGGAAACAGGTGTTTTCCAGGCGGCAATGAGCGTTGAATTAGTAAATGATGGGCCTGTAACCATCTGGTGCGAGACCGAGTCTAGACAAGGTTGACTTGTCAAGCGGCGGTCAAGTTGTCCGCAGGGCCGCCCCGACGGAAAGATAAGAAAAGCCAAATCAACTCAAAATATAGATCTTGAAAGGCCCTTTGTGTTACTGATAGAAATATGCCAAACGCAACTCCAAGTCGCGAGATTCTAGAGGCCGCTCTCCAAGGCCTTGAGCTACAGCGTCAGAAACTCGATGACCAGATCGCGCAAGTCCGGTCGCTACTCGGGCGCCGTGTAGGCCGTCCGCCGAAGAGTGTGAGCGCCTCTGCTCCAGCAGCGTCCGCGGGATCGTCGAGTCCTAAGCGGATGTTGAGTGAGGAAGCGAGAAAGCGGATTGCGGCCGCGCAAAAGCGGCGCTGGGCGGCATTCCGTAAGGCCAAGGCGCAAGGCTAAGTCAAGGGACTTTCCCGGCATGTGTCGTATCCAGTGGGCAGACACCCCACGTGTCTGCAAGCGTGTAACTGGCCTCGCATGATCCTTGGAATCGGTACCGATCTCGCTGAGGTTCCCCGCATCCGGCGCTGCATTGAGCAGTATGGAGAGCGCTTTCTGAAGCGCATCTATACCGAAGCCGAAGCCGCCTATGCGTCGCGCAAAGCGAATGCCGATGAACGTTTTGCCGCGCGCTTCGCAGCCAAGGAAGCGGGAATGAAAGCAATCGGCACTGGACTGCGCCGGGGCGTCACCTGGAAGGATTTTGAAGTCGTCAATGAGCCTTCGGGCCGGCCGACGCTTCGGCTGACCGGCGCGGCCCGCGACATCGCAGACAGGCTGGGGGTCGCCAGAATTTCACTCTCACTTACACACACCACGGAAATGGCGTTTGCGGTTGTAATTCTGGAAGACGGGAAATGAGCATTGGCTGTAAGGGCGGGCCGTCAGCGCTCGGCGATTAGGAATCGGCTCGGGAAGAATTACTGGCCCTGTGAGCTGGCCATCACACGCTTGCTGGCCCGGAGCTGAGCATCTTCCAGGCGCTTCGCTTCCTGATAAGTGAACATCATTCGATGAATTACTGTGATGTTGCCCAGGACAGCTGTCACCCAGAGCACGGGCGCCATCCTGTCCAAGAGTGCGCCGATGATGAAAAGCACCACTCGCTCAGGACGCTCCATGAAGCCCACCTTACACGCCGGGATGATGTTCTCAGCGCGCGTTCGCGTATAGCTGATCAGGACTGACGCCATCATCACCACCGCCGTCAATACAACATAGAACGGCCGGTTGATGGTGCCGTAGTAAACCAACAGACCGATCAGCAGGCCGAGATCGGAATAACGGTCAAGGACGGAATCGAAGAAAGCGCCGAAGCGGGTCACCTGATTCGTTTCGCGCGCCACGCGGCCGTCCACCATGTCAAAGAGACCGGCGAAGATGATGATGAAACCGGCGACCCGAAAACGGCCCAGCGCGAGGTAAACGGCGGCCACAGCGTTAATCACCAAGCCAATGAAGGTGAGGACGTTGGGGTTTACACGCGAAAGCGCCAGCCCCCGCACAATCAGTTGGATGATCTTGCCGGCGCCCAGGCCGATGGTGCGTGTGAACGTCATTTGCGACCCTGCTTCCTAAACCCCTATTTCGAAGCGGCGATGTCGTGGATGGTGGTCAACTGAAGAATTTCCATCTCTCTTGAACCGCCGGGTATCTGAATTTTGACCGTATCACCGACCTGCTTGCCGAGCAAGCCGCGGCCAATGGGCGAACTGGTTGAAATCTTCCCGTTATTCACGTCAGCCTCTTCGCTGGTTACGATTTTGAAGGTAAGCTCCTCGTCCTTTGCGATATCGAAGACAACCACCAGTGAACCGAGGCCGACCTTGTTGTGTGGAATTTTGGTCATGTCGACCATCGAAAATTCGCGCATCCGGGCCTGGAGTTGCCCCAACCGGGCATCTACGTAAGCTTGCCGCTCCTTGGCTGCATGGTATTCGGCGTTTTCACTCAGATCGCCGTGAGCGCGGGCCTTGAGGATCTCCTTCGGTAATTCATTACGGAGTTCGTATTCGAGAGCCGTGATCTCCTCCTGCAGCTTTTTCTTCAGTTCTTCCATTTTGGCTTTCTCCATTATATGGAACTAGTTGCGTGGGTACTAGCTCTATTGCGGGGCGTCCCGTTGGTCCGCTCTAGGCCTGTCGGTCGACAGGAGGTAAGTCAAACTGATACAATAGTCTACGAGGATTGGCCATGGCAAATAAACCGGCATTCGCCACCGGCGCGCAAGTCGAACACGGCAAGTTCGGCCTGGGTTCCGTTCTTTCGTGCAACGACGATTACATAGTAATTAAGTTCGACGAACACGGCGAAAAGAAATTCGTGACTTCGATTGTATTGCCGGCTTTGAAAAAGAGCGATCGTCAGCCTCCGGTGGAAAAGCGGCGCGCCGCGCGCAAGAAAGCCGCTGCGCCCGCGGCCAGCGCCTAATAAGAAGTTTTGAGTTCCAGCACAGTAGAAGCTCGGCTAAAATAAGGTTAGATTCGACGTACTCACCGCGTCCCGTCCGTTTTTTCATTCGGCTTTCTGTTTATTGGCTTCGTACTAACTCACGATCTTGGGGGGCTCATGAAGATTGGCGTGGTAGTGTTTCCGGGCAGCAATTGCGATCACGATGCCTGGTACGCAATGTCGCACAATCTCGGCCAGGATGTGAGCCTGTTGTGGCACGATTCGCCTTCAGTCGGCGGAGTAGACGCGGTGATTCTGCCGGGCGGCTTCTCCTACGGCGACTACCTGCGTTGCGGAGCCATCGCCAAGTTCTCGCCAGTGATCACTGCCGTGAAGCGATTCGCGGCCGAGGGCGGCCCAGTCCTGGGCATTTGCAACGGTTTCCAAATTCTTGTGGAATGCGGGCTGCTGGAAGGGGCGTTGATTCGTAACGTAGGCCAGCGGTTTGTCTGCAAGACGGTCTCGACGAGGGTTGAGACCACAGATTCGCCGTTCACGCATCTGGCCAAGCAGGGAGAGGTGCTGCGTCTTCCCGTCGCGCATGGCGAAGGCTGTTTCATTGCCGAAGAACCTGTGCTTGACCGGCTGGAGTCGGAAGACCGCGTGGCGATTCGTTACCTCGAAAATCCCAACGGATCCATGCGCGGCATCGCCGGGATCCTGAACGAGGGCCGCAATGTGTTGGGGATGATGCCCCACCCGGAGCGCGCAGCCGATCCGCTGATGGGCAACACCGATGGCCTCGTGATGCTTACGTCGTTGATCGATTTCGCGCCAAACGATTATGCGGCGGCTGGCTCTTCCGCTTTTTCGAAATCATGAGTACCCTCGCGCCTGAGGCGATCGCCGCCCACCAGTTGACGCTACCGGAATACGACAAGATTCTGAGCCTGTTGGGCCGCGAACCCACGTTAACCGAACTCGGCATTTTCAGCGTGATGTGGAGCGAGCACTGCTCGTACAAGAGCTCGCGCATCCATCTGAAGAAGCTGCCCACTCAAAGCAAGCACGTGCTGCAGGGGCCCGGTGAAAACGCGGGCATTATCGACATCGGCGACAATGTCGCGATTGCATTTAAAATTGAATCGCATAATCACCCCAGCTTCATTGAGCCGTTCCAGGGGGCGGCTACCGGCGTGGGCGGCATTTTGCGCGACATTTTCACGATGGGCGCCCGGCCGATTGCGGTAATGGACGCCATTCGCTTCGGCCGGCTTGACGACGCGCGGACCGGGGCGCGGAACCGGCGCATCCTGCAGGGCGTGGTGAGCGGCATTGCGCACTATGGAAATTGCTTCGGCGTTCCAACGGTGGGCGGCGAGTGCGTGTTCGAGGCGTGCTACGACGGCAATCCGCTGGTGAACGTCTTTGCGCTGGGCGTCTTCAAACACAATGAGATCTTCTATGGCAAGGCCACCGGCATTGGAAACCCGGTGATTTACGTCGGCGCAAAGACCGGGCGCGATGGAATTCACGGCGCCTCGATGGCATCGGCCGAGTTCACCGAAGAATCGAAACAGAAGCGGCCGAATGTTCAGGTGGGCGATCCGTTCATGGAGAAGCTGCTGCTGGAAGCCTGTCTCGAAGCCATGAAGACGGGCGCGATTGTCGGCATTCAGGACATGGGCGCGGCCGGATTGACGTGTTCCACGTGCGAAATGGGCAGCCGCGCCGAGACAGGCGTTGAGATCGATTTAAAGTTCGTTCCGCAGCGCGAATCCGGCATGACGCCTTATGAGATTATGCTCTCTGAATCGCAGGAGCGCATGCTGCTGGTGGCCGAAAAGGGGCGCGAAGAGGAAGTGCTCGCCGTCTTCCGCAAGTGGGGTTTGGACGCTGTGATTATTGGCGTGGTGACGGACGATGGCATGCTGCGCGTCAAGAATCATGGAGACGTGGTGGCCGAGATTTCGAACCGCGCGCTGGCGGATGAAGCCCCGCTCTACAACCGGCCGTACACCACGCCGTTACGCGTGGCGCCGCTTGACGGCCCCACCATCCGGAGCAATGACCTGGGCGCGGACCTGAAAGCGCTGCTCGGTTCAGGTGATCTTTCGAATAAGCGTTGGATCTGGGAACAGTATGACTACCAGGTCCGGACCAACACGCTGGCGGGGCCCGGGGCGGAAGCGGCCATGGTCCGTATCAAGGACACTGAAACGTCCATTGCTATGTCGCTCGATGGCAACGGGCGCTACTGCGCGCTCGATCCGCGAGAGGGGACGAAGCTGATTGTCGCCGAGTGCTGCCGCAATCTTTCCACAGTGGGCGCGCTGCCGCTTGCGGCCACGAACAACCTGAACTTCGGGAATCCGGAGCGTCCGGAGATCATGGCGCAATTGGTGGAATCGATTGAGGGTCTGGCGGAGGCCTGCCGGTTCTTTGAAACGCCCATTACGGGCGGCAACGTGAGCCTCTATAACGAAACGCTGGGCACGCCCATTTTCCCGACGCCCGTGATCGGCATGGTCGGGACGCTGCCGACGGGATTGCCCATGCCGCTTGCCTTTCAGGCCGAGGGGCGGAGGATATTTCTGCTAGGCGGTCTGCGCCCGGGCGGGGACCGGGAGTTCGGATCATCGCAATACGCCAAGGTCATTCTCGATCGGTTATGGGGGACTCCGCCGAAACTGGACATGTATTACGAAAAGCGCGTGCAATCGGCCGTTCGCGAATTAGTCCGCGATGGGTTAGTGGATTCGGCGCATGATCTGGGTGACGGCGGACTCGCCGTGGCGCTGGCGGAAGCGTCATTCGGGCCTCAGGGCATTGGCGCCGATATTCGTCTGGACTCCGATCGCTCCCAGGAACTGGTTCTCTTTGAGGAGTCTCCGTCGCGTATTTTGGTGTCCACAAGCAATCCTGAAGCCGTGCGCGCGGCCGCAGCCAAGAATTCGGTTGAAGCGCTTGAAATTGGCGCTACACTCAAGGCGAGGGTCGTTATTCGAAACCGGACTGAAACCTGGATCGATAGCTCCGTAGGCGACTTGTACTCCGTTTGGAACAACGCCCTTGAACACCTCCTCCTTAATCCCGCTTCGGTGGTAAATGCCTAATTTGACTGATCCACTTTCCGAAGACGAATCCACGGACATTTTCGACAAGCTGCACGAAGAGTGCGGTGTCTTTGCAATCTACGGTCATCCCGAGGCGGCCAATCTGGCTTACCTCGGACTCTATGCGCTGCAACATCGCGGGCAAGAGAGCGCCGGCATTGCGTCGAGTGACGGACGGAAAATCTATTGCACGCGCAAGATGGGGCACGTGGCGGACATCTTTACGCCGGACGTGTTGAACCAGTTGCCGGGCGACCTGGCCATTGGGCACACGCGGTATTCGACCACCGGCGACACCGTGCTGCTGAACGCGCAGCCGTTATCGGTGGCCTACAGTAAAGGGCAAATCGCCATCGCCCACAACGGCAATATTACAAACGCCGGGGAGATCAGGCGCGACCTGGAGGCCGAAGGTTCAATCTTCCAGGGGACCAGTGACACGGAAGTAGTGCTGCATCTGGTGGCGAAGTCTCGCGAGCGGACCCTGCCGGGCGCGCTGCGGGACGCCCTGCTGCAACTGGAAGGCGCGTTTTCGCTGGTGTTCCTGGCCGAAAACAGCATTATTGTGGCGCGCGATCCGCATGGGTTTCGCCCGTTGGCCATGGGGCGCGTCGAGATGTCGGATGGGCGCGGCGCCTATGTCTTCGCTTCAGAGACCTGCGCTTTCGATCTGATTGGCGCGGCCTACATCGGCGACGTGGAGCCGGGTGAAATGGTGATTGTGGGTCCGAAAGGCCTTACGCGCGAGCACTATACGCCAGCTCAGAATCTTGCGCAATGCGTGTTTGAGCACGTCTACTTTTCGCGCCCCGATTCGCTGGTATTCGGGCGCTCGGTGCAGATTTCGCGCGAAGAGATGGGGCGTTTGCTCGCTCTGGAGCATCCCGTGGATGCGGACGTCGTTGTGCCCGTGCCAGATTCGGGGGTCGCCGCCGCAATCGGCTACGCCTCCGAATCCGGCATCCCGTTCCGGCAGGCGCTGATTCGCAATCATTATGTGGGGCGCACGTTCATTGAGCCTTCGCAGGCGATTCGCGACTTCGGGGTGAAGCTGAAGCTGAATCCGGTCCGCTCACTGCTGGAAGGGAAGCGCGTCATTCTGGTGGACGATTCGATTGTCCGCGGCACCACCAGCCGCAAGATTGTCCGCATGGTGCGAAACGCCGGGGCGAAGGAAGTACACCTGCGGATATCGTGCCCGCCCACAATCTCGCCCTGTTACTACGGCGTGGATACTCCGAGTCAGCGGGAACTGATCGCGGCCAACCAAAGCATCAAGGAGATCGAGCGCTTTGTGGAAGCCGACTCGCTGGGCTATCTGCCGATTGAGCGGCTTCGCGATGCGGTAGCCGATACCGACAAACGCTTCTGCTACGCCTGCTACACGGGCAAATACCCGACGCCGCTCATCCAGATTGAAGAACTGGCGATGGCGACGAAGACTGGCTGCTGAGCCCGCAAGGTTTCGCGCTTAAGAAAGCCCGACGCGGATGGATGTGCGCGAGATCGATCCAAGGCTGATGGTTGCGAGCGCCAGTATCCGGTATACAGCGGAAAACGAGTGGTTGATCTTTCGGGGCCGCTCCCTCAGAGAGATTCGCTACGGGGGTTATGGCCAATTCCGCACTCTCAGCACCCAAGTCGTAAATCACGCCGCTTACCGCGGGCCTAGGTTCAGTTGGGGAGACGAGTATCTTTTCAGGTGCGCTCACAGTCTGGTGGGTACGGGCAATCTAAACGACTTGGCGACAGGTCGGCGCTAATCACCACATCACGTTCGTGACTCGTCAACTCGCCAACGCGCTCGATCTTTCAGGGCCTTACGCGTAAAATTCGCGACCGTTTCGAGGTCCAGCCTTCGCAATATCTCCAACGAAAGTGCTGCTCGATTTTTTCGGCTAATGCTCTTTACGTCCGAGTGATTACGCAAAAGATGCTTCGTCCCGCCACAAAAGATCCGCCAAGGCTCGCGCCCACTGCATCGGGTTTTGCTCAGGTTGCCTGAGATCCGTAAACAGCGCCGCGCCCTCAAGGATCTCAGCTTTGACGATGCCCCACCATGGGGGAATAGCCTTTCTCGCGGCCTCAAGATGGCGTGATCCTGCCACAAGTGTGATCTCATCGAACACCAAATTGTAGGCCGCTGCTTGAGCCGTGAGCCGCTCGAGAGTGTCCGAATCGCTCTTGATCTCATAGCCCTGCAGTCTTCCGTTAACGAATGCAAAATCGATTCTGTTGGCACCCCTGCTAAGAACCATTTCGGGCAAAATCCGCGCCGTTGGTTCCTGTGCATAGGCGTCGCGAAGCCGCGGGTCGAGCTGCCGCCTGAAGTCGTAGTCGCGCATTTTGTAGTGCAGAGCTCCCCTAACAAAATAGTACGTTAATGTTTCATCGTCTTGGCAAGAAAAGAGAGCGCATTCTGCTTGCCATCTTATCTGAGCCTGGAACTGACGCCCTCTCCGGTCTTGTACGGGCGCCGCACCGGGGGGTATGCCGCGAGCTGGCCGGTGACGGACCGCGCTTCCCTTACTCTGGATACAATGATTCCCTTCCCGCGGTTCGATTTATCAGGCCAAGTTGCGCTGGTGACGGCATCGGCGCGCGGCTTGGGACGCGCCATCGCGCTCGCCTTGGCTCAGTCCGGCGCGGACGTCGCCCTGGGATTGCGAGACATACACGCGCACGGCGGATTACCGGCCGAGATTGAAAGCCTCGGCCGCCGGGTGCTCCCTTTGCAAATGGACGTCACCCGGATGGACCAGATCTTCTCCGCGGTGGAGCAAGCGGCCTCGTACTTCGGCAAGCTCGACATCCTGGTGAATAATGCCGGGATTGCGCCGGGGAACCTCGCCGAACAGGTGCGGGAGGAAGATTTTGACTTGACCATGGCAGTCAACGTCAAAGGAACGTTCTTCGCGAGCCAGGCGGCGGCGCGCGTGATGATTCCGCGGAAAAGCGGCCGGATTATCAATGTCAGCTCGCAGGCGGGATTCGTGGCGCTGCCAACGGAATCGGTCTATTGCGCAACCAAGGCAGCCATTGTCCACCTCACCAAATGCCTCGCGGTGGAATGGGGCCAGTACGGCATTACCGTGAATGGGGTAGCCCCCACGTTTATTGAGACGCCCGGCACGGAGGAGTATCTGTCCAACCCGGCAGCCCGCGCCGATGTCATCGAGCGGATTGCGGCCCTGCACCGCATCGGACAGCCGATGGATGTGGCGGGGCCGGT
The DNA here is from genome assembly GCA_903970405.1 of Acidobacteriaceae bacterium. Classification (GTDB taxonomy): domain Bacteria; phylum Acidobacteriota; class Terriglobia; order Bryobacterales; family Bryobacteraceae; genus CAJCIT01. The sequence goes on along the minus strand of CAJCIT010000215.1, from coordinate 16,782 downwards.
AGTGTTCCTGGCTTCACCGGCGGCGTCGCTGATCACCGGTCATACGATAGCGATCGATGGCGGATGGACAGCGCGTTAAGGATCGCTAATGTGAATCCATCGCGAATCGACGCAAACCATTTGCCGTTCTTGTCGTAAGCTGAAGTATGAGCGGCAAAAAACCGGAAACCAAGGTGCTTGATCCCGATATTGCCTCGGATGAGTTTACGGGCCTCAAAGGTCCCCGCATCCGCTGTCCAAAATGCGCCTGGGAGCCCCGCCCCGGCGACGTTTGGGCCTGTTCCTGCCTCCACCGCTGGAATACCTTCGATACGGGCGGCGTGTGCCCGGCGTGCCTCAAGCAATCTGAGACAACGTGCTGCCTCCGATGCCGAAAGTGGTCCGCGCACTCCGATTGGTATGAGTATTAGGCGCTGGCCGACCCCTCTGGCGCCGGATTTTTCACTCCTTCTGACTGTGGTTCGCCTGATTCAGAAACGAACTCGTAATCCAATCTCGCGCGACGTGCAGATCGTCTTCCGACAGATTGTGGCCTGCTTCCGACCAGTGTACGGTGAGGTTCGCATTCGCCTTCCGAAACAGATTCGCCAGTTGATTGGCCTGATCGCGCCCCACGATCGGATCGTTGTTGCCGCTCAAAATGAGCACTGGCTTGTGATTGAGGTTCCAGGGGCGGGCGGGTACAAACGGGGGCATGCCGCGCATCAGAGCCGCTCCGGCCAGCACCTCGGGATCGGTCATCAACATGCTGGCGGCGATGTTGGCGCCGTTAGAGAAGCCCACCGCAACCATGTGGCCGGGCGTCAGCGAGTACTCCTTCTCCGCCGCGCGCACAAAGTGAGCCAGTTCGCGGGTGCGTAGCGCCAAATCCTCTTGATCGAAGACGCCTTCCTCCAGGCGGCGGAAGAACCGCGGCATGCCTCGCTCCAAGACCTTGCCCCGGGGACTTAATATGGCTGCTCCCGGAAGTAGCGAGTGGCCCAGGGGCAACAGATCGCGCTCATCGCCGCCTGTTCCGTGCAGCAGAAGAAGCCCCACGGGCGGCGCGGGCAAACCGGCAGGCTCAAACACATAAGCAAATTCTTTGAGTGAGATCAAACACTTTCTCCAACTACGGCGACCCGGGCCGGCAGCGCCGGCAGAGACGCTTCCAACTGCGAGCGGAGGGGCTCATACCACTTTGGCAGCTTTAGCGCCGAACCGAGAGCCTCTTCGGACTCATCCACGGTAAAGCCAGGCGGATCGGTAGCAATTTCAAAGAGCACTCCGCCGCGCTCGCGGAAATAGATAGAACGGAAGTAAACTCGGTCCATCACTTCCGTGACTTGGTAATCTGCCTTGATAAGTTTATGCTGCCAAGCCAATTGGCTGCTGTCGTCATCCGTCCGAAACGCGATGTGGTGAATGGTTCCCGCCCCCATACGCCCCCGCCGCGACGCAGTGGAGGGCACAACATCCACAAAGCTGCCGGCATCGCCGCCGGTTATCGCAAAGCGCCGGCGGTTGCCGTCTGAGTCCGAAGCGGTCGGCGGTTGAAAGCCCAGGTCTGCTCCGAAGGCGGCTGTGTTTGCGAATGAGGAACTGGCATTGTGGCTGGCGGCATGGGCCAACGTCACCGAATGGATTCCGCGGATCGCGTACGGCTTGGGCACGGGTCCATGCTCCCAGAAGTGCAACGCGTGGGGCTGAGCGCGTTCGGTCTCAATCAATTCCACCGTCATCCCATCGGGATCTCGGAATGCCAGGAAGAGCTCTCCGAAGCGCTCGCCGGCGTCTTGAAAGGCAAGACCGGCGCCCGCGAGCCGGGTTTTCCACCACGCATGTGAGCCGGCCGGGATAGAAAATGAGATAGCAGTAGGCTCGCCCGCGCCCACTTGGCCTCGGGCAGCGCCCGGCCAGGCAAAGAAAGTGAGAATCGTGCCTGGAGTACCGGTTCCATCGCCGTAATAGAGATGGTAGGAACTCGGATCGTCGAAGTTGACCGTCCGCTTGACAAGGCGGAGGCCAAGAACGCCGGTATAAAAGGTCACGTTCGCCGGCGCGTCGCTGGCAATGGCGGTGACGTGGTGGATGCCGCTGAGAGGGGACATAGAGTTTATCCGAACTGGCTGAGACAACCTGTTTGATGTACCGGTGCCCGAAACGACTCGCCGCGTCAAAGATGCTGATTCGATTCCTCCCGCCAGCCGCCGTCGATCCTTTATCCGGTGAACCGCGCGCGCCTCATTATCGAGGGGAACTAGCGGCCGTTGAACAGCGTACCACTGATGTATAGTGCAACTCAGTTGCTTTCGTGGAAGGGGGGCCCGTGCCGTACTGCACAAATTGCGGAACGCAGATTGACGACCATTGGACTTTCTGCCACAGCTGCGGCAAACAGCAAAAGCCGTACGCCCCGCCCGGCGCTCAAGTCCCCCCCATTGCCACGGATTTTCTCAAGGGGATTAGTGACCGCTCGGCTTCCACCCTTTGCTACATCCCGGTTTTCGGAATAATTCCGGCCATCGTCTTTCTGGCTGCTTCGCGGTTTCGGTCCCACGCTGCGGTGCGGTTCGACGCTTTTCAATCGCTTTACCTCTTCGTTGCCTGGTTGATTGTCTCCTCCGCCTTTCCATCCCTGGTTCCCGGCTTCGGTCTTCTCAGGCACGAGATGGCTGAACTGGTTAAATTGGGCATGATTGTGCTCTACGTTTTTCTGATGATCCGGGCCAATCGGGGGGAGCCCACGCGAATCCCGGTGATCGGCGACCTCGCCGCACGGTCCGCCGCCGAACAACTCTGACACAGAGCAGCCAATCGTTGTATAATCATTCATTACTGTGCATAAATACTCAAAGCTGCACCCTGTTGGTGTGGTGGGTTTCCGAGGCTATAGCGGAGCTGAGTTGCTCCGGTTGCTTGAGAGCCACCCTGGCGTAGAGCCGTATCTTCTGGAGCACCGGTCAGAGACGGAAAGGCGGCCCGGCCCGTTGGGATCGGCGCCCCTGAAGAGCATTCCGGCCGCCGTGGAGGCGGTTGCCGCTGAAGAGCTGAGCGCAGTTTTCCTGGCAACCCCGGCCGAAGTATCGATGGAGCTGGCGCCAGCCTTCCTCGCCGCCGGAATCAAGGTGATCGATTTAAGCGGCGCTTATCGTTTGCGCGACCTTGAGACCTTCGCGCGCTGGTATCCCGAACGGCACACCTCGCCCGAATTGCTTTCGCAGGCGATCTATGGGCTTCCTGAGTTCTATCGCGATCAAATCCGCGGGGCTCAATTCGTGGCCAACCCAGGCTGTTATCCCACGGCCGCGAATCTAGCGCTGAAGCCCTTGGTGGAAGCGGAAGTCATCGACCGCTCTCGCGGGATCGTATGCGATGCCAAGTCCGGCGTCAGCGGCGCGGGGAGGAAGCCATCGCTCAGGACCAGTTTCGGCGAAATCGTCGAGAATTTCTCGGCCTATTCCATCCTCACCCACCGTCACGTGCCTGAGATATTGCAGAATTCCGTGCTGGGCGAGCGTGAATTTACGTTTGTCGCCCAACTGATCCCGGTTCATCGCGGCATCCTCGAAACCATTCACCTGCGAGTGCAGCGAATCAGTCAAGCTGTGGAACTGCTGGCCATTTACGAGGATTTCTATGCCAAGGAGCCCTTCATCCGGCTCTACGCACCGGGCCAGGTTCCGGATCTGCACGCGGTGCAGCACACCAACTTCTGCGACATTGGCTTCGTTTTTGACGTCGATAGCCAGCGGGCGGTCATCGTCGCCGCCATCGACAATCTGGTGAAAGGTGCGGCCGGTCAAGCCATTCAGAACATGAACTTGATGCTGGGCTTCCCCGAAGCGGAGGGCCTGCTGTGAAGGTCCTGATCAAGCTGGGCGGGACGATCCTTGACTCGGAGGATTCACGCAACGAGCTGGCGCGTCAGCTCACAGCCGTCTCTCGCGAGCATCTGCTGGCGGTGGTTCACGGTGGAGGAAAACAGGTCACCCGTTTTCTCGAAGAGCGCGGAATTGAGAGCCGCTTTATCAATGGCTTACGAGTCTCGGACCAGCGAGTGGTGGATGCGGTCACCAAGGTGTTGGCCGGCACTGTGAATAAACAACTGGTGGGCGCCGTCATCCGGCACGGCGCACTCGCGGTGGGATTGTCGGGCTTGGACGGGATGCTGACCGTCGCCAAGCCGTTCGATCCTGAGCTCGGGTTTGTGGGACGGCCTCAGAATACCGACGGCCGGCTGCTGGATCTTCTGGTGGAGGCCGGCTATCTTCCGGTAATTGCCTGCGTCGCCGGAGATGGCGCGGGCGCGGTCTATAACGTTAACGCGGATCAGATGGCGGTTTCCTGCGCCATTGGATTTCAGGCCGACCTCCTGGTTTTCCTCACGGATGTCGCGGGCGTGAAGGGGAATGACGGCAGTGTTTTCAGCAGTTTGACTCCGTCCGGCTGCCGGGCTCTCATGCTTGAAGGCGTGGCTGTGGGCGGCATGCACGCCAAGTTGGAATCCGCACTGGACGCGTTGGAGGCGAGAATACCGGAGGTTGTCATCGCGCACGGCCGCGAGCCCGATATTTGCCGGCGTTTGCTTAGCGGCGAAACCGTTGGGACGCGCATGGCGTGTGAAAGGGCTTTAGCAAGATGACCGAAACCTCGGCCGTAACGGTAAGCGCTGTGGCGGCAGCTTCAACCGTCCGTAAAGCCACAATTCGCGATATCAAGCCGATCCTCAGCCTCATTAATGCCTACGCAGCCCAGGGCTTGATGCTCCCCAGGACTGAGTTCGACATGTCGGAGAACATTCGTGACTTCTCCGTCTTCTATAAGGGTGAGAACCTTGCCGGGTGCGGCGCACTTCACTTCTACACACCGACGACAGCGGAGATTCGCTCGCTGGCCGTGGCGCCCGAGGGTACGGGCTGCGGCATTGGCCGTGCCATTGTCGGCGCGTTAGAACAGGAGGCTCGTGACAACGATATTGAGGCCGTCTTCGCGTTCACCTATGTGACAGAGTTTTTCGCCCGCCTGGGCTTTCAGGAAGTTGAACGGGGAGAGTTGCCCCTGAAGGCTTGGAAGGATTGCCTCCGTTGTCCCAAATTCCAGAATTGCGATGAAATCGCGGTTCTTAAGCGGCTCAAAGCCCTTTCTGGCCCATTCGCGACCGAACGGGCTACCCTCATCCAGTTGCGCGAACACTCAGTGTAATATCTATTACACTTCTGCTGGAAGAGTGGCCCTTAGTGTCAGACAAACGACGCTTGCGGTAAAAACTTCAATAATATGAAAAAATTTCCTGGTGTTTTCACTAATAAGAAGTCATAATCGCTGTCGTGTAAAGACATTTTCTGACTGGTTGGACCGCGCCCCTGTCACTGTACGGCGTTTTAAGAGGTACCACCACACCCAATTTTCTTAGGAGGACGATCGAAATGCGCGCTCTGACGGTTGATGTTCAAAGCTGTGCTGGACGGGTTCTGTGTTGCTCGATCTTCCGCCCAGGAGGCCGAAAGCTCCTCGGTAAGGGACATCTGATGAGCGACGACGATGTCCGCATGCTCAAGGTTGAGGGCATGCAGGAAGTTTGGGTTACCGAACTTGAAGATGGCGAGATCGGCGAAGATGAAGCAGTGCTCGCGGTTGCGAGCGCCATGTGTTGCGGATCCGTCGAGATCCGTATGGCTGCGGGAGGCCGCGCCAATCTTGTGTCCACCGAGGATTGCTGCGCCCTGATCGATGACGAATTGCTAAAGCAGATTAACTGCACCAGCGGAGTTGTCATCGCGACGGCGCAAAATTTCCGTTACGTGCTCGCCGGCGAACGCCTGGCGACGATTAAGAGCGCGCCCTTCGCGGTGTCTCGCTCGCAACTCGACACGGTTATCTCAATGCTGAATGAGCGCGGGCCCATTTTGCAGGCGAGACCGATTCGCGATCCGCAAGTGAGCGTTTTATATACCGATCCGGTCCAGGGGGACAGGGCTCGCAATTTGTTTGAGTCGACCATCAGGGCGCGGCTGGATGGCCTGAAGGCCCGGCTCAGCTACTCCATGGCGGTGGCGGAAGAGGAAGCGGCAGTGGTTCGCGCGTTGCAACATCTTTCGCGAACGAATCCAACGGCAATTCTGATCGCCTCAACCACTACCCCGGCCGGACCAGAAGACGTTGTCGGCCGCGCGTTGACCCGCGTCGGCGCCACGCTGGAGCGGTTTCTGGCGCCGGTCGATCCAGGCACGCTGACGCTGCTGGCCTACAAGGACCATATGCCTATCCTGTCCGCGCCTTGTTGTTTTCGCTCCGTGAAGCCGAATATTCTAGATTTATTACTGCCGCCCATGTTGGCGAAGTATCGTGTTTCAGGATGGGAAGTCGCCAGCCTTGGGCACGGCGGCCTGCTATCTTAGCCTGTTAGCGTTTCAAGCGCACCGGCCGTTCGGTTCGGTGGCTGTTTGAGCGCGTCGGTATACATCTTCCTCCCCCCTGGAGCGATACCTCCGAGTCATTCCAGGGCTTCTCCGCCGGGCGCATTCCTCCGTAGCGTCCGGCGTTTTTTTCGCATCGAGACCAGCCCGATCTCATTTTTCCTGGCGGAAGGGTATGATAGAGCGAATCTACAGTATGTCCGACGCCGCTCTCGCCGCTCAAGACGAACTGGCCGCTCACGTCATTCGCGTGATCGCCGCCACTCAGCACCTGCCCCTGGATGCGATAGGGATTGAGAATACCTTCGAGGAACTCAAGATCGATTCGCTGGACGGTATCAATATTGTTTTTGCGCTGGAGAGTGAGTTTCAGATCAGTATTCCCGATGAAGCGATGCAAAGCTTGAAATCGATTCGCGACACCGTGGAAGGGGTTCGTCAACTGCTTGCGCAAAAAGAACAGGCAGGTTTCCCCGCCTGACCATGGTGCGGGTTGCAGTTACGGGAATGGGCGCGGTTTGCGCGCTTGGAAATACGGTTGCCGAATGCTGGGCGCATCTCTCTATCGGCCGGCCCGCCCTCGGCCCGCTACCCGATCCTGGAAAACCTCCCTACAAATTCAGCCTCGGCGCCATCGCCTCCGGCTTCCGTCCTCTTGAGCACTTCTCGGAAAAAGAGACAGGCATGCTGGAGCGCTTCGCGCAAATGGCGGTGGTGGCGGCCCGAGAGGCAGTGCGGCAAAGCGGGCTTGAGTTAACGGCACAACTCAAAGAAGAGACGGCCATCATAACGGGTACCAGCGTGGGCGGCCAGTTCGCCGAAGAAGAGGGCTACGTACGGCTGTTCCGCGAAAACAACCCGCGGGTGGCGCCGCTGACGATTCCGCGGACGATGTCGAACGCCGGAGCGAGCCGCATTTCACTCGAATACGGTATCGTCGGGCCCACCTACACCATCTCCACCGCTTGCTCGTCGTCGAACCACGCGATCGGACAGGCGTTCGGCATGGTGCGGCGCGGTGAGGTGACGGCGGCAATCGCCGGCGGCAGCGAGGCCGTCTTTGCCGAAGGTTTGCTGCGGGCCTGGGAGGCCATGCGGGTAGTTTCGCCGGAGACCTGCCGCCCCTTTTCGCTGCAGCGCCGCGGCCTGATTCTCGGCGAGGGCGGAGCCATGCTGGTGCTTGAGAACTGGGAGCATGCCAAGGCCCGAGGCGCCCGTATTCTGGGCGAAGTCTGCGGATTCGGCATGAGTTCCGACGCCCATCATATTACTCAGCCCACTCCGGAAGGGCCTCTGCGAGCCATCCGGCTGGCCTTGGCTGACGCGAAAATCGCTCCGGAGTCCGTCGACTACGTGAACGCCCATGGCACCGGTACCACAATTAACGACTCCACCGAATGCCAAGCCATCCGGCGGGCCTTCGGCAGCCACGCCGAGCGGCTGCTGGTGAGTTCCACCAAGTCCATGCACGGGCACACGTTGGGCGCGGCCGGAGCGATTGAAGCTGTGGTCTCTCTGCTCGCCTTGCAGCATGGTCTGGTCCCGCCCACGGCCAACTTCCTCGATCCGGACCCCGCCTGCTCGCTGGACGTGGTGCCGAACGAACCTCGCCAGGCGAATATTGAGACCGCAATTTCCAATTCCTTCGCCTTCGGTGGACTCAATGCGGCGCTGGTCATGCGGCGCATCGGTTAGAAAACTGGCCGTCTAACGATTTTGGTCAAACGACCTGGGCGCATCGCCGAGCCGAAAATTGCAAGTCAATCCCCGAAACTGTCTCTCAGCGGTGCTCGGAAACATACGGCCTCTTCGCCTCAACACTTTCGCAGGAAAAGGACAGACCCCTTTCGGCGAGAAACGGTACACCTATTTGCTGGGGGAGGGTTGCAAGCGCTCTTGCGCCGCATCGAAGCCGGGCCTGCGGAAGCGGTGCCGCAAGATGGGCCGAGATTCGTTGGTGCGCTCTCGAACGAGACCCCATAAACGCGCCATTGCGATGATCCGCCTTAACAGCTAAAGCCCTGTTGTCTCAATAACTTCCCCGGAAAAGGGACAGACCCCTTTAGGCAAGGGGCGTCTGGCTCATGGCCGGCCAAAGTGGCTCCCCTTCGAAAGAAATGTCGCTGCGGACGAAGAAAATGCTTGCTCGCGCCACCAAGTTAGTGGATACTAAGTTTGTGTTTGCTAGGCTAGCGTCTGCTAGGTTAGTGTCTGCTATGAGCGAAACTCTGACCACTGGAAATCAACGGCTTTCGAGCCAGGAGCGGCGCCAAGCCATCATCGAGACCGCGATGCAGTTGTTCTCTGAACGCGGCTTTCGCGGCACCACCACCCGCGAGCTGGCGTCGGCGTGCGGCGTCAGCGAACCCGTGATCTACCAGCATTTCGCCACCAAACAGGAGCTCTACAGCGCCATCATCGACACGGTTTCACATCGCGACGTGGACCGCTTCACCTCCTGTCTGTTCGCCGTGGCCAACGAAGGGGATGACGAAGCGTTCTTCACCGCAGTGGCCCAGTTGATTGTGGCCTTCTACCAGGCAAACCCGGCGTTCATCCGGCTTCTGCACTTCAGCGCGCTTGAAAGGCATGAGCTCGCCGCGCTCTTTTTTGAGCGGATGAGCAAGGAGTTTATGGGATTGATGAGCACCTTCATTCAACAGCGGATTGAAGAAGGGCGCTTTCGGAGTGTCCATCCGATGGTGGCGGCGAAGCTGTTTGTGGGCAGCGTGGGCGACTACGCCTTATGGTCGGTGATCTGTGAGTTCAAAGATGACGTTTTGCCCCCGAAAGACGTCTTCCTGGCCGAAGTTGTCTCGATGTTCCTCAACGGAGTTCGCGCGAAATGAGACGTTTTTCCGGACCGATTCTGTTGGTTCTCGGCGCCCTGCTGACGCAGGCCTGCACAAGGACGAAGGCGGAAGTGAAAGCGCAGCGGGCCCCGGCGGCGATTGAAGTGAAAACCGCGCCGGTGGAATTCCGCCGCGTTGACCGTGCCATTTCGGTGACCGGTTCGTTGGTGGCCGATGAAAGCGTCTCGCTGAGTTCGGAAGTGGCGGGCCGCGTGCGGACCCTCTATTTCGACTTTGGCCAATCGGTGAAGAAGGGCCAAGTGGTGGCGCAACTGGACACCACGGAATACCGGTTTCAACTGGACCGCAGCCGGGCGGCGTTGGCCCAAGCGCGAGCGCAACTGGGTCTGGACCCAGGATCGGAAGCCTCGCCGGCTGACACTCCGGGGATGAAGCAGGCGCGGGCCCAGATGGAAGACGCCAAGTTCAAGTATGAGAGCGCGGCAAAGCTGGTGAAGACCGGCGACATCTCAGCCGAGCGTTTTACCGAACTTGAAAAGGCATGGCATGCGCGGGAAGCGGCGTTCGAAGCGACCCAGAATGAAATGCGCACCGTGTGGGCGAACATCGCCGGACTCAAGGCCGATGTTGAGATTGCGCAGAAGCGGATCGACGATTGCAGCGTGCGCGCGCCCTTCGATGGAGCAGTGGCGGAGAAGCTGGTCTCCCCGGGGCAGTACACGAAGGAGAACACGGCGCTGGTCACGCTGGTGAAGACCACGCCGCTGCGGCTTCGGGCGGAGCTGCCGGAGGCGGCCAGCGATCGGGTGAAGCCGGGTTCCTCGCTCATCTTTACCACCGATGCCGCGCCGGGCTTGACGTTTAAGGCAACGGTACGGCAGTTGAATCCCACGCTCGATGCGAAGTCCAGAATGCTGATGGTGGAAGCGCGCATGGAAGGCAGCGATGCGCGGCTGCGTCCGGGCATGTTTGTGCAAGTGAAGCTGGTGACAGAGCCCGGCGCGCAGGTGACCGTGGTTCCGGAACAGGCTGTGTACTCGCTGGCCGGGCTCACCAAGATTTTTGTAGTGCGAGACGGCAAGGCGCACGAGATCAGGCTGGGAGCGCCAACCAGGACGGACGGGTTCGTAGAGGTTCCGGGCGGCGGCTTGAAACCCGGCGACAAGGTTGCCATCACCAACCTGCCGATGCTGATCGATGGCGCCGCGGTGGGCGCCCGGGGCTAAGACGATGCAGAAGCTTGCTGAAATCTGCATTAAACGGCCCGTCTTCGCCACCATGCTTATCATGGCCCTGCTGGTGTTGGGCATTGCCTCCTACACGCGCCTGGGCGTGGATCTTTTCCCGAAGATAGATTTCCCAACCGTCACGGTGACCACCACGCTGCGGGGCGCGTCCCCGGAAGAGGTGGAGACGCAAGTCTCGAAACGTCTCGAAGAGGCCGTGAACACGGTGAGCGGAATTGACGAATTGCAATCGATATCGTCAGAGGGGATCTCGCAGTTGATCGTCCAGTTTGTGCTGGAGAAGGACCCCGATATTGCGGCGCAGGAAGTGCGCGATAAGATTTCGACCGTTCTGAGCTCGCTCCCGAAGGACGCCGATGCGCCGGTGATTGAGAAGCTGGCCACCGATTCTTCGCCTATCATCAATGTGGTTGTTTCCTCGCCCCGCGACCTGCGTGAGACGACGAAGATTGTGGATGACCGGATCAAGAAGAACATCGAATCCATCGCCGGCGTGGGCCAGGTGCGCTTCGTGGGTGAGCGCAAGCGGCAGATTCAAGTCTCCGTGGACGGTCAAAAACTCTACTCGTACAGCCTGAATATCGATCAGGTCCGGATGGCGCTGGCGCAGCAGAATGTTGAAACTCCCGGCGGCCGCATCGAACAGGGAAGCCGTGAACTGTCGGTAAGAACGATGGGCCGCGTGGAAAGGCCTGACGATTTCAATCGGATTATCGTCGCGAACGTGGATGGCCGCCCCATCCGACTGAGCGACATCGGGGCTGTGACGGACAGTTACGAAGAGCCGCGGAGCGAAGCGCAGTTGGACGGGAAGCCGGCCGTGGTGCTGGAAATTCGAAAGCAATCGGGTACAAACACGGTCGACGTGATCGATAACGTGAAGGCCCGCATCGCCGAGATCGAACGCGAGTTGCCGCCGGACCTGAAGGTCACCTACACTCGCGATGAGAGCACGTTCATCACCGAGTCGTTCCACGCCGTGCAGGAGCATCTGGTGCTAGGCGGCATCTTCGCCGCCATCATCGTGTTCCTGTTTCTCAGGGACTGGCGTTCCACGCTGATCGCGGCGGTAGCCATTCCCACGTCCATCGTCTCCACGTACACGCTGATGCAGTACATGGGCTTCACGCTGAACCAGATGACGATGCTGGCGCTGGTGCTGATGGTGGGCATTGTGATTGACGATGCCATCGTCGTGCTTGAGAACATTTACCGGAATGCCGAGGAAAAGGGAATGACAGCCTATGAGGCGGCGCTTTCCGGCACGCGCGAAATCGGACTGGCCGTGCTCGCCACAACGCTCAGCCTGGTTGTGATCTTTATTCCCGTTGCGCTGATGCAGGGGATTGTCGGGAAGTTCATGTCGAGCTTCGGATTCACTGCCGCATTCGCCATCATGGTGTCGCTGCTGGTCAGCTTCACGTTGACGCCGATGCTCTCGTCAAAATTTCTGAAGGTGAAAAAGAAGGACGACCGGCACGGAACAAAAGACTCCTGGCTGTTCCGCGTAGTGGATCGGCCGTATCGCGTGATGCTCGGGTGGTCAATGGCGCACCGCTGGGTGATTATGCTGGCGGCAGTACTTACTCTGGCCTCCATGTTCTTCATGAAAGTGGGCGTCACGTTTATTCCCCTTGACGACCAGAGTGAATTCGAGGTCTCAGTGCGCATGCCGCCGGGTTCCGCTCTGAGCGGCACGGAAACAGTGCTTAAGCAGGTGCAGGCCGACTTACAAACGCTGCCCGGCGTCAAGAACCTGTTGATGACCATCGGGTCAGACTTGAACCGGCAGGTGGACCGCGGTTCCATTCTGGTTGAACTGGTTCCCATGGACGCCCGGCAGTTGGGACAGGCAGCCATCATGAACATGGCCAGAGACCGCATGTCGCGGTACCGGGATCTGACCATTGCGGTATCTCCGCCGGCCGTGATCCAAGGCGTGGGCCAAGCGTGGGACTTGCAGTTCTACATTCGCGGACCGGACCTCGACAAGCTTGATAAGTATGCGCAGCAGGTGAAGAAGCGGCTGGCGCAAATGCCCGGCGTGGTGGATCTGGACACTTCTTATGAATCCGGCAAGCCGGAAGTGCGCGTGATGGTCAAGCGCGACAAGGCTTCGGACCTGGGAGTCAACGTGGATTCGATTGCGAACGGCATGAGGACCCTGGTGGGCGGCGATCCGCAAGTAACCTACTATCGCGAGGGTGACGACCGCTATGACGTCCAACTGCGCGTCGACGAGAACTTTCGCAACTCGCCCGATGCGCTGTCGAAGCTCTATGTGCCGTCGAGCCGGTTGGGCAATGTGCCATTGAGCAACGTGGCGGAGCTGGTGCAATCCACGGGACCGACGAAGATTGAACGGTTCAACCGCCAGCGCCAGATCTTGATTAGCGGAAACATTGTGCAAGGGCAGGCGCTCAGCAACGTGTTGCCGGTGCTGGAACAGACGGTGAAGGATATGAACCTGTCGACGGATTACAGCACGGGGCTGATCGGCGCCAGCAAGGAGTTCGGACGCGCCGCGTCGGGTTTCGTCTTCGCGTTTCTGCTGTCGCTGATCTTCATGTACATGATTTTGGCGGCGCAGTTTGAAAGCTTCGTCGATCCAGTAACAATTTTGATCTCTCTTCCGCTCTCCATTCCGTTTGCGCTGCTTTCGCTATTGATTACGCACCGGAACTTCTCGCTGATTTACACGTCGCTCGGGATTCTGGTGCTGTTCGGCATCGTAAAGAAAAACTCGATCCTACAGATCGACCGGATCAAGGCATTGCGGCGGGAAGGATCGCCGAGGCTGGCGGCAATTATTCGCGGCTGCGAAGACCGGCTGCGGCCTATCTTGATGACCACGGCGGCGTTGGTGGCCGGTATGATCCCGCTGTTACTGGGGTCGGGTGCGGGCTCCGAGTCGCGGAGAACGGTGGCGATTGTGGTGATCGGCGGGCAGACGTTGTGTCTTCTGCTGACGCTGTTGGTGACGCCGGTGCTGTACTCGGTGTTCGATGACTTGGTCCATCGCAAGTGGCTGTTCCGAAGGCGGCAAACGGAGCGGCCCGTCGTCGAGACGGAGTTAGTGGAAGAAACAGTACCGCGGTAAGTGTAGCGGCCGTTATGCCGCGATGACCGCAACGCTTCCGAGCCGCGACCGTCAGGGAGCGACCGCGGCATTGTTCGTGTCCCGCCAACCGGTCGCTACCTGACGGTCGCGGCTCAGTCAGCGAGAGAAAACTATATGATGCGACTAATATTCGCGCTCCTGGTGTGCGCGGTGGCGGCAACAGCACAAACGGCGGGCTCCGACAGCCAAACCGAGCGAGTGACACCGCCCACTCGAATTGGCATTACAGGCGGCCGGCAGACGTTGCTGCTTGAGGATGCCATTCAGATGGCGGTGGCCAATAATCTGGACGTCTCTATTCAGAAGACGCAAGTGGATTCGGCCCGGGAAGCGGTTCGCGCGGCAAAGGGCGCCTTCGATGGGCGCTTCCATTGGCGGCCCGAACTCGAAACACGGAACACGCCCACCGCGTCAATTCTGCAAGGCGCCAACGGGGACTTGGCCGAGCACTTCCTGCGCCAGAATTTTTCGTATCAGCAGCGCATCCCAGGTACCGGCGCCTCCTTCGGCCTGGAGTTCGATAACGCCCGGCTCAGCTCGAATAATCCATTTAATTCGCTCTCGTCTTATTACACGTCGTCACTGGCGCTGAATGTATCCGTTCCACTGCTTCGGAATCGCTCCACCGATCCCGATCGAACGGAAATTCTGATCCGGCGGAAACAGGCGTCGTCGAGCGAAGTTGTTTTTGAAGAGAAGGTGATCGATATTGCCACCCAGGTGGCGCAGGCCTATTGGAACCTGGTGGAAGCCCGTGAGGATGTGCAGGTGGAAACCGAAGCGGTGCGGTTGGCCGCTGAGCAACTGGCGCAGAACGAACGGCAGATTCGGGCCGGGACGCTGGCGCCGGTGGAAGTGTATGCGTCACGCGCCGAACTGGAGCGCCGCCGCGACACGTTGATTCAGGCCGCGACGGTGGTGGCGCAGGTGGAGAATCAACTGAAGACGCTGCTGCTGCCGGACCGCGCCGATCCGATTTGGATGAAAGAACTGGACCCTGTGGATGACCGCCTGCTGACGCCGAAGGGCGGAACGGAATTGAATGAGTCAGTGGATTCGGCGCTGAAGCAGAGACCGGAGTTGCGCGATGTGCGCTACCGCCGCGATGCTAACGAATTGCAGCGGAAGTTGGACCGAAATCAGATTCTGCCATCGATTAACCTGACCGGGCTCTACACGAATCAAGGACTGGCGGGCACAGTGTCGAACGCGACGAACCCGTTCGACACGCTGTTTGAAGATCTCTATTCACAAGTGAACCAGATTTCGGGGATTGTGAACATTCCCCAGTTGCCGGCGCCGAGCACGGGAACGCTGCCCGCTGCCGTGATCGGCGGCTATGGGAAGGCGGTGGGCGCGGTGTTCACGGGCCAGTATCAAAGTGTGCTGGCCGGCGTCACGTTTGACTTCACGGTGAGGAACCGGGCAGCCAAGGCGCAATTGGCCGAATCGACGCTGGAGGGGAAACGGCTGGAGTTGGAGCAGGCTCGCACCCGGCAACTGATTCAGGCGGACGTGCGGAATTCGTTGCAGTCACTGGAATCGGCGCGGCAGCGGATGACGGCGGCCGAAGCAAGCGTGGAGGCCGCGCGCGAGAAATTGGAGAGCGAGACGAGGTTGTTTAAGACCGGTGAATCGACGAACTTCCTGGTGCTGACGCGCCAGAATGAGTATCTGGATTCGCGGCGGCGCTTGTTGGCGGCGCGTGGCGATTTCAATAAGGCGGTAGCCGTGTTCGAAGAGAGCGCCGGACGGACGCTGGACGCGCACGGCATCAAGTTGCCGTAGGGACGCGAGTGCTACACTTCTGAAATCCCAAAACCAGCGCCAAGTATCGTCAACCTAGCAACGCGGACCGAGCCGCGACGGCAATGCTTTCCGATCCGCCGCTTCCGAGCCGCGACCGTCAGGGAACGACCGGTTAGTGAAACAGGACCACCACTGCGGTCGCTCCCTGACGGTCGCGGCTCAGTAGGCGCTGGCGCGCCTGTTCGTCTCGATGATTTTTCCCACGTTCTGACGGCCGCGGCTTGGAAGGGTGATCGCGGCAGCGAGGACCTGCCCGTTATCCGCTTGCTTACGCGCGCGGTTCAGAAGGGGGGGCGGACGGTCGCGGGTCGGAAGGCATGTCGGCCGTAACCGGTTCCGGGGAAGAGCCCGCGCCGGCGTTGCGCCGCGAACTGCGGCTGAGAGATCTTGTCTTTTTCGATATCTGCGCCATCGTGAGCCTCAGGTGGGTGGCGGCCGCCGCTCATGCCGGGCCAGGTTCATTCGTCTTATGGGTTATCGCCGCGCTCTTCTTTTTTCTGCCATCGGCCATCGTCGTCGCGCGCCTCTCTGAGCGATTCCCCGAAGAAGGCGGCATGTACATCTGGACCAAGCGCGCGTTTGGCGACCGGCACGCCTTTCTGTGCGGCTGGTTTTACTTCATCTCGACGGTTCTCTATTTTCCGTCCCTGCTGCTGGCGGGCATCGGCATGACTGCCTACGCATTTGGCAGCTTCGGCGCGCGCTTGGCCGATAACCGGGCATTCGCGCTCCCCATCACGCTTGCTCTGCTTTGGGCCGCTTTCGCCGCTAATTTTTTCGGGATGAAGGTGGCAAAGTGGATCTCGGCGTTCGGCGGAAGCTCCACCTTCATCATCGGGGCCGTGCTGGGGGTGTTGGCGCTCATCGCGAGTCTGCGTTCCGGCAGTGCCACAAGATTCGCTCTGCTGCCGAAAGCGAATCTCGACACTGTGAACTTCTGGTCTCAGATCGCGTTCGCGTTTGTAGGACTTGAACTGGCGCCGATTGTGAGCGGCGAGATCCGCAACCCGCGCCGCGATCTGCCGCGAGCCGCTGTCATCAGCGGGGTTGCATCGGCAGTATTCTATATGACTATGACCGCCGCACTGCTTGTGTTGCTAAAGCCAGATGAGATCAGCCCCATGACGGGCCTGGCCCAAGCCGGCGCCGCCGGCGCGCAGCGCGTGGGTGCTCCGGTGATTGCTATTCTTCTCGCAGCCCTGATCGGTGTCGCCGTCTTGGGCCAGCTCGACACCTGGATCGCCGGAAATACTCGTTTGCCGTATGCTATCGGGCTCGACAACTATCTTCCCGCCGCGTTCGGGCGCATTCATCCGCGCTGGGGCACTCCCTATGTCTCACTGTTGGTTCAGGCGGTTGCAGCCACGCTCTTCCTGCTGATGGCTCAACTGGGA
>CAJCIT010000214.1 GCA_903970405.1 Acidobacteriaceae bacterium | reverse complement strand
ACACACGCTGCGCGTCGGTGTGACGGGGGCAGGCAGTTGCGCTATCATCGCTTCCGCCGGGAGAAACGGCAAGGAGAAACCGCCACCCCACACAGCTCTATCTCAGAACGAGCCTAGATTTCCTAATGAATACGGCCGTTTTCCCCAAAAGACAACCTAAAACGAACCTAATCGGCTGTTAGCGGTGGACCGATGAACCGCATACCGTACTGCTCCGCAATCCGTTTTCGCGCCTCAAGCGACTGATCTGGCTGTTTACTCGTTACGCGAAAGAATTCCTCCATTTTCACGGCAGGTTGATGCATCACAATCAACCTCGCATCTCCTTCCGATGTCTTCACGAAGGCGTGTGGGGTTTCCCGGGGGACCATCAGAGAGTCACCCGGCTTCAGACGCAAAGTTTTATCACCGACCTGAAACTTAAATTCTCCGTCCCTGACAAAAAACCACTCATCGCAGTCGGTATGTAGATGAAAGGCAGGCCCCACTTTTTTGCGCCTGATCGTGTCGAAAATAACACAGCGCCCTTCGGTGTCTTTGCCCGACACCTTTACATCGAACGTCGCATCGAGGAAGTTAATCGGGTTCCTGTCGCGATCGGAGCCGGCATTCACGAGGATCTCTCTACGCAGTTCAGCGGCGTTCGCGTGGGTGCTTACACGTTTTCGGGATCTCTGCCGGGAACCATGCTGTAGGCCTCTTTGGGGTTCAGTGCCAGGCGGATGCGGCTTTCGAGTTGTTCTAACGTGGGGTGGGCACGGGCTGGCAGTTTTTTTCGGAAGCGGGCGCAGTCGGGTGTCAGCTGTTCCAGTGACTTCAGGGTGTCCCGGAGCATAGCGCGGCGGTCCAGACTTCCTTCCGGCTGGTCCAGCGCCCAAAGAGCTTCTGCATAATCCCCGTCTAATTCAAAGAGTTGCCGCAACAACCGTTGAGGGATTTCAGCCGCAGACAGATCCATGCGGTCGAGGGCACGGAACAGAGCCAGCAGGTTCAGTCGGGCAACTTCCAGGCGCGCACGAAGGTCGCCAGGATTTTCCGGCAGCGAAGGATGGGCCATGCCCCCAGCATCGCGTATCGCACGGCGGCGATCAAACCCGCTGTCTCGAATCCCCTTTAACGGGGTGAGAGCTGTTTATACGGGGTGAGAGCTGTTTAAGCCAGCGAAACCATCGGCAGGCGATCCAGCAAGGCCCAGTTGTCATTCAGCAACAACAGCCGCAGCGCCAATAGCCGCCGTGCCCCGGCCTCGCTCCAGCGCATGCCCGCCTGACGGAGGCGGGCATGCAATACCTGCTTATGCGCGCTCTCCACGGCGCCGCTGCCGATGCCATAGCCCAGCCGTATATATTCGTCGTAGCGCATACGCCCGGCATGCTCGGTGTAATAAGCGATGAGGGCCTGCAGCTTTTCCCGCAACTCTGGTGTCCGGGGCCGCATTCGTCTGAGGCGCTCAATGACGTCCGGAACTTTGCCGGCGCGCAGGTCTTCGGCTATCTGATGAACCCAGCGGTCGGCCCTTTGCGATCCTTCGCCAAAATTCAGCCGGGCAAAAACCCAGGCATGTTCCAGCGCATGCCAGAAATCCAGGATTTCGCAGCGCCGCACAAACATTGTGGCCCGGTTCCAGATCCACCCGGCGCCGTCCCCCACGATCACCACCACCGTATCGGGGCCAACCCAGCCCAGCTCGCGGAGCTGGGCATACAGATGGCGAAAGATGTCATCGGCATTTCCGAGGCAGCTTACTACAAACCGGCGCACGACCGAATGGCGCCCGGGCGAGGTTTCCACGCGCTCGGCGGGCAACAGCAGCACGCCCGTTTTGACCTCATGGAAGTGGCCTTCCTGCAGCGCTGGTAAGGGCGGAAGGGGCTCGCACCCCGTGCGCCGCCGGCGCTGCTGACGGACCTGCATGCCCAGCATGCTGCCATCCACACTCAGCACCACGGCGCGGGGAGCCTCTTGTGTGGAAGCCCCTTCACTGCGGCTGTCGGCATGATACTGGCTCAACCCTTCGTTGTAGCGGGCGACTGACTCGCCCAGTCGCTGCACTACGTTCCAAACGCTCATGGGGCTGATTTTTACGCTCAGCAGCAGCCAGGCTAACTGCGCTGCCATCTCATAAGGCGCCACTACGGCCAGCACAGCCAGCAGGCGCGCCAGCGAACCGCTGATGCGCCCCGGCTCCACGCCCAGATGATCCAGCAGGGGCCGGCGCTCTTCTTTGCAGGCCGCGCACCGGTAGCGGTCTACAGGGGCGTGGAAGCGCCCAAAACGGGCTGTCCAGGAAACAGTTTCGGTGTCATGACGCTTCATGGGCTGACTGCACCGGGGACAGACGGGCGTCTGGCCGCGCAGCGAGTCGGCCACGGCGCCGACCTTGTTTTGCAACGACTCCTCCATGCGCGGCCGGTACTCAAGTTCCACTTCCCGCTCCAGTGACATGAATAGGGTGACATCCTGCAAAGCCGGACGCTGCGGCGGCGCGGCAGGTTGTGTGGACGGTACACGCGGCTGACGCTGTTTGGCCAAAAGCCACCTGCTTCCCGCGGGCCGCAGCCATGACGGTGCCGGACTCACCGCATCGTCATCCCCAGGTGCATTGGCGCTGTTCAGCCCGCCCTTGATAAAACAGAGAACAGCATAACTGTTTCAGGACAAAAAGTCCAGCGGAAGGAGAATGTCGGCAATATTCGATCAGCCAGGCCTTCATTGGGTCTTCCAGCGCAGGCTCAGTTCAGAGTGCTTCGCGTAAAAACTTACTGCTTTCCCGAGAACGTGTAAGCACCCATTGCGGCGCGGCGTTCCCCGGCTGGTGGCGCGATTATTCGACTAAGAAACTCTCACCCAACAATTTTGGGTGTTCCAGGATGCGCGATCTTCTTCAAGAAGGACTTCATTTTGTAGTTGGGATCGTGAACGTGAAAGGCCCCGAATTCCAGCAAGAACCACGGCCACTTCCGGGACAAGAAACCCTTTCGCCGGGAACTCGGACTGAACCAGACTCCTGCCAATTCCCATCCCGGATCGACATTGTTCCCAGTTTCGTCCACCCAGTCATCGAAGTACTGGAAAACCGCAGCCCCTATAACCGAGTATCCTTCAGGAGCAGCCTCCTCGATCCAGAGGAATCCCCGCTGCGAGTCTCTCCACTTTTGCGGCAAGGGTATCGCCGGAAGCGCGGTTTCATCTTCGGCGTTCTCAAATAAAATACGGATAGCATCCCTCGAACGACGGGTTACTGCCTCGGCAAAAAGAAGGAACTCCCCCGACGATAACGGAGCGTTTGGAAGTCGGTTGAAATCGCAGGACGCCAGCGAAGGAACCATGATGGGTGGTAGCGAATCGAAGAATGGTGGCCTTGCACAGACTCGAACTGTGGACCTCTCCCGTGTGAAGGGAGCGCTCTAACCAACTGAGCTACAAGGCCGAAACGTAAGTATACCATCGAAATTGCACGTGATCTACCTGCGATTCGGCATCAAAAATCAGACCGCATACCTCCGTTTTTTCAATAGCGCCCTGATGAGGTTTAACTTGGGGAACGCGATCCCTGGACGCTTGCGGCGCTGGTGCAGCCCGAGGTAAAGGCAACGCCGGAGGACATCGCGCACAGTCTGGAAGGAAACTGGCGGGAAGAACTGGTGTTTGTGCCGGGCCGGCAGATGGAACTCTACAAGGTCTGTCAGGAGAAGATTGCCGCATGCGACGTCCGGCTGCGCAAACATCTGGAATCGTTCGGGTCCAAAGTGGACCCCGAAGCACAGCCGATCGGGCCGAAGCCGAAGGGCAGGAAGGGGAGTAAGAATGCTCCGCAGTTTGACTTGCGCTCGGAGTTGTATCGCATTACGGGGATCGGCTGGGCGCAGGTCAACGGCATTGACGTGCTTACCGCGCAGACCGTGATTGCCGAGGCCGGCGATCTGCGCGGCCGTATCCCGCCGTGGATGGAAACTACCCTGTCCGCTCGACCACGTTCTGCGCGCCGGGCGCGCCGATCACGCTCTTCGGAGGCGTGCGCTTCACCTTCTGAGCCGGTAGGATGGCATCATTTCAGCGCGATCGTCACCGAGTTCGATTGTGCCGTAGCTCCGGTCTGCAAATCGGTCGCGTTGATTACGACGGTGACAGCAGTTCCCGGTGTAACGCCTGCTGGTATTTGAATGTTCACCTGGTAAAGGCCAACGAGCGTGGGCGTGAGTCCGGAAAACAGCACCGGTACAATGACTCCGCCGATGGTGGCCGTGGTCACAGCCCTCGTGTGGAAGACAGGACTGCTGGGCGCGGGCGCGCCGTCGGCAGGTCCCGCCTCTCCTTTCGGCCCCAGAACCGGTCCCAGCCCGGTGCCGTAGATTACCAGGTAATCGGAAGCGTGCGCCGGATTGGTCGCACTGATGAGTTGTCCTGTGACGCTGTTGGCAACGATCCCGGGTCCGGAACCGGACGCGTCTACCGTGTAGATGGCTGGCTGAAGTTCCTGAACCATAAGGGTGACGGGTACGGCCAGAAGAGCCCCCGTCGCGCTCATTATCGTCAATGGATACGAATTGCCAGCCGAGAGTTCCTGCGGCACGATCGCGTTAATTTGCCCGCTTGCCGCATAAAGCAGCGGTGCGGGCAAACCTCCCAACGTCGCCTGAACTCCGTTAAGGGATGTGGGCAGAGGAAGCGACATCGCAGACGGATTCCCCGACCCGCCGAGGCCGGACCCGTAAATAGCCATATAGCTTCCCGGCGCAACCACGGAAGGAGTGCCCTGCGCCCCGCTGGCGGCATTTACGATACCGGTTAACTGCGCCGCCGGATTGTTGGAGAACACTACCGGCAAGGATGCCGGGGCCCCGTTCGCGCTGAACGTGATAGTCCCTAGGTCAATCTGGCCTGGGAACAGGGAGGTGGCATTGAAGCTCATATTCACTTGCGCGGTGTACGTATACAAA
Source organism: Acidobacteriaceae bacterium (assembly GCA_903970405.1). Classification (GTDB taxonomy): domain Bacteria; phylum Acidobacteriota; class Terriglobia; order Bryobacterales; family Bryobacteraceae; genus CAJCIT01. Next base: position 7,941 of record CAJCIT010000214.1, on the reverse strand, counting down.
GAACCCAACGAGGAAGCCAGCGTCATGGCGCCCGACGCGGGAGATTCACTGACCCAGGGATAACCGAGTGTGCTGCTGTTGCTAAATGTGTAGGTGCCCGGCGTCGTGGTTCGATAGGTCAGCGTGACCGTTTGAACCAGTGGGGTAACGCTCTGAGTTGCGTTCACGGAAAGGCTCGCGGGAGCGAGTGTCAGTTGATCCGCCCCCGCGACAGGAGAGCCCAGCAATACGTCGATGCCACCGACGCCTAGGGCCAGCGCGACATCGGGGAGGCCGTCACCGTTGAAATCGGCGATCGCCGGCGAATATCCGCTGTAGTTATTGGCGGCGGGATAGCTAAGACCAGCGCCAAAAGATCCATCGCCGTTCCCCAATAGCAGAGTAAAGCTGTAGGGCGACAATCCCGGCACCAGAAGATCTGGGACGCCGTCACCGTTGAAATCGCTGACAGCAATCGTGCCGCCGCCTCCCGCGAGCGCGTAAGCGGCTACAGGTCCGAATGTTCCGTCGCCACGGCCGAGCAACACGCTTACCGTCCCTGGCACCGGTCCAAAAACCACGAGATCGGCATTTCCGTCGCCATTCAGATCGACGATATTCAGGGAAAGAGAAGGAGCCGGCCCCGTTGGAGCGGCGACCAGGTAAGCGACAGGCGCCTGAAAAGTGCCGTCGCCGTTCCCGAGTATTACGCTCACCTTACCCGTCGAGGAGTCGGCGCTAACCAGGTCGGGAATGCTATCGCCGTTGAAATCGCCCACGGCGACCGCAGCCGGAGAAGATCCCATCGCCACGCTGAGAGCCGACCGAAACGTTCCGTCGCCGATCCCCAGGTAGATCTGGGCCTGACTGGTGGAATTGGTGAAGAGCAGATCTGTATGGCCGTCTCCGTTGAAATCGGAAGCGGAAACGAATCCGCCCAGCCCGGGTGGGCTCTTGCTTACGCCCAATCCGAACGTGCCATCCCCTTTGCCGAGATACACGGACAGTCCGGCGCCGCTCGAAACAGCAAGGTCGGTTGCGCCATCCTCGTTGAAGTCGCCGGCGGCCATCGAAACCGCACCTGGCTGCAGAGATTGAAGGACGGGAGCCTGGAACGTTCCGTCTCCGTTTCCTAATCTTATGGATAAACTCTCTGTCAGGCTGCTGAGGAATATGAACGATGCCAGGTCCGCTTTCCCATCGCCATTGAAATCGGCTATAAGCATCGGGGAGGCCACGCCCTCCTGGTTAGGGATGACATAGTTCGCCGGCGGAAGAAGCGACGCATCGGGAATGGCATCGATCCGCTGCGAAATGCTGGCCGACGCGGGCGGAGAGAAACTTCGGGCCCGCAGGGAATGGGGGCCGGCCCCCAGCAAGCTAGTCGTAAATACTGCCTGACCGTTTGCGATCATGGAAGTTCCCAGAATAGCGGCGCCGTCGTAAAACGCCACCTTCCCCGTTCCCGAGGGCACGGTCGCCGTCAATATGAGCGCCTTCCCCAATAGGGTATTTTGCACGGCGGTCAGGACGATGGTGGCGGGGCCGGCGTTCGAGACCGCAATCGTAAAGCTTTGCGGCGCGGAGACGGTATTGCCGTCCGAGAAAGTAATGGCGAAAGTGAACGGACTCCCCGCCGTCGTGGCGGGAGTGCCGCTGATGGAGCCCGCATTCGGATCGAGCGTCAGGCCGGGCGGAAGCGCGCCGCTGGCGACAGTCCAGTTGCTGTAGGCCGGAAAGCCCCCCGCGCCTTGCAAAACGGCGTAGTAAGGCACGCCCGAAAAACCGTTGGGCAAAGACTGAGTAACAAACGTCAGGGCAGCTACGATCTGGGTCCGCAGCGTCGCCGGCAGAGAGACAAGGCCGGTACTGTCGTTCACGGTAACCGTGCAGGTAAAAGTGCCGGCGGCCGTGGGCGTTCCGCCGATGGTTCCCGCGTTGGGGTCGAGGCTTAATCCGGGAGCCAACACCCCGGACGTTACGGCCCAGTTGCTGTAAGGGAAGGTACCGCCGCTGGCCGCCAGGCTCGCTTGATAAGGATTGCCCACTTTCCCGATGATGCTGCTATTTTGCGTATTGATCAGAAATGCGAGCGCGACCTGGAGCGTCAGAGCCTGGCCGGAGTAATAGCCGGGACCGGTGGGGCCGCTCACTTCGACGGCGAACGGATCGGTTCCCGCTGCAACGGCTGTGGGCGGCGTACCACCGAGTATTCCGGCGGAACTCACGGTGAGCGGAATCGATCCGGCGCTCAATGACCACGTGTACGGCGTTATGCCGCCAGTCGCGGCAAGGGTTGTAGTATATGCTACGCCGCCGCGGGCGCTGGGGACGCTGGCCGTGGTGACCGTCGGGAAAGAGCCCGTGCCCCCCAGCAGGATTTGCACGCTGGACGAATTCGTTACCGCAAGGTCGGTCCGCCCGTCGCCGTTGAATTCCGCAGCAATGAGAGATCCGACGGAGGAGCCTGCCGGGAAGTTCACCGCGCCGCGGAATGTCCCGTCTCCCTTTCCGGTGAAGACGCTGACAGCGGCGCCGCTGGCGACATAAGCCAGATCCGGATTGCCATCCCCGTCGAAATCGCCCACTGTAATGCCCCAGTTAATCCCGCCCGTTTGGACCGGCGTAACCGGCAAAACCGACGCTCGGCTGAAAGTCCCGTCTCCGTTCCCGATGAAAACGTTTAGGGAACCGACTGAAAGAGCGGCCACAACGAAATCGAGTTTGCCATCCTTATTGAAATCGCCAACCGCTACAAACTCGGGAAGGCTGTTAATCTGGTACGTCGCCGCCGATCGGAACGTTCCGTCGCCTGCTCCGAGCAGCAGGGTCGCGAGATAACCGTTGCCATCGACTGCGACGATGTCCGCATTTCCGTCGCCGTTGAAATCGGCTACCGCAAGCCCCACCTCGCCTTCCCCGGCAAGGTAAGTCACGATAGGCCGGAACGTGCCATCGCCGACCCCAAGCAGGATACCCACCCCCAGGGCTTCACCCTGGCGCGAGACCATCGCGATGTCCGCGATTCCATCGTTGTTGAAATCGCCCACCGCGAGGTCGCGGGGGGCCGTCCCCGTCGGCACAAGCACGGGCGGCTGGAACGTTCCGTCCCCTTTGTTGAGCCAGACGTCGATATTGCCGTCAATACCTGCCGTCGCGAAATCCGGTTTGCCGTCGCCGTTGAAATCCCCCGTCACCACCGCATAAGAATTGCTCGAATACGTGTAGATCGCCGGCGCGCGGAAGGTGCCGTCACCGTTGCCCATCGATACCGTGTAGTTGTTGGTGACGATGTCGAGATGGCCGTCGCCGTTGAAATCGGCGACCGCTATATGCTGGTTGTTCGCATTGGCTGTAGTGTAGGCGACAGGCGCCTGAAGCGTGGTCGCAGGGACGAGGCTCACAGTCTGGCTAAGTGCGGGAGAGAGGCTTGAGCCGTAGGTTCCGGAGCCGCTGAACCGAGCCTTGAGCGAGCGGATACCCGCCGATGGCAGGATCGTGGACAGGGAAGCGCTGCCGTTGGCGACGGTTGCGATACCCAGAGGGGTGATTCCGTCATAGAAAGCGACCCGTCCGGCTGCGAGAGCCGGCGTAACAGCTATCGACAGAGTCACGAGTTGTCCGAATATCGATGGGTTGGCCGAACTCGTCATCGTAACTGCAGTAGGTGTTTGGCCAGTCAGAAGGCGTCCCGTGACAATACAAACCAGTATTAAACGTGTAATCAATATCACATAATAGCACCCAACCTCTACCCTACCGGCTCCACAATTTCAATCCCAAACCCTCCCAGCGCCACAATGCGCCGTGGATGGTTCGTCAACAATCGAATCCGATGCAAGCCGAGATCCGAAAGGACCTGCGCACCCAGACCAACTTCATGTTGCAGCGGAGTCTGCGAAACCTGGCGGTCGTGGCCGAAAATCGTACCGCCTTCGGCCCGCGGTCCCAGTCCTGTCCGATGCAGGTAAGCCAGCGCGCCGGAACCCGCTTCGGCGATCTGTTTCAGCGAATCTTCCATCAGTTCGCGGCAATCGCACTGCGTAGATCCGAACAGGTTCCCGTAAGCGCAATGCCAATGCATCCGCACCGGCACGTTCTCTTTGCCGCTCACATTCCCGAGCACCAGGTGCGAATCGGGATTCAGATCGCTGGTGTAGAGTATGGTGCGGAATTCTCCGTGCGCGGTGCGGACGCTCCCTTCGGCGCGCCGCCGGCGCGGTTTGAGATGAATTCGCCGTGATCCATCGGCGTTAAACGCCAACTCCGGTCCGGGCGGAAGCCCGGACGCAAAGCCGAAGCTTTGCCCCACGTAAGCCCGCCGGAAAAAGTAAGTAGCATTGGGATGGCATCCTGCGCGCCGATTGGCAATCGGCGCCAGTCTACTTATCATCGGATTTCAGAATCCGCAGCACTGAGAGTATTGTGTTCCAGCTGCGCGTTGTCGCGGGCACCCCGAAGAGCCTGTCGATCTGGCCCAGACAGCCAATCGTTTTCATGTGGCGGCGGTACACCCCATACACGAGACGATTCTTCGCGCCAATGATTCGCACGAGCCACTCCCCGCCTTCGGGAAGAGCAACTGGAAGAGAAACCCCGCGGCGTCCAGCCTCCGACAGGATGCTTACAAACGGAACAACATCTGCGGGCAGCGGCTCAGCTCCAAACGGGTTGTCCCTCTCCAGCGCCATCAGATCGCCGCCGTCGCAGAAAGCGATTGTTGCTTCAAACGGCAACTTCCGGCGCAATTCGGCAAGGAACGTTGCGCGCAGCCCAGGTTTGCGAACGACAAGCGTGCCCGCGGCCCCAACGTTCACGGCATCGTAAAGGGCAAGTTCTTTGGCGAGCAGGCTCGGCCGAAAAGACCTGTGTCCTCCAACGTTGATACCCCGGAAGAACACGATCAAAGCCACGCTGCCCATTGTTGCAGCATGGAAGCATCGAGGAAAAGCAGAAGCGTCGGGTCGGGCCTGACGGTAGGATAACGTGTAGTCGCCCCGCAGCGTTTACGTCCAGACCGACGCGCTGCGACCCGCTCCTACTGAAGAGTTATCAAAACCCCTTGGGGAGTGGTCAGGCCGCGTATTGACGCCTGAAGCACCTGGTCCCCGTGCCCTGCATTCGGAACGACGACGTTGATCTGCGGGTGTTTGACTGGGATAAGTGGTACAAATTCGCGTGATATACTTCGGCGCTGGTGGTTGGATACAAATGCGGGGATCACGAACGGGTTTGAGGTGTGCAACCTTGGTGCTGTCATGCGAGTTGGCGCAAGCGGACGATATGGCCTTCACGATCACGGGGACGCAGTTTGGAACTATTGATCTGACGACGGGGGTTTTTCTCCCCCGCAGCTCGTCGGCCCGATGGCGGGCAATTCTGACGATAATTGCTTACGAACGGCGCGGCGTTTACCCGATGCCCTAAGGGTCCTAACGGAACGTAGGTAACCTACCCTACCGGAACCTGCTCCACGATCTCAATACCAAACCCTTCCAGCGCCACAATGCGCCGCGGATGGTTCGTCAACAATCGAATCCGATGCAGACCCAAATCCGAAAGGATCTGCGCACCCAGACCAACTTCGTGTTGCAGCGGAGCCTGCGAAACCTTCCGGTCATGGCCGAAAATCGTACCGGCTTCGGCGCGCAATCCCAGACCTGTCTGATGCAGGTAAACCAGCGCGCCGGAGCCCGCTTCGGCGATCTGTCTCAGCGAACCTTCCACCAGATCCCGGCAATCGCACTGCGTAGATCCGAACAGGTTCCCGTAAGCGCAATGCGAATGCATCCGCACCAGCACGTTCTCTTTGCCGCTCACATCCCCCAGCACCAGCGCCAGATGCGAATCGGGATTCAGATCGCTGGTATAGAGTACGGTGCGGAATTCGCCGTGCGCCGTGCGGATGCTCCCTTCGGCGCGCCGCTGAACGCAGCGCTCGTGCGCAAGGCGGTAACGGATCAGGTCCGCCACCGAAATCATCCTGAGCTCATGACGTGCGCAGAATTCACGCAGCTGAGGCACGCGCGCCATGGTGCCGTCCTCGTTCATGATTTCGCAGATCACGCCCGAAGGGTTCAGCCCCGCCATCCGCGACAGATCGACCGACGCTTCCGTCTGCCCGGCGCGCACCAGCACACCGCCGTCGCGGGCGCGCAGCGGAAATATATGGCCCGGACGCGCCAGATCGTTCGGCTTCGTGTTGGGATTGATTGCGGCCAGGATCGTCAGCGTCCGGTCCATCGCCGAGATGCCCGTAGTGACTCCCTCCCGCGCGTCGATCGATTCGCAGAAAGCGGTCCCGAAATTCGAGGTGTTATGCGGCGACATCAACGGTAGCCTCAGAGCATCGCATCGCTCGGCGGTGAGCGTGAGGCAGATCAGACCGCGGCCGTGCGTCGCCATGAAGTTGATCGCGTCGGGCGTGATCTTTTCCGCCGCAATGGTCAGGTCGCCTTCGTTCTCGCGATCTTCATCGTCCACCACGACAAGCATGTGTCCGGCGCGCGTTTCTTCGATAGCTTCGGGGATCGACGCGAATGGCATAAGAGGGGGTTTAACCGTTTTGGGGATTCGGGCGAAATTTACCGCTCCTTCACAGTCGCGGCTCGGTAGGGGTTAGTCGCGGACCGATCGCGTCATTGATTCTAAACACCTTCTGAGGCGCGCGCCTCAGCAAGCGGTAGTTTACCACCAGAATCTATAAGCACCCTGACAGAGGAGGCAAGTCCCACTATAACGTTCGCCCGAAGTATGATGACTTATCGCATCCTATGCCTCGCGCCTTTGTTCGCTACGCCATTCTGGCCATTCTGGTGGTCTGCGCCTGCTGGGTGAGGGGATCGGGCGCCTGGACGATGCTGACGGTTCTCAGGAACCCTGCCGCCGCTCCCGCCATTCCCCTGCCCATCAAAGGCGCCACCCGGACCATCGCGGGGACCGATCTGGACGGCGACCAGATCCTGGCGATCGGCGGCAAGCCGTTGTCTTCGGCCCGCCAGTTCGATGAGGCAGTTTATAGCCGCCATCCCGGCGACAAAATCCTGCTTACGCTCAGCCGTCCGGACGGATCGGCGTTCGAAAGGGAAATCACCATTCCGAGTATGGCGTCGAAGTTTCAGAGCTTTGGGGCAATCGCCGTCGACGTGGCTGGCGATATTCTGATCCCTCTGGTTGCGCTGTTCCTCGGCGCGTTCGCTGTGGCCATCCGGCCAACCGACCGGAATGCCTGGATACTTCTGTTTCTCACGGTCAGCTTCACGGAAATGGTCGGCGGTGACTTCGGTCTGGACAGCGGATTCGTCGCTTTTTGGCACAATCTGTGGGGAGGTCCGTGGCCCTTTTTCATGATGCTCTTCGGCATCTATTTCCCCGATCGATCGGCGTTCGACCGGAAGCGGCCGTGGGCGAAATACCTCGTGCTGATTCCCTGCCTTTTCGCGGAACTTGCGTTCGTCGCAATCCTTCTGACGTGGACTTACGACATCGATGCGGCGCTTCCTTTCCGGCCGTTGTTCATCAAACTGTATTTTCTGCAGATTATCTTCGGAATGCTGGCAATCTCTGCCTATTTCGCCAATATTGCGATGAAAGCCAGTATGGACCCCTCGGCGGATTCCAGGCGAAGACTGCGCATTCTGCAGTGGGGTTCTTCCATCAGCCTCACGCCCATCTTTATGGCCGCGGTTTACTCCCTGATCCGGGGCAACGATCTCTTCTACGGTGTTCCGGCGGCCGCGGTCGTCGCCGCGCTGCTGTTCCTGACGCTGTTTCCGCTGGTTCTCGCTTACGTCATTGTTGTGGAACGCGCCATGGATCCTCGTTTTGTGATCCGGCAAAGCCTGCAGTACGGCCTGGTTAAAGGAGGGCTCTGGGTGGCGCGCGCCCTGCTGATCGCGCTGGCCGTTTATCTTTTCACCACCGCCAAATGGAGCGGAAAAAACGGACTTATGGAGCCGATCG
>CAJCIT010000213.1 GCA_903970405.1 Acidobacteriaceae bacterium | reverse complement strand
CCTGCGGGCGATTGGTGGCACAGACTTCAGTCTGTGTTTGGAAAGCAGAACCTCCAGAGGCCGCGAAGCGGCCGACCCCACCATCGCGCCGTTGGCGTGCTGATGCTAGTCTGGAACATTCGCGAGCGATGTCCCAGCCAGAAAGCGCAGGCGAAAAATTCGAGCGGCTTGTACGCATCACGGAACGCCTTCGTGCGGACGGCGGCTGCCCCTGGGACCGTGAGCAGACCTACGACACCATCAAGGCCTACCTGCTGGAAGAGGCCTATGAGGTCTTGGACGCTATCGACCGGCGCGACTGGCTGGGCCTGTGCGAGGAACTGGGAGACCTGCTGCTGCAACCGGTCTTCTTCGCCCAGATGGCGGCCGAAGAAGGCAAGTTCTCGATAGCCGACTCGCTGGACGCAATCAACAACAAGCTGACCCGCCGCCATCCGCACGTTTTTGGCCAAGGAGACGCAAAAACGGCCGCTGAAGTGAAGCGGCGCTGGGATGAGATCAAGGCGGAAGAGAAGCTCGCCAAGGGGGATGCCCAGCCCCAGTCGATTCTAGCCGTGGTGCCGAGGACCTTTCCTGCTCTGATAGAGGCCGAGAAGATCTCCGCGAGGGCCGGCGCCGTCGGCTTCGATTGGCCGGATGTGGCCGGCGCGATCAATAAAGTCCGCGAAGAGGCGGAGGAGCTGAATAAGGCTCGCGAAGACCAGCACGCTGAGGCCATAGAAGATGAACTGGGCGACCTGTTCTTTTCACTGGTCAATGTCGCGCGTATGCTGCGTCTGGACCCGGAGCAATCGCTGCGCAAAGCGAACGCCAAGTTTCGACGCCGTTTTGCGGCTCTGGAGCAGGCAATCGCCGGAGAGGGCGGCACGCTTCAGGAACGCACCCTCGATCAACTCGAGGCGCTGTGGCAAGACGTCAAACTCAGGGAGCGCAGTCTCTGAGTCATGGGCACCTCACCTACGCCTACGCCCGAGATCGAGATTCGCAAGCTGACCCGGCGTCAGGACTTCGCCGAAGCAGTCCGGCTCCAGAAAGAGATCTGGGGCTTCGATGAGATCGACTTGCTTCCCTTGCGGCTTTTTATTGTGGCCGATAAGATCGGCGGCGAGGTGCTGGGGGCTTTCGATACCGCAAGAGAAAGCCGGATGGCGGCCTTTTGTCTCTGTATCCCCGGCCTGAAGCCGCAAGGCGCGGAGCCGAAGGGGAGATATTACCTCCACAGCCACATGCTGGGGGTGCTGCCGGAGTACCGCAATACGGGCCTGGGACGGCAGTTGAAGGTCCGGCAAAGGGAAGACGCATTGGCGCGCGACATCGATCTGATTGAATGGACGTTCGATCCGCTTGAAATCAAGAATGCCTTCTTCAATATTGAGCGGCTCGGCGCAATTGTCCGCCGCTTCGTCCATAACCAATACGGAACGTCGTCGAGCCATTTGCAGGGGGGGTTGCCGACAGACCGCCTCACCGCGGAATGGTGGATTAGGACGCCGCGCGCTGAAGCCATCTCAAACGGCCGCCCCTTTTTGCGCGCCGAGCCCGTTGCGCGAATCCCGGTGCCGGCGAATATTGCCGAACTGCGCCTGAAGGAACCCGGGCAGGCTCGCGACATTCAGGCGGGCCTCGCCGTCGAGTTCGACCGCTACTTTCATTCGGGCCTGGCGGTAATTGGCTTCGAAAGATCTGAACAAGCAGGAACATACTTACTAGGCGAATGGGAATCACAATAGAGAAGCTGGTGCTGCGGCACATCCGGATGCCGCTGGTGCACTTTTTCGAGACGAGCTTTGGACGCACCTACAGCCGCGACATCATTCTGGTGGAGGCGGCCATGGATGGCGTCTCCGGTTGGGGTGAAGTGACAGCCGGGGAGAATCCGTTCTACAACGAGGAGTGGACGGGTTCCGCCTGGCCCCTGCTCATCGATTACGTGGCTCCGCGAGTGCTGAACTTCACGTTTACTTCGGCTGAGGAGGTCTATGGCCGGACCAGCCACATCCGCGGCCACAACATGACGCGGGCGGGCGTGGAATGCGCCATATGGGATCTATTCGCCCGTCTCCACAGCCAGCCGCTCTGGAAGGAGATTGGCGGAGGCGCTCGCGCCCAGATTCCCTGCGGAGTCTCTATCGGCATTCAAGACTCAGTGCCGATTCTGCTGGACAAGATTCGCGTGGAATTGGAAGCCGGTTACCAGCGCATCAAGATGAAGATCAAGCCGGGCTGGGATGTGGACGTGATTCGGGAGGTGCGCCGCGAGTTCCCGAGCATTCTACTGATGGCCGACGCAAACTCCGCCTACACTCTGGACGACGTGAATGAACTGCGGCGCTTGGATGAATTCAACCTGATGATGATTGAGCAGCCGCTGGCCCATGACGACATCATTGACCACGCTACGCTCCAACGCCTGCTCCAAACGCCCATCTGTCTCGATGAGTGCATCCGCAGCGCCCACCAGGGCCAGCAGGCGATTGACATGGGCGCATGCCGCATCATCAATATCAAGCTGGGGCGTATCGGCGGCTTCGGAGAGGCAAGACGTCTTCACGATGTCTGCGCCAGGCACGGAGTTCCCGTTTGGTGCGGTGGCATGTTGGAATCGGGAATCGGACGCGCCCATAACATCGCTCTTTCTACCCTTCCCAATTTCACGCTTCCGGGCGATGTCTCGGCGAGCCGCCGCTATTGGAAGCAGGACATCATTGTTCCGCCAGTGGAAGTCAGCGCCACTGGAACCATCGCCATCAACGACTACGACGGATTCGGTTACGAAGTGGACCACCGCTTCCTGGATATGGTGACCGTCCGCACCGAGACCCTCACGTAACCCATTTGCAATGAGAGGCATCCGGGAGGGAGCTACCCCGAAGCCGAAGCCAGATTTCCGAATTGGCGGAAAAACTGCTATCATCGAAGAGTTGACGGTTTGGTCTCCGTTCAGAAACCTTCCTCGTGTTGGCTACCCGCTACGTTCCGAGGGGTAGTTTTCTATCAAATTAACGACCTTGATCACGCTTCATTCGCATAGGGTTGGAGTGTGGTTACCCGAACGGGCCCGGATGCGGCTCGAGATTGCGTACACACTTTAGACCGAAATAATGACAGAATTTTCAGAACTTTCTTTATCTGCCTCTTTACAGCAGAACCTGGCCTCGAATGGCTTCAAGACTCCCACCGCCATTCAGGCTGAATCGATACCCGTCGCATTGGCGGGCAGCGATCTTGTCGCCACGGCCCAAACGGGCACTGGCAAGACTTTAGCTTTCGTATTGCCCCTTCTTGAGAAAATGCTCAAGAAGCCGCAGACAGGAATCGGCGGCCTGATTCTCACGCCGACACGTGAACTGGCCATCCAGATTCAAGAGACTTTCATACTGCTGGCGAAGGGAACCGGCCTGCGAGCCACCGTTGTCGTGGGCGGCTTAAGCGAGACCCACCAACTGCATGAAATTCGCCGGGGCGCCAACGTTGTGATTGCCACGCCCGGCCGATTGAACGATTATCTCGGCCGCAAGCTGATTAACCTGACCAACGTTCATACGCTGATCCTGGATGAGTCGGACCGCATGCTGGACATGGGCTTCCTCCCGACTATTGAGCGCATTATCGCCGCGGTTCCAGCCGCGCGCCAGACGCTGCTCTTCTCGGCGACGCTCGAAAAGTCGGTGCTTCCGCTGATCAACAAGCACCTGCGCAGCCCGCGGCGCGTATCCATCGGCGCCATCGCGAAGCCCGCTGAGGATATCGATCTGCACGTCTATGAGATCGACCACGGTAGAAAACTAGGCCTGTTGCGTACCATGCTCGACAACCAGGAAGGCTCATTCCTGGTGTTCGCGCGGACCAAACACGGCACTGACCGTTTGGCGAAGCGCCTGGCGCGTGCGGGCGTCAAAGCCATCGGCATTCACGGCGACCGGACTCAGAACCAGCGCAACCAGGCGTTGCTCGGTTTCCGTGAAGGCTACTACCGCGTGTTGGT
>CAJCIT010000212.1 GCA_903970405.1 Acidobacteriaceae bacterium | reverse complement strand
ATGAGGAAGGCTTTCATGTCTTGGCGCGTGCCTGTATAGGGCAAATCTTCCGCTCATTATGACAGGAAGGAAGTGTGCCCAAACGCCAGGTTCGGCGGAAGAACGAAAATGGGCCACAGGGAAACTCCCGGTGGCCCATGGAAACAATAAACGCACTCTTAGGCTAGAGCTATTTCTTAGCAGTACGGCGACGGATCAGGTAACCGAGGGTGAGAAGTGAACCACCCAGGAGACCGAGAGTAGTCGGCTCAGGGGTGAGAACAACGTTCATCTGCAGGGTCGTCGGCTGGTTTGCGGGAAGACCGTAGCTGCCGTTCAGAAACTCGTATGCAACGCTGGGGTTCCCCGCGACAGAGACGTTCGCCGGGATGAAAATTAGCGACACTTGACTCGAACTGCCCTCAACCTCGCCGCTCACGGTAGTGCTCGTTACGGCGCTACCGCCAGGGGCTGGAACCATTTGATGGATAGTCAGCGTGAAATCATCCGTGAAAGTCGACAAAATACCGCTGGTGGTAACCAGGAAGGATCCGAAATTCGCCGCCGTCGGGAAGAGGGGTCCAACCGTTTGTGTAGTCCCTGTGAAACCAATTGTCGCACCGGGGACTGTGGATGTGGATGTTCCAGAACTCGTGAACACGCCCGTAGTAGTGTAGGTGACGCTCGTGGCAAATGCAGAGACGCCGCACAGAAGAAAAGCCAAAGCCAGTTTTTTCATTCGTTAGTTCCTCCGAACCAAGCTCACTGTCGAGTATGCCCTAGTTCTATAGGACTTTTCAACTCATTTTCCTAGGGTCTCTCCTAGGACTAAGGAGTCTACCTCAGCGCTAAGCTTATGATTTCAGAGGATCTAACTGCGTTTCGCGGGTCGGAGCGTTGTTTTTTGGGCCCAATTTCTTTAGTACTAGTTCTATCGGGCCTAGGCGAAGAATCCGTTAAAGCAGCGGTTGGGACTGCTAGTTCCGGTACTTTTCCTGGTCAGCGGCCGGCATAGTGGGTGGTTCGGAGCCCGTAAGGCTCGCCGATGGTTGAGAGTTCAAGGGCGCTTTATTTGCACCTCGGCGGCGCGCCAACAAAGCGAGGCCCAGAAGCGACCCCCCGAAAAGACCGAGGGTGGCCGATTCGGGAACGGGAGTGGCGAGCGAAATGAAGACCTCAAGGCTGGTGGCGCCGCCGTTAGAGTTTGAGGGCACCAGGTAATATGTCTGCTGGAATGTGTAGTTGACGCCTGCGATCGTGAGGGTGGTTGGCGAAAAGGAGATATCTATATTGTTTGAACTGCTGGTGACGGTTCCGTGGATTGTCGACGAAGTGGTGCCCGTTCCATGCGCGGGAAGGGTTTGAGTGATGGTCAAAGCTACCGAATCGTTGGTGAACGTGCCGCTACCGGCGCTGGTTATGAAGTTTCCGATGTTCCAGTTCGTGGGCGCACTCGGCGCGTTGGGAGCAGGGGGAGTTGTGATGCCGGCAAATGAAACGGTTGCGGTTCCGTTCTTGAGAACGCCACCGCTGGCGTCGGGGCCCGAAAACACAGCCGATGTGGAAAACGCAACGGTCGTGGCAAACGCCGATGAGCCGCAGATAAGAAGGATGAGGACTAACTTTTTCATTCGCGCATTTACCTCGGAACTGAGTTAAGTCTGCACGAGTTTTCGGTGTGAAGCAAACGCTTTTCCGGGCGGTTTTAGAGAGAAAAGGAGCAGTACCATGTTCGCATATCATTGATAATAAACAGGTTGTTATCAGTGGCTTTAGCGAACCTCGCTTGCGGTCACAACGGTTTTGATAGTAATGGGACAGGTCGCCGGCTTCGTTGATTGCTTTAAGTTTCGTGTCCGCTGTTCTTTCGTTTCAACCGTAACCAGTCACAGCCGGGAGGACTCTCGGCTTAGCAGGCTCAAAAGTCCGCGCGACGTTGAAGAAACCGTCGTTGCTTATACTTAGAAAAGGCGGCGCCGAATCGTTATGTTCGACAATTTGTCAGAAAAGCTGCAGCGGGTCTTCAAGAACCTGCGCGGCGAAGGCCGCCTCACGGCGGAGAACATGGAGCAGGCGCTGCGCGAAATCCGCGTGGCGCTGCTTGAGGCCGACGTTCACTTCCGCGTGGTGAAGCAGTTCATTGAGCAGGTTCGCCTCAAGGCGCAAGGCGAGGAAGTGTTGACAGCGCTTTCTCCCAGCCAGCAGGTGGTCAAGATCGTGCTGGATGAACTGACGAAGATGCTCGGCGGGCATCAATCGAAGCTGCGGTTCGCAAATGAGCCGCCGACGGTGGTGCTGATCGTGGGGTTGCAGGGTTCGGGCAAAACGACGAGCGCCGCTAAATTGGCGCGCGTTTTAACCAAAGAGGGAAGCCGCCCCCAACTGGTGTCAGTGGACGTCTATCGGCCCGCCGCGCGGCAGCAACTCGCAATTCTGGCAAAGCAGGTAAACGTCCCTATTTTCGAGGGAACTTTGGACCAGAAGACGCCGCTTGAACTGGCTCGGGGGGCTCGAAAGGAGGCGGTGCAGACCGGGCGGGACCTGCTGCTGGTGGATACGGCGGGCCGTCAGCACATTGATGACCGGCTAATGCAAGAGCTTTCGGAGCTTAAGGAAGCGCTGAATCCCACCGAAGTCCTGTTTGTAGCCGATGCCATGACGGGACAGGACGCAGTGAAATCGGCCGATGAATTCCATAAACGGTTGGGCATCACAGGAGTAATCCTGACAAAGATGGATGGCGATGCGCGCGGCGGTGCGGCGCTCTCCATCCGGACAGTGACTGGGCAGCCGCTGAAGTTCGTGGGTATGGGCGAAAAGGTGGACGCCCTGGAACCGTTCCATCCGGACCGGGTGGCACAGCGCATCCTGGGCATGGGTGACGTGGTGTCGCTGATTGAAAAGGCTCAATCGGTGATCGATCAGAAGGACGCCGAGAAAATGCAGGAGAAGCTCCTGGCGGGCGACGACTTCTCGCTGGAGGACTTCAGGGATCAGATGAAGCAGATCAGGAAGCTGGGGCCGCTGGAAGGAATTTTGAAGATGCTGCCGGGCATCGGGGGCCTCAAGGAACTGAAGGATGCCAAATTCGATGAAAAAGAGTTAACGCGAATTGTGGCGATTGTCGACTCAATGACGCCCAAAGAGCGCGGTAACCATATGATAATAAATGGTGCGCGCCGCCGGCGGATTGCCAAAGGAAGCGGGACGTCGGTTCAGGATGTCAATAACTTGCTGAAACAATACGGCCAAGCGCGTAAAATGATGAAGAGCTTCTCCGGCGCCACCGGCTTGCTTGGCAAGAAGGGCGGAAAGTTCAAATTCCCCGGGATGCCGGGAATTCCCGGGTTCTGAGTTGAGCCACAAGGGCCGCCGGTTTCGATAAACCTGAGCGGGCCGATGGCTTCATGCATTTTGAGCGGCAGTCTCCGGACGAGACGCCTCTGCGCCGGACACCTCTCTTGCAATGGAAGAGGTGCCAGGCACAACGCGGTTTTTCAGCAATTGGAAAGGTTAAGAGGAACGAAGAAGAGATGTTAGCGATTCGCCTGGCGCGGTTTGGCGCCAAGAAGAAACCCACGTATCGCGTGGTGGTGATTGAGCGCGAACGAGCCCGCAACAGCCGGTCGGTGGAAGTGGTGGGATTCTACAATCCGATCACGAAGCCGGCTGAGGTGAGGTTGGACCACGAACGGATCGAGCACTGGATCAAGAATGGCGCGCAGCCGTCTGACACCGTCAAGCGGCTGGTGAAGAAGAGTGCCGCGGCGCCGGCAGCCCCGGTAACGGCGTAGGCGGTCAGGCTTGCGGTTGGCGGCCAGTTTGCGCGGCGCCGGGCTTGTGGCCCCGCAATTTCAATTCGTGAGTGAACAGTATGGACGAAAAAGCCGGCGTTAGAACGCTTGTGGAACACATTGCCAAAGCGTTGGTGGATGTTCCCGACGAAGTGGTTGTCCATGAGTTGGAGGGCGAGCAATCGACGGTCTTCGAACTGCGCGTAGCGGCGGGAGACCTGGGCAAGGTGATCGGCAAGCAAGGCCGGACGGCGCGATCGATCCGCACGCTGTTGGGCGCGGTGGGAACGAAGCTGAACCGGCGGTATTCGCTGGAGATTCTGGAATAGTGGCCTCACCCCCGGTCCAGCAGCCGACACGCATCGTGATCGCCGAGATTTTTCGCGAGCGCGGTATTCGAGGCGAGGTGACCGCGCGTTCGCAGACTGATGTTCCGGGAAGGCTGGAGACGCTGAAATCGGCGTGGGTTCTGCTGACGGACGGCACAGACAGGGCAGTGACGCTGGAAGCAGCGTGGCCGCACAAAGGCGATTGGGTGTTGAAGTTTGCGGGCGTCGATTCGATGTCCGACGCGGAGCAATTCCGGGGCGCGGATCTTTGGGTGCCATTCGAAGAGCGTGCGCCGCTGCCCGAGGGTGAGTATTACGAATCGGATCTAGCCGGCTGCGCGGTTCGGACGATGGGGACGGGTGAGTGGATCGGTACGGTGACCGGGATGGAGCGCTATGGCGGGCCGGCGCTGCTCGAAGTGGACCGGAACGGGCGCAACGTTTTAATCCCTTTTGTGCCGTCGATCTGCCGAAAGGTGGATCTGGAGGGACGGGAGATTCAGGTGGAGTTGCCGGAAGGGCTCCTGGAGCTTTGAACAGAGTAGAGGGCAGGTTCCGGTGCGGTTCCACCTGGTAACGATTTTTCCGGAGTTTTTCGCCGGACCCTTTGAACACGGTGTGGTGGCGAAGGCGAAGCAGGCAGGGCGGCTCGAGATCCACCTGCACGATCTGCGAAACTGGACATATGATCGTCATCGAACTGTGGACGATCGGCCCTTTGGCGGCGGCGAGGGGATGTTACTGAAGCCGGAGCCGTTGTTTGAAGCGGTAACCGCGATTCTGCCCGAACGGACTGAGCGGACCCGAGTGGTGCTGCTTTCAGCGCAAGGCAGGAAGTTCGACCAGGCGATGGCCCGGCGGTATGCGGCCCTGGAAGACCTGGTGCTGATCTGCGGGCGTTATGAGGGCGTGGACGAGCGCGTTGCCGAGCAATTGGCGGACGAGGAAGTCTCAATCGGCGATTTCGTATTGAGTGGCGGCGAACTGGCCGCGGCGACGATTGTGGATGCAGTGAGCCGGCTTTTGCCGGGAGTGTTAGGGAACGAGGACTCGACGCGGAACGAATCGTTTAGCGAAGAGACCTCGGGATTATTGGATTGCCCGCAGTACACAAGGCCGGCAAACTTCCGCGGTTGGAAGGCGCCGGATGTACTTCTCGGAGGCAACCACGAAGAGATCAGGCAATGGCGCCGGCAAGCGTCATTGGCCAAGACCAGGCGAAACCGGCCGGACCTTCTGCCGCAAGAGGGTGAGGCTGGGATCGCCCCCGTGGCGGATCGCGTCCAGAGCGGCCGATCCGAAGAAAGAGATTACTAAGCAATGCAAAACGCAACGATGGCGAAATTTATCGACAAGCACAAGCGGGAAACGCCGCATCCGGAGTTTCGCCCGGGCGACACTATTAAGGTGCATGTTCGAATCAAGGAAGGCGATAAAGAGCGCATCCAGGTGTTCGAAGGCGTAGTGATCGCGCAAAAGAATACAGGCATGGGTGAGAACATCACGGTCCGCAAGGTCAGCTTCGGGCAAGGTGTGGAGCGTATCTTCCCGCTTCACGCACCGGTGATCGACCATATCGATCTGGTGCGAACGGGCCGCGTTCGCCGCGCGAAGCTGTACTACCTGCGGAACCTGAAGGGCAAAGCCGCCCGGTTGCGCGAACGCGGCTAGGAATGTGAAAAAACTGCGCGCTCCCCAAGTGACGGAGAACGGCGCGGATGTGTCGGCGAGCCCGGGAGCGGTACCTCCCGGCAAACGAAAGAAAATCCCTGCTCCCCGCTGTCTTACGCGTTACGAGCGCGAGGCACGGCAGCAGGGGTTTCGTTTTGTGGCAGGTGTGGATGAGGTGGGACGCGGCTCGCTATTTGGGCCGGTGTTCGCGGCGGCTGTGATTCTCGATCCTGAGAGGCCCATTCGCGGATTGCACGACAGCAAGGTGCTCTTGAAGGAAGAACGCGAGGATCTGGCTTCGGAAATTGTGCGCAAGTGCGTGGCGTGGGCGCTGGGCGCCGCGGATGCATTCGAGATTGACCAGATCAACATCCTGCAAGCCTCGCGGCTGGCGATGAAGAGAGCGGTGGAGCGGCTAACGCCCGCGGCGGATTATCTGCTGATTGATGCCGTGCACGTGGATTGGCCGGTGGAACAACTGGCGTTGATCGATGGCGATGCACGCTGCCGGGCGATTGCGGCGGCGTCGATTGTGGCGAAGGTGCACCGCGACGCCTGCCTTGACCGCTGGGACGAAGCCTTTCCGCAATATAACTTGAAGTCGAACAAAGGGTACTCAACGCCGGACCACAAGCGGGCGCTGAAGGAGTTCGGACCGACGATGCTGCACCGCTTCAGCTACGAACCCGTGCGGCTGGCGAGCGGCTTGCCGCTGTGGGTGGGTTATGAGACAGCAGCGCCGGAGATGGAACGACAGATGGCTCTTTTTACGAACGGGACAGGAGCAGCGGGCGTATGAACGAAGAGATGATAGCGACGACGCCTCCCCCGCTGCCGCCGCCGAAGACTGCCCGGCTTCTCCGCTGGCACAGGCGCATTCTGGGGCTGTGCTTCGTGGTCTTCACCATTGAGCTGGGGCTGGTGCTGATTGTGTTCCCGTGGTGGCATGCAGTTTGGGACGTGAGCTGGGTGGCTTTGCAGAGCCCGCAGTGGCGGGAGCTTTGGATGAACCGTTACTTTCGCGGTTTCTTGAGCGGGTTGGGAATGCTGAACCTGTGGGTAGGGTTCAACGAGTTGCTGAAAGTATTTGAATAGCAAGACACCCGCTTGCCCATCCGGCTAAGTTGAGGCAACGCCATCGGGGCCGATTGCCAATCGGCCGCCGGCTGGCAGCCGGCCCCACAAATGTATTGCTTCATCGGATCAATCGAGGCAAGCAACGCAAAAGGATGGCGAGGCGCTCCACCTTTGAAATGGCCGGACGGCTCGAGAGCACGTCGTAGCCGCGGGAACGAATCTTGCGCAGAACCGCCATGCCCCCGTGGCTGAAGAGTTCCAAGTCGAGGGCCAGACGCCGGTCAACCGTCGAAATCAGGGGCAACCCCTTGTGGAAGAGGCCATCCGCGACATCCACCGCTTCGTGCATCAGGCGCTCAAAGCGGGCGTCAAACCGGTAAGCAAAAAGATCGTCGACAGTGTAATTATGGCGGCCTAGCAGGTCCAGCGGCAGATAGACGCGGTCTTTCTTGAGATCTACCGTCACGTCCTGCCAGAAATTCGCGAGCTGTAACGCAGTACACGTATAGTCTGACAACCGTTGCCGTTCCGCATCGCGGTAACCGCCTAAATAAAGGACAAGGTGGCCCACGGGATTGGCGGAGTTGACGCAATAGGCGAAGATCTCTTCGAAGCTGGCGTAACGCGTCACGGTTTGATCGTGCTCAAACGCCTGAATCAGGCGGTCAAAGGGTTCGATGGGAATCTCAAATCTTTGAACCGTTGAGCGTAAAGCGATAAAAACCGGGTGAGCCGCTTCGCCGCGATACATGTCGGAAAGCTCGCTGCGCCACCACGAAAGCAGCTTCAGGCTCTCCGCGGTATCGCCGATTTCATCGCCAAGGTCATCGGCCCAGCGGCAAAAGGCGTAGACATTATAGAAATCCTGATGCAGGTGCTTCGGCAACAGGAAGCTGACCACCTGGAAGTTTTCGTAGTGGTGGGTGGCGAGCCAGCGCGTATAAGCAAGCGACTCGTCAAGAGTGTAACTCAGGGGCGCGGTGCCGAGCCGGGTGACGTAGTCTTTCGGTTGAAGAAGTGAGACGGCCACAAGCGCCTAAGGAATGATTGCGGTCTTCAGGTGGCCGTTGCGGGTGTACAGCAGGTCATTGAGGACGTAGGGCAAGCGGCTGAGCGGCTCGCGGCGGTTCACCAGATGATCGGCCGTGACCCCCCCCGAGGCGACAATGTCGAGCGAGCGGCGGATGTGTTCCGGCGTGTGGTGGAAGCTGGCTTTGCAATTGATTTCCGAGTAGTGGAGCAGGCTGGTATCCAGGCCCACCTTGGTTCCGGCGGCGCAGCCTCCAAAGAAATTCACGGTGCCGCCCCGGCGAACCAAATGAACAGCCAGTTCCCAGGCTTCCGGATGGCCAATGGCTTCGATGATGACGTCAGCGCCGCGAGAAGCGGTCCGGGCTTTCACGTCGGAGATCAGTTGATCGGGCTCGCCCATGCGAACGCCTTCGTCGGCGCCCAGGCGGAGCGCCTGATCGATTTGGCTTTGGCGGCGGGCAATGGCGATGACGCGGGCATTGAAGGCCGACTTGGCGATGCGCACGAACATGAGTCCGATGGGACCCAGGCCCATGACGCCCACCGTGTCGCCGTGGCAGATACCGGTTTCATCGAGGCCCCGCAGAACACAGGCGAGAGGTTCCACGAGCGCGGCGTCCTCATAGCGCAAGTGACTGGGAAGAATATGGGTGTTTTTCTCGACGATGCGGGCTGGAATGCGAATGAATTCAGCGTAAGCGCCGTTGTTGAAGAGCAGGTCTTCGCAGAGGTTCGGCTGGGACCGCCGGCAAAAGTAGCATTGTCCGCAGGGGGCGGAGTTGGCGGCCACGATGCGCTGACCCACGGCAAAGCCTTTGACGCCATGGCCCACAGCGGTTACATCGCCGGCGAGCTCATGCCCAAAGAGGGCGGGCGGAACGATCATCTTAGCGTGGTAACCGCGGCGGAAGACCTTGACATCGGTTCCGCAGGTCAAGGCGGCTCGAACGCGGACCAGCAATTCGCCGGGTCCGATATCGGGCACGGGAACGGATTCGAGACGGACGTCTTCCCTGCCGTAAAGAACGGCCGCCCGCATTCGGTCAGGCATTGGTCAGAGTCTCCTGTGGATGGATAACCACCTTCAGCGAAGTTTCGCCGGGGTAACGGGCAATCCGGATTGCCTCGCTGATGGAATCGAGCGAAAAGCGGTGGGAGATGAGGCGCTCCAGCGGCAACTCACCGCTGAAGACGAGTCGAGCCGACTCGGCCTGCAGATCGACATCGGCGCTGTAAGATCCCTGCAACACACGCTCACCAACACAGATGTCCGCGCCGGCGATTTCGATTCTCTCGGCAGCGGAAGTTTGTGCAAAGAGAAGGATTTTGGCGCCCGGACGCGAAAGGCGAAGCGCCTGCTCCACTAACCCCCTGGCGCTGGCGGCGACAATTACGCAGTCCGCGCCGCGGCCGTCCGTAGCCCGCCTCACACGATCTTCGAGAGCGGTCTTAGTGGCCGGGGTGGCCCGGGGATCGAAGCATTCGGCGCCGAACTGACAGGACAATTCACGGCGATAAGGGATGGTGTCGGAAGCGATCACGGATGAAACGCGCGGCCTGACTAACATCGTAAAGACAAGGCCAATGGGACCCTGACCCAGAATGGCCACGGTGTCCGATCGCCTTAGACCCAGCGATTCGACGCCCTTGAGGCAGGTGTTGACGGGCTCAACCCAGCAGGCCTGGTCAAAGGAGACGCCATCCGGGATTTTCTCGACGCCCCGCTCGACAATCCAATCCATGGCTCGCGCGTATTGGGCGAAACCGCCGCCCGCCGGCTCAAAGCCCGCCGTGACACCGACCTTCTTGTAGACCGGGCATTGGGCGTAAAGACGGCGCTCGCAATAGAAGCAATGGCCGCAGGGGATGTGGTGGAAGACGATTACGCGGTCACCCGGCGCATATCTGGTGACGCGGCTGCCAACCTTCGCGACAACACCCGCCGTCTCATGCCCGAAGACGCGGGGCGGGGCAAGCAGGTTGTATTCAATCTTCTTGAGATCGGTATGGCAGACGCCACAGGATTCGACGCGGATGAGAATCTCGCCGGGGCCTAGGTCAGGCGTGGCGACAGACTCGGCCGCGATCCGGGAGTCACCCCGGTACACTGCGGCGCGCATGGCATCGGGAACGCCGTCAGGCACCTGTTTGTCCCTCGAGTCCGGACTTGCCGCCGGACGATCCGACCACGGCGGCGCCGTCCACGCGCTCAGGCTGTATCTGACAACTGACAAGAAATCCCCCCAGCACAGCAGCCGCATCGTCGGCCCGGCGCTTGAGGCGCAGCAGGCCGGGTAGAACTTGCGGGTGTGTCACTGCATAATTCCCGATTTTCCCACGAGCGAAACGGCCCTCCGGGGTGCGCATCTGGTTCATGTCGAGGGGCATGGGCTCGTCAAACGAATCGCTGACCGCCTTGACGCAGAAAAAGGGGAGGCCGAGTTGCCGGGCCTTTGCCGCCACGCCGGCCGCTTCCATATCCACCGCGTCGGCGCCCGACTCGCGAAGCCGGGCTTTTTCTTCGACGGTTCCAGCGACACGATCGACAGAGACGAGTACACCCACCGACGCGCCCTGCCCGCCGACAGCCTGGCAAGGGAAAGAATCGTTGAGTTCCGGCGCCAGCACGGCGGTGGCAATGAGAATATCGTTCGGTTTGCGGTCCGGATTGAGACCGCCACAGACGCCGACACTGACGATGGAATCGAGCCGGGATGAAGAGAGGTCCGACAACATGATGGCGCGCCGCGCCACCTCGACGGCTTCCCCGGCGAGCTTGGGGCCGGCGCCGTTGGCCACCAGAACGGCGCGCTGGCCCTCCCAGACGCCCTCGGCGGCATAATCGATAGGCCATTTCAATCCGCGCGCGCCTACAAGCGAAGCCGCGAACGGTTTCAACTCATAAGCTTCGGAGGCTACGAACAAGATGGCCATAAGTGTTTGTTGGCGCGACCCACTACTCCTACTCTATTGTGTCTCGGAAAGGGAAACCCTAACGGAAATTAACAATAGACCTCCGCCCGAAACCAATCGATCGCCTTCCGGAGGGCCCCGTCCACCGGTCCTGGGTCGAAACCAAGCTCCTGCTGAGCCTTCCGATGGCTCGCGAACATCTTCTTGCGGGCCATTTTCACGCCTTCCAGCGGAGCAACCGGCTCAACGCCCGTCAGATTGGCCCAACCGGTGGAGATCAGGCCGGCCGCATATGCCACGGCGTAGGGAATCTTGGTGGATGGGGCGCGCTTCCCCGAGAGGCGGGCGAGGCGGTGAAAGAGTTGCTCCATGGTGAGGTTCTGGCCGCCCAGAATGTAGCGCTCGCCAATGCGCCCCCGCTCGGCTGCAAGCAGGTGGCCCAGCGCGGTGTCACTGGCATCGACGAAGTTCAACCCGGTGTCGATATAAGCCGGGAGCTTACCGCGGAGAAAATCGACGATAACCTTGCCCGTAGGCGTGGGCTTCCAATCATGGTCGCCGACAGGGGCGGTGGGGTTGACAATAACCACCGGGACGCCTTGACGCGCCTTTTCGAGCGCAACCTGCTCCGCGAGCCATTTGGAGCGCTTATAGTGGCCCGCCATATCGCGAAGGGAGACGGGCGTCTCTTCCGTGCCTTCCCCACCCTTCGGGAAGCCGATACAACCCACGGTGCTGGTGTAGACGATGCGATCGGCCTTCGCGGCCGCGGCAGCCTCAATGACGTTCCGGGTACCCTCGACATTCGAAGCATAAAGGACCCGGGGATCCTTCGACCAGAGGCGGTAATCGGCCGCGACGTGAAAGACGAGGCCGCAGCCTTCCAGAGCGCGATCAAGCGAGGCGCGATCGCGGAGGTCGCCCTGAGCACGCTCCACATCCAGCTCGCGGAGCACGCTCTGCTCACGGCACAGGGCGCGAACACGATGCCCGCGCTCAGTGAGGAGACGTGCGACATGCCAACCGAGGAATCCGCTCGCGCCCGTCACAAAAGTTGGTTTCACTTGGGTTCTGGCAAGAACTCAGGGGGCGCCGCAGGCTTAGAGTTCTTCCTCCCGCTGAGCGGCCATGGCCTTGCGGTACGCAGCCAGGGCGAGCAGGGGGAAGCTGTTCCGATAGTCGGTGTAGGCGAGATAGAAAACCTTAGGGAACCCGGTGCCGGTGCAGTATTCTTCGTCCCAACAGCCATCGGCGCGCTGGGTCTCGATGAGATACTCGACGCCCTTGGTGAGACTGGAGCTGCGGGTATCGCCGCCGGCGAGCAATGCCAAGATGGCCCACGCCGTTTGAGAAGGCGTGCTGCCGGTCTTCTCAGGGGTATTCGGATTCGGAACGAAGCGGCCTTCGTCATAGCTGGCGCAGCTCTCACCCCAACCGCCATCGCGATTCTGATAGGCGCGAACAAATTCCAGCGCGTATTGAATACCGGGTTCGCGATCGCTGACGCCGGCCGCTCCGAGACCGCGCAAAGCGAGAAATGTGCCGTAGAGATAGTTGACGCCCCAACGTCCGTACCAACTGCCGTCCTGCTCCTGCGAATTCCACAGATAGCCGATCCCCCGGCGAATGGCCGGATGATCGGGCTTCAGACCCGAGTTGATAAGGGCCTCAATCACGCGGCCCGTGATATCGGGGCACGAAGGATCCAGCATCGCGTTGTGATCGGCGAAGGGGACGTGGCTCAGGAACTGCCAGTTGTTGTCCACATCGAAGGCGGCCCAGCCGCCGTCGCTACCCTGCATGGCGAGGAGCCAATCGATAGCACGCCTTTCACAAGCCTGCTGCTTCACCGCATCCGATCCGCGAGCGTGCTTGAACGCAAGCAGCACCATGGCGGTGTCATCGATATCGGGATAGAACTCGTTGTTGAATTCGAAGGCCCAGCCGGAAGGCTCCACATCGGGGCGCTTGACGGACCAATCGCCCTGGCGGCGCACTTCTTTCGAGACTAGCCAGTCCGCCAGGCGGCGAAGACTGTCTTCGGCCGGAACGCCTGCTTCACCCAGCGAGAAGGCGGCGATGGCCGAGTCCCAGACCGGCGAGAAGCAGGGCTGGCAAAAGAACCCGCCACGCTCGTCATCGATCATGAGCCTGTCAAACTCGGCCTGAGCGCGCGCGCGTTGGGGATGATCTTTGCTGTAGCCCAACTGGTCCAGCGCCATCATGGAGTACTGCATAGACGGGTAGATGGCACCGAGACCGTCACTCCCTTCGAAGCGCTCCATCATCCATTCGGTGCACTTGGCGATGGCACGTTTGCGCAGAAACGGGAAGTAATGCTCATACAGCTTCAGGGCTCGATCGATGACGAAGAACAGCGTGCTCCAGCTAATGAGGTTCGATGGCGGACTGAAAGGCAGCGGCACATTCTGCAGGAACAGCTCATCCACAGTGAAGCCGGAAGGGACAGGGCGGCGCGGGTTCGATGAAAACACCACCGACAGCGGAATCACGATAGCGCGCGTCCAGGAAGACATCCGGTAGAGGAAGTTCCCCGGCAGCAGGATGATCTCGGGAGGGATGGAGGGACAGGCTGCGCGCGGGACAAGCCCGAAGAGGCTGAGATTGATGCGGACGTAGGAATTGGCTGCCTGAACGCCACCCAGCTCAAGAATACGGTCGCGAAGACGGAGCATCCGCGGCTCGGCCGCCGAGACTCCAGCCACCTTCAACGCGAAGTACGCCTTGACGCTGGCGCTGACTTCGGAGGGACCCTTCAGGTAGACATTAAAGCCGCCATCCGGCAATTGGCGCGAAAGAATGGTGGCGACTGCGCGGTCGATGCGATCTCGCGCGGGTGGGCTCCAGACCCCATCGACGGGAGGATGATTCCACAACTCCTGCAGAATATAATCCGACTCCAGAGTGGTGTCGGCGGTGAGATCGGCGCACCAAAACCCCTCTTCGCGCTGCTTACGCACCAGGGCTTCCGAGGCTTTGCGAATGGCTTCAGAAACGCCGGCGCCAATGGCATCGGTAATCTCAATAGTCGGCGTCATTTTGGAAAACAGTACAGCTTTTCAACGGTACGGACGAACCAGCACGACCTAACTAACTTAGATCCGGCTCGCGCGCAAAAGTTGCGAGCCTAAGCAATTACGTGCAAGCGAGGCGTGAAGTTCTCAAGATCCGAGGGCAGCGTGAACCGCACGTCCTCATCCTTGATTTCCGCCTCTTCCAGATCGGCAAAGCCACGCGAACGAAGATTTTCAATCAGTTCCTGAACCAGATGCTCGGGGGCCGAAGCCCCGGCGGTGACGGCAACCACGCTCACGTTATCAACCATTTCCGGTTGAATTTCGCTGCAGTCGTCGAGCAGATAAGCCGGTACCCCCGCCTTTTCACAGACCTCCACTAAACGCCGCGAGTTGGAACTGTTTTGTGACCCCACCACAAGCAGTGTCTGGCACAGCGGCGCTACAGCTTTGACGGCCAGTTGGCGATTTTCGGTTGCATAACAGATGTCCTGCGTCTTGGGACCGGTAATCTTCGGAAACCGCTCAAGCAGCCGGCTGACGATGTCCTTGGTTTCATCAAGTGAGAGAGTGGTTTGCGTGAGGTACGAGATGCGCTCCGGATTCTTGATTTCCAGACGATCCACATCGCTGACATCGGAGACGAGAATCGTGGATTCGGGCGCCTCGCCGAGAGTGCCGATGACCTCGTCGTGATCGCGATGACCGATGAGGATGATGGTGTAGCCCTGTTTCGCGAACTTGACAGCTTCCAGGTGAACCTTAGTGACAAGCGGACAAGTGGCGTCAATGACGCGCAGGCTGCGTTCGATGGCTTCCTTGCGAACGGCCGGCGAGACACCGTGGGCGCTGAAGATAACGCGGGCGCCGGAAGGAACCTCACTCAATTCTTCGACGAAAATGGCGCCGGCTTCGCGGAGTTCATCCACCACGTGCCGGTTATGGACAATCTCTTTGCGGACGTAAATGGGCGCGCCATAGAGGTCGAGCGAAATGCGGACGACATCGATAGCGCGGACGACACCCGCGCAGAAGCCTCGGGGTTTGAGGAGAATGATCTTCTTAGGCGCGGAGGTGACGGCCCCGGCACTTGCTGGGTTCTCGATCTCGGTAAGCAGGCCGGACATAGACATAGGAGGAATTCCCAGTATACCAAGGGCTGGGAACGCGGGAAGAATTGGAGCGGCAACACCGACCGGGTGGGGCGTCAGAACGTGTGACGACAAACAGACGCACGCGCCATCCGAGCCGCGACCGTCAGGACGAGTGAAGAATCCCGGAGATAAACGGACGCACCCACGCCTACTGAGCCGCGACCGTCAGAAGCTGAGAGCGACCGGTTGACTCGCCTCCGCTCGGTCCCTGAGTCTAAGAACTCGGGAAAAAGTCTCAGTCTCAGGAAGTGACTGCGACCCCAAGGTACCGCGGGTTACGCTGCTTACTTTGCGCGCGCGATTAGTTAGCAGAGTCAACAGGCTACTCCAGGTGAACAGCACTGGACCCCGGCGCGGCGACCGCCTTGCCAATCTTTAAGAATGATGAGTGTTCGCTTGCTACTTGCGCTTCATCGCACGGCGAGTACGTGTTGTGACTGGCAAGTCTGCGAGCAGTAGTAGAAGCGCTGCTTGCCTTCGAGACGCTGGAATTCCGTGGTGGAGGCGACAAAAGTGCCACAGACCGGGTCGCGGTGCAGTTCGCCGGTGATTTGCGTGG
>CAJCIT010000211.1 GCA_903970405.1 Acidobacteriaceae bacterium | reverse complement strand
TCAAAGCGCTCACGAAGGGTAGAAACCAGGTTGTCGCGAGATTCCCGCGAGTGCAAGGCGCACTGAAGGACGGTGGAGTGGGTGCGGCACGCTACTTCGGCGGCGGCCTCAGGATTCGAATTGTAAGTAATGACGAGGCGGTGCGTGGAAGCCAGTTCCTCGGCTACAGCGCGGCCGATGCCGCGGCTGCCGCCGGTGATGAGTGCGACGGGACGGTTCACGAGCCCATCTTAGTAAAGCCGACTGAGCCGCGACCGTCAGGGAGCGACCGCGGTGTTACTCCAGTGCCGGCAACCGGTCGCGGCTCTGAAGCGTCGACGCTTCCAAGTTACGCGCGCGGTTCAGAAGGGGCGGGGCGGGCCCAAGTGCTCTGAGGCGCCTTCGATGCCGACGCTTTGGCTGCAGCGGCGTCTTCCTCTTTGACGAGATCGGGACGGACGGCCTTAAGCACCTGGCGCGCCACCTGTTTGCCCTGCCGGAATGCTTCCCGATAGAGGCTTTCGCGTTCCTCGCTCGTGTAGGTGTAACCGAGGCTGTAGTAGCGTTCCAGCGACAGGCCAACCACGCGCGTCGCCGCATAGGCGATTCCGGCTTTCGGGATCAGCCCGCCCCCGAAGGGAACCTTTCCAATCAACTGCCGCGCCAGCGCCCGCCAGCCGAACGCGCTGCCGATGACGGAGGCGATTTGCGACTTCTGTTCCATATAGCCCACCGGCCGGTCACTGGCGGCAGCCAAAAGAAAGGCCATGCGGATCTGATTCATGGTGAGAAACGCACTGTCCGAGGCAAACTCGGCCACGGCCCAGGGCAGTTGAATGAAACTGGGGATAATATCGGGCAGCGCCGTCGCGAGCGAGAACAGCGCATTTTCGTTACTCACGGACTTGATCACGGATCGTGAGTAGGCCGTGCGAAACGGCAGAAATCGGCGGGAGAGCGGAATGGCGAGGTCCTCGTGTTTCGCGAGGACCTTCTTCACCAGTAGTTCGGGCGCGGAATGGTTAAAAATGAGCGCCCGCGCCGGCGCCACCACGCTTTCGTCATAGATGGCGAGATCGTATTTAAGGGCCTGTCCGGCGAAAGGCCCGCGCGTCAGGGCTTCCAGCGATTCACGGCGGCGGCGCTCCTCAAGGCCTTGCAGGAAGAAGTCTTCCATCCGGCGGTACGCGTCATGCGAGTTCGCGTAGAGCGCGATCTGAATCGGCCGCCCGGCCGCTTCGCGCATTTTGTGCGGATTCAGACTCTGAACTGCTTTTCGAATATTAGCTATCGCCATAACGGCCATTAAGATTTACTCCAGTCTCTGTCCGCTCACGAAACTCACCCGAATTACGCCCACGCCTACTGAGCCGCTCGTTGCCACGTCTCGCGATTTCTCAGCCCGGCGCGGCGTGCGATGCCGGCTCGCGGCTTCCCGAGAGGCGCAACACCACTTTGAGGCCCTGTTGCCATTGTAAGTTGACACCCACTCTTTCGACGCGGACCGCATCCGAGAAGTAACGCAAAAGCGTAGCCGTGGATGGATGGAAGCTGAAGGCGGGAGCCACCAGAATGAGGCGCGGCGGGGTACGCCGAACAGCGCGGCCCGGGAACAGGGCGTCGAGTTCGCCGCGTTCCCCATGCCTTGCGATGCGCATCCAGTAATCCAGCGCCTGCAGGGGAAGGTGGATATCCTCTTTGGCCTTCAACTCCAGCACAACCAGTTCCCCGTCTTCGGAAAGGCAAAGCAAATCGGCGCGTCCGGCGGCGTGTCCTGAGCGGGTGATGACTTCGCCGCGGAGGGTTTCGGGTACCAGCGAGGCATCGATCTTATCTAAATTGGCCCGCACCACCACCTCCATCACCGCCTCCGGCGCGTCCATCAGGCCAGGCGCCTGGTGGGGTGACCGTAACGTGGTTTCGAGGTTGCCGAGATCGGCCGGATCCACCTCGCCGGCCGAGCCGTGCTCATTGAAGCGGAACAGACGGCAAGAGAGACGGTCAGGATTGAGGCATCGAAGTCTTTGCGCGGTCAAGCTGCCGGCGGTATCGGGAAGGAATAGTTGCAGCGGGATCGCGCGGCTCAGACCGGAATGGCGATCGCGAAGCCGGCGGCTGGTCAGGTCATACCAAAGGAGCGCGAACGTGAGCAACGCGGGCTCGTCATCAAGCGATGGGCAAGCCATCGCGATCATGGATTGGCTGCGGCGCTCAAGCGTAGCCCTCGGGAAGACGGGTGAGAGCGAGCGGCTCAAGTCCATTTCCGCGCTCAGCGTTTTCACTTCCCAGCCAGGGAACTCGCGGAGCAGCATGCGGCGGAACTTCTCACCAAAGCTGGCACGCCGGCCGCGCAGGGTTTGGGCTTCGCTCTGGGGACGCGCGAGGTCCAGCAGAGTCAGCTTGATATTGCGGGCGCCGAAGCGCTCAGCACGGCAGTGCAGGACACCGCCGTGCAATTTTTCCACCGCCAGGATCCGGCGCGAAAGCGACCGCCGTTTGGTTAACACGTGAAGCAGGAGGCGGCCGGACTGGATCTCCGTGGTCCATTCGCCAGGGCCGGCGGGCAGGAGTTCCTCGCCATGTTCCAGAATGGCCGGTTGCCGGCATGCGCCCAGGAAGGCTTCGATGAGACTTCGCATCTCTTCCGAAGAATCCGCGCTCTGCTCATTTGGCGATCCAACTGGCGCTGAACCGGACAGTTTGTCTCCGACGCCCGTAAAATAGTGATTTGACACCCACCACCCTCGAGTTCCCCGGGCGTTTAGCCGCCGTGGAAGAACGAATCTCGCATGCCGTTGAGAAAAGCGGCCGGCAGCGCGCCGACATAACCTTAGTGGCGGTTTCGAAGAAATTCTCTGCGTCGGCGCTGCGGTCGGCCTATGAGGCGGGTCTTCGCTATTTCGGCGAGAATTACGTGCAGGAGTTCGCTCTGAAACGACCGGAACTGGAGGATCTGGCCGGCGCCGGCTATCACTTGATCGGCCATTTGCAATCGAATAAAGCCCGGCTGGCGGTTTCGCTGTTCCAGACCATCCACACGGTGGATTCAGCGAAGCTGCTCCAAAAACTGGACGCCGCCGCGGTTGAGGCAGGGAAGCCGCTGGACGCGCTGATCGAAGTGAAGCTCTCCGGCGAGGAGACGAAAGCCGGCGCGCCGGAAACGGACATTCCCGCCATCTTGGAAGCCGCCGCGCTTTGTGCTAAAGTCCGGGTCACCGGGTTGATGACGATGCCGCCGTGGTCGACGGACGGGGAAGGCGCGCGGCCGTACTTTCAGCGGCTCGCCGTGCTGGCGCGGCAGTACCGGCTCTCGCAACTGTCTATGGGGATGTCAAACGATTTCGAAGTTGCCATTGAAGAGGGCGCCACGCTCATTCGCGTGGGGACAGCGCTATTCGGCCCGCGCCCGAAGCCGGTTTAGCGATTCCATGACCACCAGGGTTCTTCATTATTTGACGCCGCGGCCCTCGGCCTGCAGCCTTCTAAGGATACTGGCGCTGATTATTCTTCCGTCCGTAGCCGGGGTCGCGGGGGGCCTCAGCGTCGCGCGGCACGTCCTTGTCGCCGAATCCGGACACAACGAAGCGCAAATCGGTGAGGTTCCAGCGGGGGTGCGTGCCGAGACAGATGTCCCCATGCGGATGCGGGATGGGGTCGAACTGTTCGCCGATGTCTACTTGCCCCAAGCAAGCGGCCGGTTTCCCGCCATTCTGGTCCGTACGCCCTACAATCGACGCGCGGCTAGCGTTTTGTATTACAGGACGTTTGCCACGCATGGCTACGCGGTGGTGCTGCAGGATGTGCGCGGGCGTTACGGCTCGCAGGGCGAATTCGGATGGATTCAGCAGGAAGGCCCTGACGGAAACGATACGTTGAACTGGATTGCCGCCCAGCCGTGGTCCAACCGGCGAATCGGCATGGCCGGGTCTTCCTACATCGGTATTGTGCAATGGTGGGCGGCCATTCAGGAGAATCCTCACCTGGGGGCGATCTTTCCCGTGGTCTCCGGAGACGACGAATATCTTGACCGTTTCTACTCGCCGGGCGGCGCGCTGAAACTCGGCCACCGGCTGTTCTGGCTGGCAGAGAACTTTCACCCTCCAGGCGTCAGAGAGGCGCCGCTCCCGAGCTACATTGAGCATCTGCCGCTGCGAACGGCCGACATCTTGGCTGCGGGGCGCACGCTGCCGGTTTGGCAAAATGCGTTGAATCACCCCAGCTACGACTCTTATTGGGAGCAGATCAGCATCCGCGGGAAAATGGACCGCGTGCGTGTGCCGGTGTTTTCCATGGGCGGCTGGTTCGATAATTATGCCGAGAGCGACCTGGATGCCTTCGCGCGTCTGGCGCATCTGGATCGCGACGTCGAGACTTGGATCGGGCCCTGGGCCCACAGTTTTTCTGAGCATTTTCCGACGGTCGATTTCGGCCCCCGGTCGCGCGTGCCGATCCGGCAGATGCAGCTCGAGTTCTTCGACCGGTATTTGAAAGGCGCCATCGATCAGCCGGCGCCGAAGCCGCGCCTGCATCTGTTTGTGATGGGCGCCGACGTGTGGCGGGAGGAGCATGAATGGCCGCTGGCTCGTACTGTCTTTACTCCCTTTTATCTGGAGGGCGGCGGAAGCGCGAACTCCGCGGCGGGCGACGGCGGGCTGACTTCCTCGGCGCCGAAGAAAAGCAAGCCGGACCATTTTGTCTATGACCCCCTGCTGCCCGTTCCCACGCAAGGGGGCGCTATCTGTTGCAACGCCTCAGCCCTGCCGGATGGGCCGCTTGACCAATCCACGGTCGAAAAGCGCCGGGACGTTTTGGTCTATACCTCGGGGATTTTGGCTGATGACATTGAGGCGACCGGGCCGGTGCGGGCAACGCTGTACGTGGCTACTTCGGCGAACGATACCGATTTCACCGTGAAACTGGTGGATCTAGCGCCCTCCGGCACGCCCCTACTTGTGACCGACGGGCTGGTGCGGATGCGTTATCGCGTGTCACTCCGCGACGCCAGTTTTGTGAAACATGACTCTCCGTACCAGGTGACCGTCGATGGCGGCGTCACCAGTTATGTCTTCCGCGCTGGACACCGAATCCGGGTGGAGGTTTCCAGCAGTAATTTTCCGCGCTTCGACCGGAATCTGAACATCGTGGGAGCGAACGCCGACGGAGTGCGCCCGCAGCGAGCCACCCAAACCGTTTTTCACGAGCGGAAGTATCCGTCGGCTATCTATCTGCCTGTGATTCCAAAGCTTCGACCGAGCGGGATCGAACAGCCTCGGGATTTTCTGAGGGAGCAGCCGCCTACCCTACACCCAAACCTGATAAACCAGAAAATTCAGTGAGAATTTTCTGGCGGGCTTGGCCACTCCCCTTGTGAGTTCGCAGAATCTAATGTGCAGTTTCACCCGTTCCGTTCGGGCGGGGATGAGAAAGGAAACACCAATGTGGCCTTACTTGGTTGCCTATGATTGCGGTAGTCAGACATCGGTTGAGCCGCTGCTCAGGCAGCGTCTGCTGGACATGAACGGCCGTCAACTAATGGAAAGAATGTGGGTGGTGGTGGCCGATGAAGGCGCCACGGACGTGCTTTCCCGGCTGGCCTCTGACCTGAGCACGACTGACCAGATTGTGGTCCTGGAGCTTGCCGAGGACTACGCCTGGAAGAACGTCAAGTCGCTGAGCGAAGAGGGATCTGGCGTGGGGGCAAGTTTTTCGACGGCCTCTTTGCGACTGGGCGACTTTGCGTGATCATCTTCTTCTAGCCCCGATTCCCTCGCTATGTCGCCAAGACGCATAGAACGCAATGATTCCCTCCGGCCCTCTTGATTACACTGCCCCTTCCTAAGCCTCTTTGCGGCTTTGCGTGATCATCTTCCTCCAGTCCATTGACGATTCGCGAGACTAAACATGCGGCTTGTCGTGCATGCCCCAGGTGAAGCGCCGGCCTAGAATCATCTTGATAATCAGATGATCGGTGCTGGACGTCATGCCGACGCCGACGCCGAAGTTAAACTCCCACTGCTCGCTCAGGTTCAGATCGATGCAGGGGACAATCTGCTGCTCCTGATCCCGCACTGCGTCGAAGCCGGTGACGGGACCAACCGAGCCGTAATACTCAAAACCCATGTTGATTTTCTTGGTGACGTCGTAGCCCACCTTCAAGTTGGGCGAAAAGGTGACTCCCTGAGGAACACTGGGGCCATGAAAAGAACGGTCCAGGGCCGGATTGAAAGCCACGTACCACCGTCCCATGGTCTTGTCGATAATAGGCCGAATTTCCCAGGTCCATGTATCGGGTGAGAATTGTTTGCGCTGATACCCGGCCTCAGTCGACAGACTGACGCCGACAGGCCATTTCCAGTTTTCCGGTACGCGCACACGGGGGCGAATGTGGTTGCCTACCCACTGCCAGCCATACGCCGTGCCGGCTGACGTGAACACGTAGAAGCCAACTTCGAACCAGTCGTTAAAGCCATGGGTAATTTCGAGCGTCTCGTGGAGGGCATGGTTCGTGGGCCACATGCCGTCGGGCGACGTGGATGTGGAACCCTGGATAGTGAAATTACTGTGCAACTCTAACATCGTGTTGCCGGGCTTGACGGTGTCCGAGCCGTAAACCTGAATTTCATAATTGTTTTGCGCTCTAAGTGGTAGAGTGCATGCCGCGATCAGGCAAAGCACTCCCAAAAAGCGCAAAACGGCCACACACAATTAAAGCATTTCAAGCCGCGTCGGCATACGAAAAGCGTGACTCATGCGCCGCGGCGCACTGCTGGTGGGCAGGCGAACTGGCTCAGTTGGGTCGGATCTGAAGCGCGTACCGCGCTTGATAGCCGGTTTCGTTGCGTGCGGGCCGGTGACTCTCTATCGCGAGCTGGCCCGGTTCCTGACGCCTGCCGGGCCGGAGATACCAGCCCCCGAGTACGAAGCGTAAGGTCTTTGTGCCTAGAATTTACGCAGCGCCGGCTCGCACCAGCGGCGGCCGAGTCTGGCGAGCCCGTTCGAGCCGCGCAGCGCGATCGCTGACCCGCCGAAGCAGTTCGAGCGAGGCCGGAGTCCGGGCGCTGAGCTGAGCGCCGCTCTGCAGGATACGGGCGAGCAAATGTTCGCCAGGCGCATCGCAATCGGACACCGCTGAGAGATCCACTACAACTTTCTGCCAGGAGACTAGGGATTGGTATTCCGACCACAATCGGCCCAGGTCGGAAACGACGGAGCCAGTCAGCTTCCCACTGACCTGGAAACGAACTTCAGCGGGCGAGTCATGAACGATAAGGGCCATAGAGCATTACTTCGGACTACTGAATAGATGCTCTATCGGTCAAAATATCTCAGGCCATTAGAAAGTTCTTCGAAAAATTCGCAAGCCGCGCCTGAGAAAAATAACAGGCGCCGCGCACAGTCCGCGCCCCCGCTTGCCGTTCTCAGGACCGACGGGCGCCGCAAGCAGAGTACGCCATGTAACCTACCCCTGAGTGGGCTGGCGCCAACATATTGCCCTGAGAACTTTGCTCCCGGCCTTGAACTTCCGCTTGTGGCATTGTTTCGCACGCGGAGCGCCGCCGTCTACGGCATTGACGCCCATCTCATTGATGTGGAGGTGGATATGTACCCCGCTGGCTCCAACCGCGATTTCATCACCGTGGGGATGCCGGATACCGCCGTCAAGGAGAGCCGTGAACGCATCAAATCGGCGCTTATTAACTCCGGATTTCACTATCCGGCCAGCAGCGTGACGGTGAATCTCGCGCCGGCAAATGTCAAGAAGGAAGGCGCGGGCTTCGATCTGCCGATGGCCACGGCTATTCTCGGCGCCATGGGCCGCATTGCAAACACCGAGTCTCACCTGCTGGTGGGAGAGCTTTCGCTCGATGGCAGCCTGCGGCCGATTCGCGGTGCTCTTTCGATTGCCGTCTGCGCCCAGCAGCGCGGCATCCGCAATCTGCTGGTGCCCGCTGAAAATGCCGCTGAGGCGTCAGTGGTCCGCGATATCAATGTCTTCGGCCTCCGCCATCTGGCCGAAGTGGTGAAGTTTTTTGAAGACTCATCGGCCTTTACGGCCACGAATCCGTCACTCGAGAGCACGGAGCAGGCGGCGCCCGATCTGCCCGATTTCAGCGATGTGCGCGGCCAGACCCTGGCCAAGCGGGCGCTGGAGGTTGCGGCGGCCGGCAACCATAACGTGCTCATGATCGGGCCGCCAGGTTCCGGTAAGACAATGCTCGCGAAACGCTTCGCCGGCATCCTCCCCCGGCTGACGTTTGAGGAAGCGCTCGAAACCACGCGTGTCCACAGCGTCGCCGGCGTGCTGCCGCCGAATGTCGGCATCTTGAAGACCAGGCCGTTCCGCGCTCCGCACCACAGCGTTTCGGCCGCGGCTCTCATCGGCGGTGGCATGGGCACGCCGCGGCCGGGCGAGGTGAGTCTGGCCCATAACGGTGTTCTCTTCCTGGATGAATTACCCGAATTTCCGCGCTACGTTCTCGAGCAGATTCGCCAGCCGTTGGAAGAGGGAACGGTGGTGATCGGGCGAAGCGCGGGGACTCTGGTCTTCCCGGCCCGCATCATGCTGGTGGCTGCGATGAATCCATGCCCGTGCGGTTTCCACGGCGATACGACACGAGAATGCCGGTGTACCGGCGGCATCATTCAGCGCTATCTGGCCAAGGTCAGCGGACCGCTGCTGGACCGTATCGATCTGCACATTGAGGTGCCGGCCGTTCCATACAAAGAACTGCGCGGGAAGCCCACCGGCCTGTCATCGGCTGAGTTGCGCGAGCGCGTCGAACAAGCGCGGGAGATTCAGCGCGGCCGGGGCGCCTACAACTCGCGCCTGCCCTCTTCACAACTCCGGACGGTCTGCGCACTGGACGACACGGGCGAACGCACTCTGGAAATGGCGGTGCGCAAGATGAACCTCTCGGCACGGGCGCACGACCGGATTCTGCGGGTGGGACGGACAATCGCCGATCTCGATAAGGCCGAGCACGTCTCGGCAAAACATCTGGCGGAGTCGGTTCAGTACAGAAATTTGGACCGGACGTATTGGGGGTAGGGCGGGGAAGGGAATTCAAAGGCCGATGAGGAATACAGTATTGGGTAAGGTCACCCGTGTTCGGCTAGTTGAAACAACTACGCGCGAATCGCTGAACGGACCTCCTGAATGGCGCGGAGGAGATCCTTGCGCCGGAGCGGCTTGGCGACATAGCCATCCATCCCCGCTTCAAGGCAGCGTTCCTTGTCGCCCGACATCGCATTGCCGGTCAACGCAATAATCGGTACGCGGCAGTTCGTTCCTTTTTCATTTGCCCGAATGGCAGCGGTAGCCTCGAACCCATCCATCACCGGCATCTGTACGTCCATCAACACCAGGTCGAACCGCTCCTGTTCCAACAGTTCCACTGCCTCACGGCCGTCGTTCGCCAGGCGCATGGAATGACCGGCCGACGCCAGCAGGTCTTGCGCCACCAGTTGATTGATTTCGTTGTCGTCGGCAATCAGGATTCTGAGCGCCTCCGTGGGGTCGCCCCCAGTCATGGCCTTCGCCTTTGCCGGACCGCGGTCAGGTTCAACGGCAATCTTGGCGGCCGCTGCCAAACCGGCCAGATCTCGAGCGCCGGACGAAGAGTCGGATTCCCGGCTCGCGGCATGGCGTTCCACCTCGGCCGTCGCGACTTTAATCGTAAAGTGGAAGCTGCTGCCTTTGCCCAACTCGCTTTCCACCCATATATCGCCTCCCATCATCTTGACCAGACGGCTCGATATAGTCAGGCCCAGTCCCGTTCCTCCGTATTTGCGCACCACGGACGAATCGGCTTGCGAGAAGGCCTCGAAGATCTGATTCTGGCTCTCCAGTGGAATGCCGATGCCGGTATCCCGCACCTCAAAATGCAACTTCCAAAGATTGCCCTTCATCGGTTCGGCGCCGGCCAGCAGCCGGACTTCCCCGTCGCTGGTGAATTTGAGGGCGTTCCCGATCAGGTTGTTGATTACTTGACGAATCCTCGTCGTGTCCGCGTGAACCGACTCCGGCATTTCGGGCGAGAATTCGCAGATCATGCGGACGCCCTTGCGGGCAGCCCGCAACCCGAAGATCATGACGATGCCTTCGAGGAAAGGTCTCAGCACAACCGGAGTGGGATCCAGTTCCATCTTCCCAGCTTCGATCTTTGAAAGGTCCAGGATATCGTCGATGAGGACCAACAAGGAGTCCGCGGACCTTTCGGCGATTTCCAGGTAACTGCATTCTCTTGCCGAGTGCGGAAAGTCCTTCAGCAGTTGAATCATCCCCAGCACGCCGTTCATCGGAGTGCGGATTTCGTGACTCATACTTGCCAGGAATTCGCTCTTGGATGCGCTCGCCGCCTCGGCCTTCGACTTGAGTCTCTCCACCTCGGCAAGCTTCTGTTCAATCACCTGCGTTTGGCTATCCACCCGCCGACGCAGCACGAATACCCACCCCAACACGGCCGCCACCGCGAGAAGCGTAAGTCCCAGGGCCCGCATCGCGAACTTCCCGGTCAGCCACGGAGCGTTCACGACAACCTTTACCGCGTCCGGCGAATCGACCCCAATTTCGAACGATGTCGGCACAAGATCCCCGGCGAACCGCTTCGCGCTTACGTTGCAGATCCCCGTCAGCTCAAGCACCGCCCCCGGCTCGAATTGGGGTAGGTTCCCGGGACCGCGAGCCGTGAAGGTTGCTTTCCCATTTTGGAGGAGAAGCGCTTGCTCCTGTCCGCTCCAGTATTCACTGATCAGGCGGCCTTCGATTCTCACCAGTTGTTCATCGAGGCTCCCAAAGAGAGCTTGGTGTGGAGTAGCATCGATGGGCTTAGCCGGTGTGCCGCCGGCCCTTTTTTCGACCGTCGCGTCGCGAAGCTCCGGTGAAAAGGCGCCCGCCGAGGGAAAGCCTTCCACGTCCACCATATCCCCATGCTTCAGCGCAATCTCATTGTGTTCGCGGACCGCCAGGGCTCCGGAGCCGTCCTTAATCCAGGTCGGGCCCCGAGGGTGTGCCGCCAGAACTTTGCCGCGAATGTGCAGCCGGTATCCGGGAGCCTCATTGGGGGAAAATTGCAAGACACGATCGATGGGCGTAATGGCGGGGTTTGGGCCGGCCGGCCCGGCGGCGGAGCCCGCCATGGGCGTGAATTGATCCAGGCTCTGCACAAGTAGTTGTATTCCCCGCAACTGTCGCCTGGTATTGAACACTGTCCCGCAGGCGCCGCGCACCCGGAAACGTTTATTCACCCACTCGGGCGGCAAGATCACGGAAGCCGGCATTTGCACTCTGTACCGATGCGAGCCCCAGGAAAAGACCCCAAATCCGTGGTTCTCCGCAACGCCCGTGCTTTCCAGAATTCCTTCCAGTTCCACCCACTGGCTATCGGCTTGGCCCAGGAAAATGGCCTCTTTGTCCAATGTGGATGGAGAAGGCATTTTTACGCCATGACGAATCACCTTGAAGCGGGGCTTTCCCACGAGGGGAGCAAAATCCCCGGCGCCGGTGACCCCATCCACGCGCACAAGGTCTCCAGCGCTCATCGCCTGAGGATCAGTCTCGTGCAACGAGACGTACACGCCGCCGGTGGAGTCCTGGACGAACAGTGCCTTCCAAACCGGATCGACGTACGTGATAACGCCCTCCAAGGAAACGGGCTTCTCGCTTGCCGCCTCGCGCGCGGACATCGCCCGCAGCGCTCCAGCGCTCTGAATCGGCCCCGCATGGGCCAGCCTGTCTGTACTTCCCCGATCGAAGTCAGGGTGAACCGGTCTCGCGTCGCGTAAGACATAGGCTCCGTCCACCCGCGCCACAAAAGCCACCAAATCCACTTGACCTGACTGATCCACGAACACCGGCGCGTTCTCAATCTCGATCGAACCTGTCGAATCGCTGAACAGCCACCCCGCCGATTCCCCCAAATCATGGATGCGTCCTTCAAGGCGGAGACGGTGGCCCCTCGGCCGGAAATTCGGGGACAAGATTGCCGTCACTCGCTCGACAGGAAGAGAACCAGGATCGGGTGCTGCTCGTAGAATTGAAATTCCGTCCGAGCCGGGCACGCGTATCGTTAAATCGGTGAGCCTTCCCCTGAGATCCACGCCGGTTGACGCCACCCCTGTCACCTGCACCTCGGCGTCGACGAACTTCGGCTGCGTGAGGCGAGCGTCGTCCACGAACCGCACGGAAACCTCGAAGCCTCCTACCCGCAGCGGAATCAACGGTTCGCCGGAGATATCAATGTGTCCCACCCCAGCCGTTCCCACCAGAGTCACGCGTTTGCAATCCAGAGCGTCGCCCCACGTCTCCTTCTCGCCGATCGCGACTGGGGCCGGCAACTCCGCGATTCCCAAGTCCCGAACGGAAGCTTCGGTGATCGTGTCCGTCCCTCGTTCCAACGTCGTATTACCGGCAATCTCAACCCGGTGTCCGGTCAGCGATTCGTCCGCCAGCAGCGAAGGCTCCACCCTCGCGCCCGCTGTTTCGTCCTGCACAATGATGAAGCCGAAGTTGTGGTCCACCACGGTCACAACACCCCGGAATTGCACATGATTCGAGTGTTTGCCGCCGGAGGATGATTTAACCTGAGCAATGGTCCGAAAAGCTCCGGAGCGCGAGCCGGTACCGGCCCCACACCCAGCCAGCGTCAGGATAACGAGGAGGAGGGTGGAGCATCGGAGTTGTAGCTTGATGACTCCAGGCATTCTCGCTACTTATCGGAACCAACGGAAAATCCTCGATAGACCAGGCTTTAGAGAGGGGTTTAAGACTTTCTCTGGGCCGGCATCGCTAGGACGACCCGAGCAGTCCAGCGTTCTCGAGCGTGTTGAAAATGATGGCGAGCGGATCGGTCGATTCAGAGTTAGAACCGGTACCTCCGGAATTGTCGGCGGCTGTTGAGAATGCGCTGGCCTTGGTGGTTGCCGCTGCCGGGGCGCTGCTGCGAGTGTTTGTGGTTCCCGTGCTGGTGCTGGTTGACGTCCGGTCGGGCGGGGGATGGCCGTGGTGTCCGTGTGCGTGCTTACCCGAATCCTGGCTTTGCGGCAGCCTCCAGATTCGTCGAGATCTGCCCGGTTACCTGCTTATATTCCGTCGGATTGGTCTGCTGAAGCTTGTTCAATACGGTCACAATTTGGACGAGTGGGGAAAGTTGTGAACCGTCGGACTGCAATCTTGTCGCGGCGGTTTCAGATGCGGCGCCGGTGTTAGTGGTCGTGACTCGCGATTCCGGTGAGGAGCGCGTTTTCGATCGTCTGAAGATAACCCGGCAGACTGTTGCCGGTGGATATTGCACCCATGCCTATTAAGTCGGCATGAATGACTCACTGGTTTTAGGAATAATCCTCACCGCCGGGCTAGGAAAAGCAGAAGCGGTCGGTCCTGAAAGCTTTGAAAAATCCTGGAGAGCAAGGAGACACAACCATGCCTACTGAGCCGCGACCGTCAGGGAGCGACCGGTTGGCAGGACCGGAACAACAGCGCGGTCCCTGACGGTCGGCGGCTCAGTAGGCGATGAGTCTCGCGCTTTATCGGCGCTCTTCGCGATGCTCCCGCTCACGCATCTCATGACGCTCGACACGGGCCCCGGCCGCTGGATGATACGGCGCGGCGTACGTGTGCACATAGGCCGCACGGTTGCTCCAAGTCCGGACCCACGGGCTCCGGTCGATCAGAATGGTATGGCTCGACCATCCGAAGCCCACGCCCCCCCATCCCCACGGCCCAAACGAGGCCCCAATCGCAATGCCAGGTCCGAATCCAATGGCGCCGCCGATAAAGAAACCAGGCCTCGGACGCGAAAAAACGATCAACGGATTGTAATAGGGCACGTAATAGAGACCAGGCGACACCGGATCGATGACAACTGCGCCCTGGTCGATGTACACGCGCTCATATGCGTTGCTCTGAAGATACCGATAGTCGTAAGCCTGTCGGCGCATCCGTTGCACCGCATCCATCACTTGATCCCGTTCCGCGAGCACGGCGTTACCCAGCGCCTGCGTCCAGCCCATATAGCGAGCCATGTAATCCAGCACCCTGGGGAAGGGCAGCAGCGCCATGACGCTGGGATCGAAATTCAAATTGTCCATCCGGATGGCTTGAGCCAGCGCGTCCCCGTGCAGGTATTGATGGGCGTTGGCCCATGCCGCCGCGTCAGGAATCTCGCTCGAATTCGAATAGGTGGAAGCCGTCAACGTTTGAGCCAGTAATCCATCGGGATAAAGGGCGATCGGCGCCACTAACTGGTCCAACTGCTGAGGCGCCAGCATCGGCGGCGGGGGCGGATAGCCTTGCTGTGGGTATTGGCCCTGCTGCGCCGGGTACTGTCCCTGCGGCTGCTGCGGATACTGCTGCTGTGGATATTGTTGAGGCGGATAGCCTTGAGGCGAGTTCTGGCCTTGGGGCGGATATTGCGCTTGCTGCGGGGGATATTGTCCCTGCTGCTGCGGATACTGGCCTTGGGGCGGGTATTGCGGCGGCGGCTGCTGCTGGGAGTCCGGCGGAGGCGCCTGCGGCGGGTTCTGGCTCGGGTCTTGGGCGAGTGCGGAAGACACCGTTATTCCGGCAAATAAAACTGCCGCACTCAGTGAAAGAATTCTATTGTGAAATCGCATTTTCATCACTCTCCTGGCGGCACAACCCATCCATGGTTCCGCCTCGGTTAATTGGACGCGCGGAGCGCCCCACAGGATACGCGGGGACATCGGACACCGCATTAAAGGAATTTTAGGATGTCGCCGCCAGGGACAGGCCCTGGGACAACTACCGGTTCACGCAGGTCACTTGCTTCTCAAGATCTACTGCCGCCTCTCCCGGTCCCGCTCCAATCATCCCGCGAAAGGTATACTCAAGTCATTAAGTCATTCAGCAACTCGCGGACAACGGCCAACAGCCGGCCTGTGCGCCTTTTTCAGGAGACTCTCATCCGCATGATGCAAATTCGCGCCGGTTGGCAACTGCCATTCCTGGTTTCCGCCAGTCTTCTACTCTACATTCCCGCCTTCGCTGACGACACCAAAATCTCTGTTGAAAAGACAGACAGGAAGGATGAGAAGCCCGCGGCGCTTCCTCCAGCCCTGCCCGATTCCAGCACCGAAGGCTCAGTCACCGTCAATGGCCAGGTTGTCGCCTACCAGGCCGTCGCGGGCACTCTTACCGTTGGCTCTAACGACGTCCAGGACGCTACCCTCGGCCTGGACGGCAAGCTTTTGCCCGACGCCGGCGTCGAACTCCCGCCGAAGATCGACGATCAGCCCGCCACCGCGCGCATGTTTTATACCGCCTACTTCAAAAAGAATGCCTCCGCCGAACAGCGGCCAGTCACCTTTCTGTATAACGGCGGACCCGGCAGCTCCACCATGTGGTTGCATATGGGCTCCTTCGGCCCGCGGCGCGTGGTCACCAGCGATACCAAACACGACCCCGCCGCTCCTTACCGGCTGGTGAACAATGAGTACAGTCTGCTGGATGTCAGCGACCTGGTCTTCATCGACGCGCCGGCAACCGGCTTCAGCCGCATCTTCGGCAAAGACAAGGAAAGAGCCTTCTGGGGAACCGACCCCGATGCTCACGCCTTCGAACGCTTTATCCGCCGCTTTCTCACGAAGTACAACCGCTGGAACTCGCCCAAATACATATTCGGCGAAAGCTATGGGACACCCCGCAGCGCGGTGCTGGCTGCCGCCCTGCACAATGTGGATTTGAACGGCATCATTCTTCTATCGGCCATTCTGAGCTTTGATAACAGTGTGGATGGCCCTCGTCTGAATCCCGGCGTCGATCAAGCCTACGCCCTTGCACTGCCCACTTATGCCGCCAGCGCCTTTTACCACCACAAACTCCCCACCCAGCC
This sequence comes from Acidobacteriaceae bacterium, assembly GCA_903970405.1. GTDB lineage: Bacteria > Acidobacteriota > Terriglobia > Bryobacterales > Bryobacteraceae > CAJCIT01. The sequence goes on along the minus strand of CAJCIT010000211.1, from coordinate 13,367 downwards.
TCCCGCCCTCGAACCGTTTCTTAAGGAAGTCGAGCAATATGCTCTTGGCGAGTATGAGGCCGCCCTGCTCCAAGGGAGCGATTTGCCGGAGGCCAGCAAGCAGGCGGTGGCCGGCAAGCTTCACGAATACACCGGACTCCCGGTGGCTTATCTTCTGAAGTCGGATCTGCGGGTGAATGGCGGCGCGTTCAGTAAGAATCTGGAGCTCGACGCCGAAACGACCATCGGCCGCCTGGATACGCGCTACGCCGGTCCGGACCTCGATCCGCTCAGCGAGGAAGCCGAATACGATCCGCAGAGCAACGCCATTTCGAGCGCTTACACCACGGCCATCAACCAGTACTTACGCAAAGAACTTAAATATGGCGACAACGACACTTATAAACCGAACGCCTATGCCGACAACTTCTCCTGGGACCTCCGCCACCAGGCGCCCGGCGGCCCGCCTGCCGCGTTTCAGGAAGGCGGCACCAACGTCATCCCGGATCTTGCTTACGCCATGAAGTCGAATCCCGAAATGAAAGTGCTGCTCGCCGGCGGTTACTATGACCTCGCCACGCCTTTCTTTGAAGGCATCTTCGAAATGCGCCACCTGGCCATCCCGCGCAAGCTGCAGGCCAACATCAGTTATCGCTACTATCAGGCCGGCCACATGATCTACGTCAATGAAGGAATCCTTAAGCAATTTCATGCCGATGTCGCCGCATTTATCGCCGGCACCCAGGGCTCGAAGTAACGGCGCTATTCTGCATCCGCGGTACTAAACTCACCGGAGGCTGAGGAGCCATCTATGACACAAATGTTCATTCGCATCGCGCGCGCCGTTCCCATGGCGTGTCTGTTTTCGGTAACGCTCTGGGCCGGCGCGCAAACACTGGCCTCTGAGACCGCGCCATCAGTCGACGAGATCATCGCCCGGAACATCCAAGCTCGTGGAGGCCTGGAGAAAATCAGGGCCCTCCGGACCATGCGCACCACGGGCACCATCGATCAAGGCGACTTTCGCGCCAAGTTCGTTCAGGAGAATGAACGTCCCCACATGGTGCGCGAGGAGTTCATTATCCAGGGCATGGCGGAAGTGGAAGCCTTCGATGGCAAAACTGCCTGGCGCGTCTCCCCGTTTGAAGGCCGAAAGGATCCCGACTTACTCTCCGCGGATGACAGAAAGAGCCTCGTCGAGGATTCCGATATCGAAGGCCAGTTAGTGGACTACAAGAATAAGGACCATCGTGCGGAATTCGTTGGCCATGATTCGGTGGAAGGAACCGACTGTTACAAGATCAAGCTGACCCTCAGCAGCGGAGACGTCCGCTACTACTACATCGACACCGATTCGTTCCTCGAATTGAAGGTAGAGACGGAACGCACCATCCGCGGAACGGTCGAATATGGCGAGCTCTATTACGGCGACTACGAACAGGTGGACGGCATCTATTTCCCCTTTGCCTTCGAGGCTGGCCGGAAGGGCAGTTCATCACGCGCCAAGTACACGGTGGCTAAAATCGAACTCAATGTACCCTTGAACTCATCCCGGTTTGCTATCCCGACTGCCCCAGGAGGTGCAAAGTGAGAAGCCGCGAAGTAAGAATCGCCATCGCCCTGCTTATCGCCGCTTACGCTCCCGCCGCAGCCGCCGGGCAGGACTCTACCAGTATCCAGTTCGATTCCGACACCATCTCCGGCCTCGGAGCACGCAACATCGGATCGGCCGAAATGAGTGGCCGCGTCACATCGCTCGACGCCGTACATGAGAATGGCCGCCTCACGATTTACATCTCGGCTGCCAGCGGCGGTGTCTGGAAGTCTGTCGACGGAGGAACCACCTACAAGCCCGTCTTCGATAAGCAGCCCGTGCAATCCATCGGCGCCATCGCGATTGACCCGTCAAATCCGAAAACCGTTTGGGCCGGAACCGGCGAACCTTGGACCCGTAACAGCACCTCCATCGGCGACGGAATTTACAAGTCCGTCGACGGCGGCGAAAACTGGACCAACATGGGCCTCAAGAATTCTGAGCGTATCAGCAAAATTCTCATCGACCCCAAGTCCGGCAACATCGTCTACGCCTGCGCCCCCGGCCCGCTCTGGAGCGACAGCAGCGATCGCGGTCTTTACAAGACAACCGACGGCGGCAAGACGTGGACCCAGATCCTTAAGGGCGCCAACCTCTCCACCGGTTGTTCCGCAATCGCCATGAGTGCGCGCGATCCGAAAGTGCTCTATGCCGGCATGTGGGATTTCCGCCGCAAGGGTTGGACCTTCCGCTCCGGCGGCGAGACGCCAGAATCTCCCAGCGGCAGCGCATTCTATAAGTCGGTCGATGGCGGCGCCACCTGGACGAACCTCGATGACAAATCAACCAAGGGACTTCCCGCGAAGCCCTGGGGCCGCCTGGCCTTGGCCACTGCGCCCTCTAACCCTGACGTAGTTTACGCAATGATCGAATCCACGCGCAGTGCGCTCTTCCGTTCCGGCGACGGCGGCAAGACCTGGGAGGAGCGTGACCGCAGCCAGATGATGGTCTGGCGTCCCTTCTATTTCGCCAACCTCATCGTTGACCCAAAGGATGAGAACAAAATCTACAAGCCCGGCGGCGGCCTCATTGTCAGCAGCGATGGCGGCGCCAGCTTCAGCAGCGCCTGGGGCGGCGCTCATGGCGATTTTCACGACGTCTGGATCGATCCCCTGGATTCGAATGAGCTCATCACCGGCGATGACGGCGGCATCTGGTATTCCCATGACTCCGGCAATAAGTGGCTGAAGGCGAATAACCTGCCGATTTCGCAGTTTTATCACGTCAGCGTTGATATGCATGATCCCTATCACGTCTATGGAGGTCTGCAAGACAACAGCGTGTGGATGGGCGATTCTGCTTATCCTGGCGGCATTACCAACAGCCGCTGGGAAAATCTCTACGGTGGCGACGGCTTCTTCGTGTTCTCGGACCCCTCTGACCCGGATTACGTATATGTTGAGGCGCAAGGGGGCACCATCTCGCGAGTCAATCTCCATACGCTCTCCAGCCGCAACATTCAACCGCAGCCCAACTATGGCGAAGGCAAGCTGCGCTTCAACTGGAACACTCCCATTCACGTGAGTCCTAATGAGAGGGGAACCATTTATATTGGCGCGCAGTTCCTGTTCCGCACCCGCGATCACGGCCAGACCTGGGATCGGATCTCTCCGGACCTCTCCACCAACGACCCGGCGAAACAGAAGCAGGAGCAATCCGGCGGTGTTACGGTGGATAACTCCGAGGCCGAGATGCACACCACTATCTACTCCATCAGTGAGTCGCCTCGCAACGGCAAGGTCATCTGGGCCGGAACCGATGATGGCAATCTGCAAGTTACCCGCGATGGGGGCGCCACCTGGACGAACGTGGTCAGCCATGTACCCGGTCTCCCGAAGGCTTCCTGGGTGTCATGGGTTGAGGCCAGCCGCTATGAGGAAGGAACGGCCTATGCCGTATTCGACCGGCATACCTTCGGCGACATGTCTCCTTACGCCTTTAAGACTACTGACTTCGGCCAAACCTGGACATCGGTGTTGCCGGGCTCCAGCGGCATTCGTGGCTTTGCGCACGTCATCAAGGAAGACACCGTTTCTCCCAACCTCCTCTTCCTGGGTACGGAGTTTGGCCTCTGGATCTCCGTTGACGCTGGCGGCCACTGGGCTCAATACAAGGGCGGCGATTTTCCGCAGGTGCCGGTTCGCGATATCGTTGTCCATCCCCGCGAATCGGACTTGGTGCTTGCCACGCACGGCCGCGGCATCTGGATTATCGATGACATCACGCCGCTTCGTAGCTTGACCCAGGACATCCTGGCTAAGGATGCCGTCTTTTTGCCGGGCCGGAACTCCCAACAGCGCTTGCTTGCCAGCGGTGGATGGTCCGATGGCAACGGCGTCTTTGTCGGTCCCAACCCGCCCGACGCGGCCATCATTACTTACTATCAGAAAAAACGACACATTTTCGGCCGGATGAAACTGGAGGTCTTCGATAGCAACGGCAAACTGGTGGACACGCTCCCCGCCAGCAGCCGCCGTGGCATCAGCCGCGTGCAGTGGTCCATGCGCATTAAGCCGCCAAGGGTTCCGCCCGCCGCTACCGCGGCCGGCGAAGCCACCGTCGGGCCACGCGTGCTGCCGGGAACTTACACTGTCAAGTTAACCAGGGGCGCCGAGACCTACACCACCAGCATTGATGTCCAACTCGATCCTCGCGCCACTTACACGGCAGCCGACCGCAAGCTGGAACTCGACGCCACCATGCGCGTCTATGCCCTGCTGGGCGACCTGACCTTTGACGTCGACCGCATCAACGGCGTTCATGACGCCCTTCTGCAGCGCGCCGCGACGCTTGGTCCCAAGGATGCGCTGGCCAAACAATGTACCGATCTTGCCGAGAAGGTGAATGAAATTCGAAAGAAGATCGTGGCCACCAAAGAAGGGGGCGCCGTGACCGGCGAAGAACGAATCCGTGAGAAGACTTCGCAGCTGTACGGAGCGCTGGCCTTCTACGAGGGGCGTCCGGCCGATTATTATGTGGCCAGAATCGACTCTCTCACTCATGACCGCAAGGACGTCGTCACCGAGTTCGATACCCTTCTCTCATCCAGTCTGAAACCATTGAACGTGTCGCTTGCCGCAAAGAAGATCGAAGCCGTTCAGCCCATCAGCCGCGAAGCGTGGGACAAGGCGAGTAACGATGCTGAGGGGGGCGGCGCGGCCGGCCCTGGCCTGGAATCGCTCAAAGTGGAGTGGCTCAATGAAGTTTTGAGGTTACGCTAATTCCATGTGGATGATCGAGCGCCTGACTTAAACGGCCGCGGCCCTTCAGAGCCGCGACCCGTCAGGGAGCGGCCGGTGGCTGGTCCTGATGTTCGCAGTTCGCCCGGCGCGCTTACGCCAGTTCCCGTAACAGCTCCTGCAAGTCGATCGGCGTCGCGACCTGTGCGCCCCTGGCCATCTTCGGCCCCAGCGCCACCGCTTCCGTGTGATCTTCAAACCAAACCAGGCACGTCGATTGCGCAAAGCCAGTGAGACGCTGCAGATTCAGCCACGTGTACCAGGCGCCCATATCGGCATCGAGCAGCGAACCTTCCGGATCCACTTCGTTACTTTCCGGAGGCGCGGCCAGTAGCTCGTTCATTGGGCGCTCGCGCAGGCGCGGCGTGAAACGCACCACCAGCGTCAACGGCCGCGCCCGGCGCAATGCTTCCCGGGCCGCCCATTGCACAAACGTGGTGCTGAAGACTTGTGTACCTGATCCTTCCGTCAGCAAGCTCACCGCGAAAGATTGCATCACCTCTTCGCCGCCCGCACCATGCAAACCCAAGTCCGCCGGCGTCATCTGCGCCAGCATGGTGCGAAAGGCCTCTGACTGCAAGTGGGCGTCATACGCGCGGCGCATCCGGGCGTTGAGCGCCGTCCGAATGCCAGCCAGCCCGTCATAGCTCAGCGTGGTAAGCGTTGAGCTGGAGTTTGTTACGGCGTGTCCGCCATCGATATACCAGTGCGCGAAGGGCGCCACGTTTGCTTTGGCGCGCGCTTCCGCCGTTTCCAGAATCGTGGCCAAGCCGTTCTCCGGCTTCACCTGCGAATAGTACGTGCCCTGGCGGCGCAACTTGCGGAAGAGGCGGTAATTCGTTTGGGTGACGCCCTTCCCGATGAGCACCGCGGTAAACCGGTGGGTAGCCGGCTCCGGCGCGGGCATCGCCTTGTAGAAGTTATCGATGTACTCTTCCGACGCACTCCGGAACTTGTCCATCTGGTGCGTGGCCCAGAGATGCGCCGAGAGCTTTTCCAGATACTGCTGAGGATGGTTAACCCAATCGAACTGTTGCAACTCGGGAGAAAGCTTGAGACTCGCGAAGGTTGCCAGTTCCCGATCGCGCTGTGGAACGGGAAGATTCTCAAGATAAGCAAGCTGCGAGGCGATCTCCGCGCGCTCAGACGGAAACTTCGAATCCAGCGAAACGATTTCCTTCAGCAGGAAGGGAACGAAGGCTTCCGGTAGTTGCTGCAGCAGCGGCAAGCGGTTCACCGCGAGTTCTCGGGCCAGCGGCGAGTAAGCCTGAAACTGTTCCGGTTTGAGCTGGGAGGGCAGCATCGCTAGGAAACCTCCACCAACGGCTTGCCCTGTGAGAAGCGCGCGTCGAAGCCCAGCCGCGCGCCTAGCGTGGGGACCAGGTCCACTGACTCCACTGGCCGGTCCACAATCACATTCTCACGAACGCCCGGACCCAGCACCATCATCCACGTTGTGCGCGAAATGGCATCGCCGGTGCGATGGTGTTGAAAGCCATTGCCGCCGGCGCTTTGGTCAGAGTCGCGGCCAAAGTCGGGCAGAATGAACATGGTTGTCCTGCCTGCATACTCCGGCTCGCTTTGGATGGTATTCCAGATCTCGGCGCAGAGCCTGTCAGAACGGCGAATGCCGTCAATATAGAGCGAGAACGTTCCCGAGTGAGCGATGTCGATGTCATGAAGCGTGATCCAGACCAGGCTGGGCGCAAGCTTCCGCATCAACTGCTTCGCCACGTAGACCGAGAGTTCATCGGGACTCGCCAGGTTCTTCGCATGGGACGTGAAGTCAGAGACTGAAAGCGTCAGCGCTTCGGCGAGTTGATGAATCTGGACTTCATTCCCGGCGAGCGCGGGCGCATACATCGGCGATTCGTAGTTGTCCCGCAGCAGGTGGTCATAATCGCCCGTCTTGCCCGCCAAAGCGTCCGCGAGTAAGCGCTTCGGCAAAATCACGCCCGCGCCCTGTCCCTGGCCGAACTCCTTATGGCCGCTTTCGCCGATGCGATTGAAGCCGTTGCTTGGGGCCACTACCCAGGTGTCGGAGGCCGGACGCTTCAAATCGCGGCGGAAGTATTCGAAGACCGTGGGGTGGTCCGGCGGCACGGCGGCAAAGTTGTTGAACGTTTCGTAAGCGCCGGTAGCAAGGCTTGCGGTGGCGACATAGTGGCCCAGAATGCCCCGGTTCACCACGCGCGTGAAGAACGTGGCGCGCGGCATCAACTCATTCAGCATGTGGGGAATGTTTTCCAGGCCGTCTTCGGCAAACGTCTCGTCATCCCGCGCGCCGCCGCCGAAGGTGACCACCACTGCCTTCGGCGCGCGTGGAACAGCCGTTGCTCCCAGCGCCCGCGTGACGGGGAACAGCGTGGTGCCGGCCATGGCGCCGGTGGCGCTCCACAGGAATTGCCGCCTGTTCAGGGAGATGGCCGAAGCCAAGTCGCCGTTTGCGCGCCGGCCAAAAGCTTTGCGAAAGGACATTGTCTACTGCTCGACAAAAGCATATCGAACTTGCCCGGAAAAAACGCTGGACAAGCTTGGGTTATTACTTCTACAATGCAGAAGTAATGACCGACTCAACTCGCGATGTACTCGGCGGCTTTGAGCAGATTGTGTTGCTGGCGCTGCTTCGATTGGGCGAAGGGGCTTATGGAGTGCCGATCCGGCATGAGATCGAACAGCGGACGGGGCGCGCCGTAACCATCGGCGCCTTATACAGCACGCTGGATCGCTTGGAGGCGAAGGGGCTTGTTTCGTCTACATTCTCCGATCCGAAGCCGGAGCGCGGCGGCCGTTCACGGCGCTACTTTCGCTGTGAGGCATCCGGGGTGCGTGCGCTAGAGCGGGCGCGCGACATGCTGGCCAGCATGTGGGACGGCCTGAACATCAAGGAGGCATGAGGTGGCAACGACGATGGAACGCAGACCTCCGCAACTGGCGCTCTTTCTGATGAGGTTCTGGCTGGCAAGCGCCACCTATGAGGCCGTGGCCGGCGATCTCTGCGAGGAGTATCAGGACCCGGAACGCACCTCCGCCTGGTTCTGGCGGCAGACTTTCAGTACTGTCAAGCCCAATTGGGTTGGCCCGGTTTGGAACGCCGTCGCCCCGATGGGGCATGTGCCGGCCGGCATGTTTTCGACTGTTCGCCAGGACGTCTCATACGCACTGCGGACGCTGCGGCGGTCCCCGGCATTTACGGCAGTGGTGGTAGCCGCCATCGCCCTTGGGATCGGGGTGAATACGGCCATCTTTACCGTGCTGAACTCAGTCGCCTTTCGTCCCGTCCCCGTGGGCGATGCGGGACGGGTGGTGAGCATCTATCAGGTTCTGGCCGGCAACGTTTCGCGAAGCGTTTTCGGAGAAGAAAGCTTCTTCTCTCTGCCCGAATTGCGGCGCTACCAACGGGAAAATCAAGTTCTCTCGGGTCTGACTTCTTATACCGAAGTCAGCGCAACCTTTACTGAACAAACCGGCCAAATGGTCAAAGGGCAGATCGTGGACTGCAACTACTTTCCGGTGCTGGATCGTCCACCGGCGCTCGGCCGCGGCTTCATGGAAAGCGAATGCGCGGCGGAGCACGGCGCCCCGGTGGTGGTATTGAGCGATAGCTTCTGGCGCACACATTTCGGCGGGGATCGAAGCGTGCTTGGCCGCGATGTGCTCCTGAATCGCGTGGCCTTTACGGTGATCGGCGTAGCGCCGCCGGGGTTCGCCGGCGCAGGCCTCGATGCCTCCGAGTTCTGGGCGCCATTGACCATGCAACGCGACCTGGTCAGAGTGGGAGACGGGGCGAACTTTCTGCCTGACGACAACCTGAGCTGGCTTGTATTACTCGGCCGCCTGCGGCCGGGCGTCGCGATTGACCAAGCCAATGCCAACCTAAGCGTGATAGCCGCTGAGATTGACCGTTTTCACCCGGGCCGGACCACGAAACTATCCGTCGGCACGGCCACGCTGCTGGGGGAACCGGAGGCCCGGCGTCAGGTTCTCTCCGCCAGCTACCTCATTCTGGCCGGCGTGAGTTTGGTACTTTTGATCGCCTGCGCGAACGTGGCCAACCTGCTGCTGGCGCGCGCGGCCTTCCGGCAGCGTGAAATTGCTCTGCGTCTCTCAGTGGGCGCCAACCGGTCTCGATTAGTACGTCAGCTTCTGACAGAGAGCCTGACGCTTTCAGTAGCGGGCGGTCTTTTGGGTACCGCCCTCGCCTGGTTGGGTTTGGAGGCCACCCTCAAAGCGCTGCCGCCGGAATTGGTTCCGCGGACGACGCTCTCCTTGCAGCCCGATTGGCGGATGCTGCTGTACACAGTTGGCCTTTCGGTCGCTGCCGGCCTGGTGTTCGGCATCGTGCCCGCCTTGCAGTCCACTCGCCTTGACTTGACCTCCGGACTTCGCGACGAATTTCGATTGGCGGGCCGGCGCAGTTGGGCGTTGGTGCGTAACGTCCTTGTAGCGGCGCAGGTCGCCACATGTCTAGTGGTGCTGATTGCGGCCGGATTGCTGGCGCGCGGCCTCAGCGCCGCGCAGCATGTGGATCCCGGCTTTCAAACGCGTGGCGTCCTGGCGGCCAAATTCGATCTGCGGCGGGACGGTTACAGCAGCGCCGAATCGTCTCTCTTCAAGAGCCAGCTTCTGGCCAGAACGCAGTCGTCCGCCGGCGATGAGAACGTGGGGTTTGCCTTCATCCCGCCGCTCACGGGGGGTGGCTGGTCCAACATGGTGTTTCGGGAGGGGCTCCCGAACGACACAGGCGTCGCCAGCATGTTGAATTCGGTCTCGCCGCAGTTCTTTGGCATCCTGAATCTGCCCATCGTGCGCGGCCGGAACATGACGGAAACAGAGTATCGGACAGCGGCCAATGTGGCGTTGGTCACCGAATCCACAGGGCGGGCATTCTGGCCCGGTCAAGACCCGGTCGGCAAGCGTATCAAGCTCGGCGGCGATAAGGCATTTAGCGAAGTCATAGGCGTCGTACATGACGGGCGCTTTACAAGCCTGGACCATCTAGACAGTACCTTCGCCTTTGTGCCGCAGAAAGCCGACGATCCATCGTTTTCGCTGCTGATCAAAACGCCGGATACGGCTGCCACCGCCCGCGCGCTGCATGCGGTGGTCGCGGGCCTCGATCCAAAGCTCTTTTATGAAGTGACCACACTGGATAAGAATCGCGACAAGCAGGAGATGCCATCGCGGCTGTTGAGCATCCTGTCCGTCGGTCTGGGCGCATTCTCCATTCTGCTCGCCTGTTCGGGCATCTACGGCGTGGTGAATTACGCGGTGAACCACCGCATTCGGGAGATCGGCATCCGCATGACGCTGGGCGCGAGGCGCGGGAAGGTCTTGCGTCTGATGCTCAAGCAGTCGCTGCTGCCGGTCTTCGCCGGCGCCGTGGTTGGACTTGCCTTGGCCGCGGCGGCGACGCGCCTGTTGTCTAAACTTCTCTTCGGCGTCAGCCCCTTCGATGCATGGACGTTTGCCGCAGTCTTTTTGCTGATAGTTGTGGCGGCATTAATGGCGACCCTCGGACCGGCCGCGCGAGCCACACGAATCGACCCCTCTGCCGCATTGCGCTACGAATAGACTTGGCTGGCGCGCGCCGTGCTGTTTCCGCTACCATGTGGGGGCGGGAGACAATTTTGCTGAAACTGGGGACAGTTCGGTGGCGAGGCAAATGCTCGCGGCATCCAGGCTATAACCCGGTTACGGACGGGCTGGCGGCCATCCGCGGGAATTGCCCTCGCTGCAATCTGTTACTTGAGATCTATACTCACCATCAAAAAGCCTTGCGGCTAATGCGCGAGTTCCAGCCCGTTGAGCCGAAGCCCAGAGCGCAGGCCGCGCACGTGGGCGGACAGCGAAGCCTGTTCGGCGAGGCTTGAAGCTACTTCACACTCGTATCGGTCACTTTCACCTCGTGGCCAGAGCCGGTGACCTTCCACTCTTTCCCGTCCGCGGATTCAGCCTGTTCAAATTGAATCTTTGTTTTGCCAGTGAAGGTGTTGAGAGTACGGTAGTGCTTGGTCTTGCCATCTTCCAACCGGCCCATCTCGAAGATCCAACGGTCGCCGTCAATTTCCAGGTCATTCAGGCCCGTGGCGCGCCCCTCCGGCAGGATGGCCTGAGTGTGGTAGTGACCGGGCTTCTCCGTGGGGATGAAGAGGATCAGCGCCCTCACCGATCCGTTCACGGTTTGCTGGCAGCCGAAGTACTTGCCAATTCGCGCGCATTCATTGAGAAGCGTGTCCGGCTTGGCGCCGGCGGGCGCGTCATTGCGGGTGACTTTCCAGGTCCCGTTATAGAGCCAGAGAGGCGCGTACGGGTCAGGCGTCGCGGTCATGAGACTGACGGCCAGAGCGAGGGAGAGGCCGGTCAACAAGGTTGTCATCGATGGGGTGAATCGCATTCGTTTCCTGACTCCTAACCTAACCATAGGCTTGCACTCTTGGAAACCCGGGGTCCATCGCTCACAGCCTGCTTTCTGAATCGCGCGCCGGCGCCGACCGAGCCCCAGTTTCTCACGTGACCTTGCGCACCCGGAAAAAGTAAATCGGGACCCCCGCCAACACGATGATAAGGCCGGGCCACGTGGTGGCAGGCCGATACACAAAGAGACAGAGCAAGACGGCGCTGGCGCCAACGATGAAGAGCAGCGGCACCACCGGGTAACCGAAGGCCCGATACGGGCGCTGGCGCAGCGGTTGGGTCAGACGCAGCCTGATGACGCCGGCGATGGTCAAAATGTAGAAGATCAGCGCAGCCGAAATCACCCAATCCAGCAAGTTGCTGTACAGATTGCCGTATTGGCCCGTGGCCGGTGAATAAGTGCGCGGTAGCACCAGCAGGCAGGCCCAAATTCCCTGCACTACCAGAGACCATCCCGGGACATGCGCCTTATTCAGGCGTTTTGCAGGATCGAAGAACAGGCCATGCTGCGCCATGGCGTAGTACACCCGCGGCCCGGCCAGCACCAGGCTGTTGATACAGCCAAAGGCCGAAATCATAATGACCACCGCCATAATGATGCTGCCAAAGCCCGGGAAAATGTGTTCCAGCGTGGCGGTGGCCACACGATCGGAGGGCGCATGCTGAATCGCGCTCAGCGGCAGCGTCACCAGATAGGCAACGTTGGTCAGGAAGTAAATGGTCATCACTGCCACGGTGCCTAACGCCAGCGCGCGAGGGATGGTCCAGCCGGGATTGTGCACCTCGCCGGCGGCGAACGTCACGTCATGCCAGGAGTCGGCGGCGAACAGAGATCCCGATTGAGAAACGCAGAGCGCCACGAACAAGCCAAAAGTAGTGGCCGCGCTTACGGTGAGGGTGATCGGCGAGAAATCGTGCGGCGTCCAAGCATTCGAAAAGTTCGCCGCCACCGCCTCGTGATTCCAACCCAGCGTCAAGCCAAGAACGATGAGCCCGAAGAGTCCCGCCACCTTCGCCGTGGTGAAGAGATTCTGGATGATTTTGCCGTACCGGATGCCGAGCGTATTGGTCCAGGTCAGGACGGCAATCACGAAGATGGCCATGAACTGGTTGGTAGAAAGCGACAACGCGTAGCCGCTGCCGATGTGGATGGGCGGAACGATGTAGTTCGTTTCTGAGATGGCCGGCGCCAGAATACCCAAAAACCGCCCGAAACCCACGGCCACGGCCGCGATGGTTCCTGTCTGAATCACCGTGAACAGAGTCCAGCCATAGAGAAATCCCCAGATGGGCGAAAAGGCTTCGCGCAGGTAGATGTACATGCCGCCGGCCTTCGGCATCATGGAGGCGAGTTCGCCATAAGAGAGCGCCGCGGCGACGGTCAGTAGGCCGGCAAACGCCCACGCCACCAGCAGCCACCCGGCGCTACCGATGTTCCGCGCCATGTCGGCCGAGACAATAAAGATGCCTGAGCCGATCATCACGCCGATGGTGATCATGACGGAATCGAACAGGCCGAGCTCGCGAACGAACCCGGTTTCCTGATCGATGGTGGAGGGGCTGGAGGATGGGCCGGAGGTGTGATCCATGTGTTGTCGGTGATGCCGCTCCGCCACGGAAGCGGATCATACAGTTATAACCGACGAACGTGAAACCACCAACCGGATGGCTTTCGAAGGCGCTAGTTTGCCACCTTCGCGGACACGATCAGGAAGAGCGAATCGTCACCGAATCCTGACTTTCCCACCACTACGAGTTGGCCAGGCTTGAGGTCGAAACTACTCTCGATTCGGGAGCTGATCGCCGCGAGCCCAGGTGACCCCTCGCCAGCCGGGACTTTAACGGTGGCCTCTGCTTCAAAGTTAAGCGGGCGGAAGCCGATGAGATCGTTTGCGCCCACCATCGGCTTGGTCATGAAGTTCATTAGGTAAGAGGGCCCCTTGCCAGTGGTTTTAGAGACTTGCTCAATCCGTCCGAGGCCGCCCGTCGATCTCGCGGAATCACCCGCCCGCACCCGGGTTTGGATTGCCTCAAGAAGCCGATAGCTGGTGAAAGGAAACGCCGCGCGCAACTGCGCGATGGCCGGCTCAAGCGCTTTAGGCAGGGTGGAATCCGATGCCGTTCGATCTCCGGCGGAA
>CAJCIT010000210.1 GCA_903970405.1 Acidobacteriaceae bacterium | reverse complement strand
TGTGGCGACTCGAATCCATCACGGCGTACGGAATTCCGAGCTGCTAGTTGTGGAACGTGCTGGACACTTTCCGTGGATTGAGGAGCCGCAACAATTTTTTCCGGCAGTTGTTCAATTCGCTCAGCAATAATGTGCTCGCGGCCGGCCCCATCAGCCACGGACAAAAGGTGGCGACTCGTTAAATAAGCAATAATGTCCGCCTCCGCGCCCATCACGAGTCCTATCAGTAATGCTGCTAGAAATGGTGCACCATTCGCCGCGCCACTTAGGAGTCTACAATTGGAGACGATACGCAAGGTGTGACTGTGTCCACTAGGTCCTTACTTGTGAGTCGAATCGTCCTCTTGATGTCTATCGTCCTGACTTCGATGGGTGCCCTGGCTCACGAACCCGTTCTTCGCACGTCACAATATGCACATACATCATGGCGGCTGCAGGACGGAGTATTCAATGGAATTCCGACCGCCATTGTGCAAACGGCGGATGGATATCTCTGGATTGGAACAACCTCCGGATTGGTGCGCTTCGATGGAGTCCGATTCGTTCCTTGGACACCACCGGAAGGATCGGCTCCAATTAAAGGGGTCTACTCGCTAGGTGCGAGCCGAGACGGAAGTCTGTGGATTGGCGCATCCAACCTGCTGCGCTGGAAGGACGGAAAACTCTCCACCTACCCGAGCATTGACGCGAGAATCAACGCGATCCTCGATGATCCCACTGGAGGTGTTTGGATTACACGCTCCCGAATCCAAGACGGTCAAGGTCCCCTATGCCACATCTCCGACGAGGGGGTTAAATGTTTTGGCGCACGCGATGGCATATCAATTCCTTACGCGGGAGCGTTGTCCCGCGACACATCCGGAGACCTATGGTTAGGCGGGAGTGGAGGCTTCGCTCGAGGCAAGCCGGGGTCGTTCGAGTCGTTCGTTCCGCCGTCGTTGAAGGCACTCGAACAGCTCGGCGCGGTGGGAGCGTTTGCTGATGGGCCAAACGGATCCATGCTCATCGGCATGGTGCAGTCCGGAACCCACATGGGACTTCAGCAATTCAAGGCGAACCACTGGAGCTCATTCACTACCGAGGGGCTCGACGGGGAGACGATCCAAGTCGGCAATATGCTGACCGATCGCGCCGGCTCTCTTTGGATTGGTACGGTGAGTCAGGGACTCTGCGTGATTCGAGACCGCAGAAGTGACTACTACCGCAGTTCGGATGGACTGAGTGGCAATGTCATCAATGCTATTTACGAGGACCGGGAGAGCAACATCTGGGTGCTTACATCCGGAGGTCTGGATCGCTTCAGAGTTCCCAAAGTCCTCACGTTCTCAAGCCGAGAAGGGATGAGTTCTGACTTCGCCGGTTCGGTGCTCGCCGCAAGCGACGGCACCGTCTGGGTAGGCAATCACGACGCACTCGATGAGATTCACGAAGGGTCCGTATCATCGATTCGAGAAAATCAAGGACTACCCGGCAAGCGCGTCACGGTGCTGCTCGAGGATCATTCTGGCCGGCTGTGGGTGGGCACCGACAATACCCTCTCGGTACGAGAAGGAGCAAAGTTCCGTAAGCTCTTGCGCAGCGATGGGAGTCCGGTGGGAACGCTTCAATCGCTAATCCAAGATCGAAATGACGATCTATGGGGAATGCTAGCGCCGAGTCTCTCGCGGCTCATCCACATTCATGGAGTTACGGTACAGGAGGAGACCGTGGGCCCGGTCGGCTCGCGCATTTTCTCGATTGCCGCCGACCCTGCTGGCGGAATCAGCGTGGGCTTTCGTAGCGGTGAGACTGCCACCTACAGAGACAAGCTGTTGAAAATGGCAGTCAGAGCGAATGGCCCCACTTATCAGCTTCTTCAGATTTCCGACAATCATCTCCTAATTCTTTCCGCCGGACAATTGACCGGTTGGCAAAACGAAAGATCACAACGTTTGGGGCGGGAAAATGGACTTCCATGCGACCCTCCATTCTCGTTCATAGTGGACAAGCAAAAAACGCTTTGGCTGTATTCGTCCTGCGGGCTGATCGCGATCGACGATAGAGAGTTACAACGTTGGTGGGCAGATCCCAACGCCAAGCTGCGGTACCGTCTTTTCGACAGTTTTGACGGCGTTCAGGCGGCTTACTCATCATTCACCCCGAGAGCATCCGAAGCCGCCGACGGAAAGCTGTGGTTCGTCAATGCGACCGTCGCTCAGGTGATCGACCCGGAGAATCTTCCGAGGAATGCTCTTGCACCTCCCGTACACATCGAGAATCTCATCGTCGATGGAAAGATCTATTCGCCTCGGCAACTTCTTCGACTCCCGCCGCTTGGCCGGGATCTCGAAATAGACTACACGGCATTGAGTCTTGTGGTGCCGCAGAAGGTCCAGTTTCGTTATCGCTTGGAGGGCAGAGATAAGGATTGGCAGGATCCAGGGACCCGGCGTCAGGCGTTCTACACGGACTTAAGTCCGGGAAGATACCGATTTCACGTGATTGCCTCGAATAACGATGGTGTGTGGAACACAACCGGAGCATCGCTCGAATTCGCCATCGAGCCAACCCTTTACCAGACGTGGTGGCTAAGAACGGCCGCGATGGTTACCGCGCTCGCGCTCATTGTCTGGGGGATTCGACGCAGAATGCAGGTTGTTGCCGTGAATATCCAGGCGCGACTCGTTGAGCGCTTAGACGAGCGGGAACGAATCGCGCGCGATTTGCACGACACTCTTTTGCAGGGTCTGGTGAGCGCCTCGCTGCAGCTGGAAGTCGCAGACCGTCAAATCGCCGCGGATGCGACTGCGAAACCGCTCGTACAGCGCATCTCGCAGCAGTTGCGGCAGCTGATCGATGAAAGCCGCCACACGGTCCGCCAGCTGCGTTTGCGACGCTCCCAAGAAGAGCATTTGGAACGCGCATTAACGCAAATCTCGAGCGATTTGGCTGCTCCTAAGAAGGTCAAATATAGCGTAGTCGTCGAGGGCACGCCGCGCTCGCTCCGACCTCTGGTGCGCGAAGAAATCTATCGCATAGGCGGGGAAGCACTCGCGAATGTGTTCCGTCATGCGGACGCTGCGGCGGTAGAAACTGTGCTTGAGTATGGGCGAGATCACTTTCGCCTCCTGGTCCGAGATGACGGCAAAGGAATCGATCCCGAAGTCCTAACAGCCGGGCGGGAAGGGCATTTCGGGTTATCGGGAATGCGTGAGCGCGCACGAAGGATCGGGGCTCAGCTCAAAATTAGAACGGCGCCGGGAGCGGGAACTGAAATAGACTTGATCGTGCCATCGAGCGCTGCGTTCGAGCGACCCGATCCACTCGGGCCAGTGTATTGGATTGCTAAACTTTACTCACGGGTGAAGAGGTCATGAATACCGTCACAACAATCCGGATCCTATGCGTCGATGACCATCCTGCTTTTCGAGAGGGAATCGCAACGGTAGTTGCGAACGAAAGCGATTTGGAGCTGGTGGGGACGGCGGCTACAGGCAAAGAGGCTCTTGAAGAATTCAGAGCGCTTCGGCCTGACATCACACTCATGGACTTAAGGCTTCCCGATATGAGCGGAATCAGCGCCATCGCCTCGGTTCGCGCTGAGTTTCCCGAGGCACGAGCCATCGTTGTGACGACGTTTGAGGGTGACTACGAAATCCAACGCGCCCTCACGGCAGGAGCATGCGGCTATCTATTGAAGAGCGCCCCTCTGGACGAACTGGTCGGAGTCATCCGCAAGGTGCACGGCGGACGCAAGCATCTTCCGGCAGAGCTCGCCGAGAATCTGGCGGTACACGTGGGCGGTGAAGCGCTTACCGATCGTGAAATCGATGTTCTTAGGCGTATCGCCGAAGGTGACCGTAATCGAGATATCGGTGAGCAGCTCAAGATCGCTGAAGAAACCGTTAAGGTGCATGTCAAACACATCATGGAAAAGCTCGGAGCTAAAGATAGGACCCAGGCCGTCACCATTGGAATTCGTCGCGGCGTCATTAACCTTTGAAGCTCCGAACGTCGCGCCGGCTGGTTGCTGCTAACTCATTATGGTTACTATCAGATACCTGATTAGTGGGTCGATTCGTAACAGCGCGTCGGCTAGCATCGGGTATATTTTCCGCGGCGAGCAGCATGGCCCTGCAACGCACGTTTTCAGGCTTCCCCTCGGGTTGCCCTGGCTTCGCCTTACTACTCCTTCGCTTTGGGGTCGGTGGTATCAGCAGTCTGCAATCTGCCTTGCTCATCGCCGCCTCGCATCACGTAGCAGGCAGTACGCTCGCAGCCGCATTAGCGACCATTACGAGCGTTGTACTGATGATCGGCCTCCTGACGCCCATCACAGCCTCACTTCTCTGCTTGGTTGGCTTAGCCGCCACGATCGATTCAGGGATGGCCGGATCTCTGCCTTTGTTTGGATCACCGGTTGCGCGGGTTGAGTTCATTGTGATGTCAGCCGCGTTGATCTGCTTAGGTCCCGGAGCCTTTTCAGTGGACGCGCTCCTGTATGGGCGCCGCGAAGTCAAAGTGAACGGGAATGGCTCCTAATTGTCGTGCGCCTCGAAGGGATAGACAGCTGAATACTCACCGTCGGTCCTCGACTGCATGCCCCGACATTTCGGGTATCCGACAAATCCCCAAAAAGAGTTAGTTCCGCATCCCCTCTTATCGTGACGCGAGCGCCGCGCGGTTTCGCTACCGTACACGCCGCCTTAAATATCAGACAGTGAACTCGATCGTTCAAGTTGGACTGAAACTACAGGGGAAGTAAATCATGAAAAGGATTTACGGCATTTTTGCGCTTATCGCCGCGCTGATATCCACGAGTCTGTTGCTGGGAGGCGCCCAGACGACTGTCGCGGCGCCGACAGGCATACACAACGTCCTCTTGGTGCATGGAGCATTTGCTGACGGGTCCGGCTGGGAAGCGGTCGCGAAGCTGCTGGAGAAAGACGGATACACGGTGTCGGTGTTGCAGGAACCGGAGACCTCCTACGCCGATGACCAAAAGTACGCCAAGGCGGCTCTCGACGCCATGGACGGACCCGTGGTTCTCGTCGGACATAGTTACGGTGGGTCCGTAATTACCGAGGCCGGCAATCATCCAAAAGTGGCTGCGCTTGTCTACATCGCCGCATTCGCGCTCGATGAAGGCGAGAGTTGTGCGTCGATCGAGCAGGCCGTGCCGCAAGCCTCCGAGGCGTTCAAGCCGGACAGCAACGGGAACTGGTGGATACTGCAGGAAAATTTCGCGGCGGACTTCGCGGCGGATGTCCCGCCGGCTGTGTCTCACTTCATGGCGATCGCTCAGGTGCCGATCTCCACTGACGCCTTTACCCACAAGGTCACAAATCCCGCATGGAAGACCAAGCCCACGTGGTACATGGTGGCCTCCGCAGACCGATCGATCAATCCGATCCAGGAGCGAATGATGGCGAAGCGCGCCCATGCCAAGACCGTCGAAATAAACGGCGCCAGCCATGTGGCATACATGTCTCATCCGAAGGAAGCAGTCAAGCTGATCGAAGAGGCGGCCACCTCTGCACACGCCAACTAGTAGGCGATCCGCTTTTCGTTGCAAGTGAGATGTACGTCCCGCGAGCAAGACCGAGCCGTCTGGCACCGAGGGACTCGATGCCGAAGTCAATTGGTCCGAATGAATCCTTACCGCAAAGGAGAATGGTCGTGAAACAGCATATTAAGAACGTGGTTCTGGTGCATGGCGCTTTCGCCGACGGTTCCGGTTGGGAAGCGGTCGCGAAGATCCTCAAGAATGATGGATACAAAGTGTCGGTGGCGCAGCCGCCCGAAACTTCCTACGCCGACGATCAGAAGTACACGAAGGCAGCAATCGATGCCATGGACGGGCCAGTGGTTCTGGTCGGCCACAGCTACGGGGGCTCCATCATCACCGAGGCCGGCAATCATCCGCAGGTCGCCGCGCTGGTCTATATCGCTGCTTTTGCACTCGACGAGGGCGAGAGCTGTGCGTCGATCGAACAGGCGGTCCCGCAAGCGTCCAAGGCATTCAAGCCGGATGGCAATGGGAACTGGTGGATAACCGAGGAGCAGTTCGCAGCGGACTTCGCAGCGGACATTCCGCCGGAAAAGGCGTGGTTCATGGCGATCTCGCAGGTACCAATCTCCACCGACTCATTCACCCATAAGGTCACGAAGCCCGCCTGGAAGACCAAACCCACGTTCTACATGGTCGCCTCGGCAGACCGATCCATCAATCCCGAGCAGGAGCGGATGATGGCGAGGCGCGCCCGCGCCAAGACCGTCGAGGTGAACGCCAGCCATGTGGCTTACATGTCGTACCCAACGGAAGCTGCAAGACTCATTGAAGAGGCGGCCACCTCCGCACACGTGAATCAATAGCCGTACGCTCGTAGGCCATTGATCTCCGCCGACTCGGGTAGGGGTCGGCGGAGATCCCGCTAGAGATATAGCCATTTCCGGAGACCGATAATGAAAGATCACATCACCGTAAGAGGACAGGACGGCACGTTCACTGCTTATATCGCGAGACCAGAGGAATTGCCTGCTCCCGCCGTAATCGTGCTGCAAGAGTTGTTTGGCGTGAACGCGGATATCCGCGAGAAATGTGACGAACTGGCCGAGCAGGGCTTCATTGCGATCGCGCCGGACCTGTTCTGGCGCCAAGAGCCGGGCGTCGATCTCGGCGTCCGTTCCGAGGTTGACTGGCAACATGGTCTTCGCCTCTATCAAGCCTATAACCGAGAAGAGGGTGTTAGGGACATCAAGGACACTATCGACACGGTGGCCAAGATGCCCGAGTGCACCGGTAAAATAGCCGTGCTTGGCTACTGTCTCGGGGCGCTGATGGTTTTCTTGACGGCCGTGCGCCACCGCGTTGACGCGGCGGTCGCCTACCATGGTGGCGACACGGAGAAGTATCTCGGCGAGGTTGACGGCCTGCATGCGTCCTTGCTGATGCATCTGGGCGAGGAGGATGAGTTTATTTCCAAGCCCGCGCAAGCCGCGATCAAGGCGGCACTGGCCACGAAGCCTAATGCAACCGTGTTCAGCTATCCAGGCCAATGTCACGCCTTCTCGCGGAACAATGGGGCGCACTACAACGCGAAGGCCGCAGCACTTGCTAACGGGCGGACGAGCGAATTCTTAAATCAACAGCTGCGGTAGTCGCCACGGATGCAGCATGCATTTTCTGAATTCTCTGATCATTCTCGCCGGCTTCGCTTTCGTAGTATGTGCTGGCGTGACCAAGGTCATTTGGGAGCTTTCGCAGTTGAGCTTTCACGAATCGCCGGTAATTCGAGAAGCGCCTGGCGAGTTCGCGGCGGCAGAATACGCGAAAGAGGTTGAGTCATACGAATCGAGTCCAACAGAATTGAGCGACACGCACTAATTGAATTCGATCGCCACATGAATACTTCAGCATTCCAGATGTCGCGTGCAACGGTCGTCGTGGCAATCGAGTTCGAAAAGTTCATCAGCACATTCGAGTCTCTTCTCGGAAAGTATGATCCGATAGTAGGAGCCCAGATTCGCAATGATCCGCAGCTCGGTGATCACTTGTTCCAAGCCATGGAGGGCGAACAGAACCTAATGATCTTTTGGAGGCTGAATCACGGCGCCTTGTTTTCCTTGATTGGCCAGTCTTGCAAAGCAATGCGTTATACGATTGGGAATCCGCGGATAGCACTACAAATGACACGGCACGACGTCCTGGCAGCGTTGTACGTGCCATTCAACATCCTCGTGATCGAAAATGACGGCGGTTCGGTCAGAGTGGAGTA
>CAJCIT010000209.1 GCA_903970405.1 Acidobacteriaceae bacterium | reverse complement strand
TAACTGGCTATAAGGGGGGAATCCCCCGAGCACCTTTAGGCTTCTCCATGTGCGAATCACCGGAGCATGCTCACCAGTGCGTATATGACGAGTCGGATTCCAGACGAATTGAGTATCGGATCAATTTAATCAGAGACCGGCGGAACGCCCTCGCACGGAGTACTCAAGACGCTAGGATAACAGGCGTTCCGCTGGGTGGGAAGAGAATTCGTGGCCAGACACGCCTGGGAACGCCAATCTCCTGATTGGCGTCTCGCCGGCTACCACTGAAATCAAGCGGCGGAACCCGCCCTGGCATAGCCGCGGCTCTTCGAGGGCACCGCAGTTCCAGCACGTCACGCTTCATCAGGCCGGAGGAGCAGAACGCGGGCGCTCCGGCTCAAGGTTGAAGCGTAGGTCGAGAACGGGCACGGTTCGTGCCTTACGCCAATCAGGGGATTGGCGTTCCCAGGGTTAGAACAGGTAACCGGCCAGCATCCGCTTCAATTGCTCAATCACCGCACCGCGTTCCTCCAGGGTCCTTTGCTCAAAGGCAAAGGCGAGCAAGCGCTCCCCAGCCTCAATCGCCAAGCGCAGCTTCAGGCTCAGTTCCGGCGTGTCGGGCATTCGCAGATAATGCACCATAAACTGCTTCAGCAGAGCGGTGGTCCCGGCGTCCGGTTGCGCCTCCTGCCGGCGGGTTTCAGCGCTGATGTGGCGGCCGAACACCAGCGTCCGGAAGTCGGGATGGCTGTCGAGGAACGCGACATAGGCGTCAATCATCGCCGCGAAAAAGGCGGGTCCGTCGCCCGGCAGGTCGGCCAGAAATTGGGCGGCGATGTGCTCCTCAAATTCCTTCTGGCGCCTGACGGCGATGGCGTCGAGAATAGATTGCTTGTCCGGGAAGAAGCGGTAAAGACCGCCGACGGAGACGCCGGACTCGGCGGCGATCCGGCTGGTGGTGATTTCTTCGAGGGGGGCGCGCTCCAACAAACGGGACGCGGCGTCCATCACCCGTTGCACCGTCTCATGACTGCGCTCCTGGACCGGCGCACGGCGGGCCGGCGCGAGCGAAACGGGCCGCGCGGCGACGGTGGATTCGGGCGCGGGGCGATTTTCTAGGTTCTCGATCATCCGAATAGCTTGACGTTACCACAGCGCCGTGGTAAAAAGCGAAAGAGAGTTCGCGTTCGTAATTTGCGCAACCCGTCCATTTCAGGCGGAGCCCCGAGAGGATTTTCCCACGATGCCGGTACCGATTTCTCAGATGTGGACCGTAGCCACCTACGTCCTCAAGCAGCGCATGCAGGGGCGCGAGCATTATCCGCTGGTGCTGATGCTGGAGCCGCTGTTCCGTTGCAACTTGGCCTGCGCGGGGTGCGGCAAGATCCAGTACCCGGCCCACATCTTAAAGACAGATCTCTCCCCCGAAGAGTGTTTCAAAGCAATCGATGAGTGCGGCGCGCCGATGGTCTCCATTCCTGGCGGCGAACCGCTGATGCATCCGCAGATCGGCGAGATCGTGGCCGGGTTAATTGCCCGTAAGAAGTACATCTACCTCTGCACCAACGCGCTGTTACTCAAGGAAAAGCTCCACCTCTTCAAGCCGAGTAAGTACCTCACCTTCTCAGTGCACGTGGACGGACAGCGGGAACACCACGATTTCTCGGTGTGCCGCGAAGGGGGATATGACATTGCCATCGAGGGCATTAAGGCGGCATTAGAGGCGGGCTTCCGGGTTACCACGAACACAACCCTGTTCGATGGCGCGGACCCCAACAGCGTGCGCGCCTTCTTCGATGAGGCCATGGCGCTGGGCGTGGAGGGCATGGTTCTTTCTCCCGGCTACACCTACGACAAAGCGCCGGACCAGAAGCACTTTCTAGGGCGCGCCCGTTCGCGGCGCCTGTTCCGGGCCATCCTTTCGAATCGCAAGCCGACCTGGAAATTCAACATGTCGCCTTTGTTTCTGGAGTTCCTGATGGGTAAGCGGAATTACCAGTGTACGGCGTGGGGCGCTCCCGCTTACAACCTGTTCGGGTGGCAGCGGCCCTGTTACCTGTTGCAGGATGGCTACGTGGACACTTACGCCGAACTGGTGAAAACCACCGATTGGAGCCACTACGGCACCGAGAGCGGTAACCCGAAGTGCGCCAACTGCATGGTGAGCTGCGGCTATGAGCCCACCACCGTGCACCACGCCTTCAGTTCGTTTAGCGGCCTGTTCGCGATGGCGAAGGCGACGCTTTTCAGCCGTTACCGCGACCCTGGCGCTGTGAAACTGCTGGAGGAGTACAACGCGACGAATGAGGCGCATGCTTCGCTGGTGCAGATCGGCAGCGGCAAGGTTGAAGACATGGAGCAGACCGCGGTATGAGCATGGACACGGCAGTAACTCTAAATCCGGATGAGCTTGAAGTTGCTCCAGGCTTTGAGCATGAGTATCTGCAAGGCTCGGTTCCATCGCTTGCGTCAGACGATGAGATCCGGACTGCGCTTGAGAAGGCTTTCGATTATCGCGGCGACGTGACCATTACCCGCAAAGACGGCTCGGTGGTGGAAGGTTACATTTTCGACCGGCGCACGGGCGCAACGCTTGCGGGCTCCGTGGTGCGTGTGATTCCAAAAGATGTTCGGGAGAAACTGAGCATCCCTTACAGCGACATCGCAAGGCTGGAGTTCACCGGGCGCGACACAGCAGCGGGTAAGAGCTTCGAGGCGTGGGTGAAGAAGTATTGGGAAAAGAAGGCGGCGGGCGAAAAGGGCATTGGTATTGAACCTGAGCCGCTGGAACAGTAGCCGCGCCTAATTCCGCGTCTGGCTCCTATGCTTGCTAAAGTGCCTGGGCAATTTCCCCGGGTTTGCGGCAAACAAAGACGTACTCATTGGCGAGGACTCCGGGCAGGAACCGCAGGCCGACAGAATGTAGCGCTTGGAGCCATGCCCGCAGGCGATAGCCGGAAATCCTGGCTGAGTGTTCGCCGCTGCGCCTTTGCGATGGATGCCGCAAGAACGGCACATGATAGAGCAGTGGCATATTGAGCGCCGCATATTCACTCTCAATAAGAAAGCCCGCTTGCCGGAGCATGGCGCGGCCTTCCTGCCGCCGATAATTCCATTTGTGGAACTCCGTGGCGTGCTTTCCGTGCCCCTTATAGTAGTCGATCATCCGGTTATGCAGGCTGTCGGACCGGAACTCCGCGCACAAGCGGCCACCGGGTCGAAGGACGCGGAAGGTTTCGCTGATGGCAACGGCTACATCATCCTGATCCTCCAGGCTATGATAAACGCCGAAGCAAAGAACCGTTGTGAACCGTCCGCTCTCGAACGGCAGTCTGCAAGCGTCCGCATGGATCACACGCAGTTGAGGATCGCACGCCTGTAGCTTCGTTATGACAGCCGCGACATTGTCCACCCCGACAATTCTTGTGCCCTTCGCGTGGTAGTAGCGCAGGAGGCGGCCGGGACCGCAGCCAAGTTCCAGAACTTCCCCATCACAGCCGGGAACCACCATGTTGGCATACAGAAGTGGATAGCGGTTGTGCCCTTCCGCGGGCGCATCCACGGGGATCTGGTTCCATCGTGAGTTCCAATACTCGGGCGATTTCTTTTCTCGATAGGTCTTGCGCATCTATCCTAATGAACAGCGGCCACTCATGATTCTATAATGTGGTGGGCCTGCAGCAGATTGGATCCGAACACCTAACGGGTGCAAGTGAAAACGCGGCCGAGAGGCGGTTAAGAGATATCGTAAAATCGGGCGATTACACGGGGCTTGCCAACCACTACTCCCGGCATCGTCCGGACTACAGCCCGTCCGTGCTCGATGCGCTACTGGGCTTACTCAATAAGCCCGCAGCCGATGTCGACTTCGTTGACGTGGGTGCGGGGACAGGCATCTGGACGAGGATGGTTTACCGCAAAGGCGTGAAGTCGGCTACGGCCATCGAACCGAACGACGACATGCGGGCGGCCGGCATGGCGGATAGCGCGGACACCGGCATTCGATGGCTGGCGGGCCACGCCGAGCAGACAGGTGCGCCCGAAGGCTCCGTCGATTGGCTGACAATGGCCTCCGCGTTTCACTGGACCGATTTCGATGCAGCGACTCGAGAGTTTCATCGTCTGCTGCGCCCACAGGGACGGTTTACAGCCCTATGGAACGCCCGCCTGATAGAGGCGAATCCACTCCTCGTTGAGATTGAGGCGCACTTAAGCGCTCTGCGGCCAAACATCAAGCGCGCATCCACCGGCATGAAAGAAAGGCTTGGTGAGCAACTGTGGTCGTCACCCTGGTTTGAAGACGTGGTGTACATGGAAGGCCGGCATGACATCCTCATGACCCCAGAGCGCTATCTGGGGGTCTGGCGTTCCGTCAATGAGTTGCGATTGCAGCTTGGCGAGCAGCAGTTCGATGCGTTCCTTGATTTTGCGGGGGAGCGCGTCGCCGGCCAGCGTTCGATCAAGGCGACCTACACCACTCGCGCATGGTCGGCGCGCCGGAAAGACTGAGGCCGCGATGCTGCCGTCGTTTTCAACGAAGGGGCGGCAAATCCCATGGTCCCGTCCTCGTGTGGCGGGTTCACTCGATATGCTGAGCAACATGCTGTTGGTGGGAACGCTTGGCTTTACGCTTCTCCAAGGCCAGACGCTGGTGCCCGACCAGAAGCAGCGAGTGGACCACGCCGTTCCAGCCACGGCGGCGGCAAAACCGAAGAAGCCTCGCCGCCTGCTGGTGACCAACCTGGAAATGCATGACGGCCATCCGTGGCACGGCAGCTCGTACGATTTCATCCCGGTGGCCAACTATGCCATTGGAGAGATGGGCAAACGGACCGGCGCCTACGAGGCAGTCTTCAGCAACGATGTTGAGATATTCCGCCCGAAGCGGCTCAGGCAATTCGACGCGATCTGCTTCCTGAATACCAATGGCGTGATATTTGAAGACCCGGAGTTGAAGAAGTCGCTGCTCGGCTTCGTCGCCGGAGGCAAGGGGTTCGTTGGGATTCACGATGCCATCGCGACCTTCGTGCAGTATCCCAAGTACGACCAGTGGCCGCCGTTCGGCCAGATGCTGGGCGGGACCGAGAACGGCGGACATCCTTGGGACGGGGAGATGATGACGGTGAAGATCGATGACCCCAAGAGCCCGCTGACGGCTCCATTTCACGGCGAGGAGTTCCGGATTGCCGACCAGGCGTTTCAGCTTCAGGAGCCGAACCTGCGCGACCATCTCCACGTGCTCCTCAGCATCGACGTGGAAAAGACCGGCCTTTCACCCAAGCACAGGATTTTGCCGGTGCGCGCGGTGGACCAGGACTTCCCCGTGTCGTGGATCCGCGCGTACAAGAAAGGCCGAGTTTTCTACAGCTCGCTGGGGCACGGCGCGCCCGTGTTCTGGAACGCACCTCTGCTCGAGCACTTCCTGGCCGGTATCCAATATGCGCTCGGCGATCTGAAGGCGGATAGCACTCCCAGCGCGAGAGTGGCCGCTGCGAAGAAGTAAGCAAATCTTTGAAGATGAGTTTCGAAGCTCCCGCCGTTGGCGGCTGGCAGGAGGCCTATAGCGCATCACTCCGCCTAACTACTCTACGAAATTCGCCTAACTATGAAATCAATTTCCCACGCACCGGAAACCGCCTGCGCTGTAGCGACCGTTTGGACCGTACTTGAGGCGGTTCGAAACTCGGGCGTCCCTGGTATTGAAATTCCAGGCAATGCCACACTTAGTTTTTTTGATTCGGGAACATTTTAAAGGACTGATGTTTGGTTGGCGCAGGCCGCCCATTGCTCCAATGGTTCGCCAATTGTTCGCGGCAATCCGTCGGTATGAGTGCCGACCCGGCACACAGGAGCGCGCATGCCACAACGATTTCAACATCGTACGGCTTCTGATGGACAACTAGGTGGCATTGAAGGCAAAAAGCCCGCGCCACGGGAGTATCGGGAGCCGAAGGGAACAACCGGACGCTGCCGGCGCCGATTCGAAGGATTAGGCGCCACGCGAGTCACGAACGTCGCCTTGCTGACAGTGCCAAAAAAATATCTTGCAAACTTACTCAAATTAGCGTCCAATCTCAGCCATGGCAACTAACAATCGTGTTTCCCTTCCCGGTACGAAGCGTGAACCTGTTGAAGGGGCTCAAATTACCGGGCCCGTTGACTCCAAAGAGACTGTGCAAGTCACTGTTGTGTTACGCAGACGCAGCGATCCGCACCAGATCGCCCACACCACGCCAAGCGACCGCAATTACGCCGACCGGCAAGCTTATGGGGGTGCGCACGGCGCCCACCCCAATGACATTGTCGCACTGGAGAAATTCGCTCACGACCATCAACTGACTGTCGTGGAGAGTCACGCCGAAAGCCGGCGCGTCCGCCTCTCTGGGAGCGCCGACGCCATCCAGAAAGCTTTTGGCGTGTCGTTATCGCACTATGAGGTGGCGTCCAGCGGCCTCAAGTATCGCGGAAGAACCGGGTCCATCAGCGTCCCTGAAGGCCTTGCGCCAATGATCATGGCGGTGCTGGGACTCGACAACCGGCCTGTGGCAACGCCTCATTTCCGTTACCGGGCCGGGTCGAAGGCACAAGCCTCGCGCGTGTCAAGCTCGAACGCCGCCGTCCAAGCAACGTCCTACTCCGCGCTGCAACTGGCGCAGTTGTATCAATTTCCCACGGGCCTGAATGGGTCAGGGCAAACCATTGCCATCCTCGAGCTCGGCGGCGGTTATTCCACCGATGACCTCAACACCTATTTCAGCGGCCTGGGCATTTCACCGGGGCCCACCGTCACGGCGATCTCCGTGGATAACGGTCAAAATTCGCCCGGCGGCGATGCCGACGGCGAGGTGATGCTGGATATCGAAGTGGCCGGCGCCATCGCGCCGAATGCGCAGATTGCCGTCTATTTCGCGCCGAACACCGACCAGGGGTTTGTGGACGCCATCTCACAGGCCGTGCATGACACGGCGCGGCAGCCGTCAGTGCTTTCCATCAGTTGGGGCGGACCCGAGGATTCCTGGACGGAGCAGGCGCGAACGGCGATGAACGCGGCGCTGGAGGATGCGGCCGGCGTCGGCGTTACAGTGACGGTGGCCGCCGGCGACAATGGGTCCACCGACGGCGTCAAGGGTGGCAAGCAGCACGTCGACTTTCCGGCCTCGAGTCCGTACTCGCTGGCCTGCGGCGGCACCACAATTCAAGTGAACAACGGCGTCTTGTCAGAGACGGTGTGGAATGAACTGCACTCGAAGGAGGGCGCCACCGGCGGCGGAGTGAGCATTGAGTTTCCGCTGCCCGCTTACCAACAGGCGGCGGGTGTTCCTCCGCAGGTGGATACGGGTTTCGTGGGCCGGGGCGTGCCCGATGTGGCCGGCGACGCTGACCCCGAAACCGGTTATCAGGTGGTGGTTGATGGGCAACAGACCGTGATTGGCGGAACCAGCGCCGTAGCCCCCTTGTGGGCTGGCCTGATTGCTTTGTTCAACCAACAACTGGGCAAACCAGTCGGGTATTTGAATCCGACTCTTTATCAATTCCCGGAATCCACCTACAACGACGTGACGCAAGGAAACAACGGAAGCTACTCGGCGGGTCCGGGCTGGGATGCTTGTACCGGTCTCGGCTCGCCGAATGGCCAGGCGATTCTCGCGGCTCTCCAGCAGGCGGCGACGCCGGCGCCTGCCCCGTCGCAGCCGACGGCGCCTCCGTTGCAGTCAAATAAGGCCGTGGCAGGGACGGCGCCCGTCAGATGAACGGTTTCCCGCGGCCGCGGCGTTTCGCCAGACCATCCGGCGCGCCTTCATCCGCGTAGCTCATACTGAGGGGGGACCTCACGTAATGGCTGCCCGGATGAAGGATATCGCCGAAGACCTCGGCGTCTCGCTGATGACGGTCTCGAAGGCGTTGCGCCTGCATTCCGACATCAGCGAACAAACCCGCGAGCGCGTCTTGCGGCGGGCGCGCGAGTTGGACTTTCAGCCCAACTTGATTGCACGAAGCCTGGTGACCCGCCGGACCTACCTCGTGGGCGTGGTCATTCCCGACCTGATGCACTCATTCTTCGCGGAAGTGGCCACGGGTCTCAGCCGCAGGCTCGCGCCCCACGGGTACCAGACCGTGGTGGCGAATTCGGATGAGAACGCGGAACTCGAGGGTAGCCAGATCGAGATGCTGTTATCCCGGCACGTCGATGGCCTGGTAATCGCTTCTGCCCAGGAGAATTGGCAGAGCCGCATGCCCGGCCCGCTACGCGAGGGCAAGATACCTTACGTCCTTATCGACCGTATGCCGGACATGGCCGGCATCGACTACGTTGGCACGCGGGACGAAGAAGTGGGCGCGCTGGCCACCGAACATCTGATCCAGCAGGGCTGCCGGCGGGTGGCGCTCATCCGCGGTCCCGGAACGCCGAATGCGAGACGCCGTCTGCAGGGATACGCGGAGACATTGGCGAAGCATCGCCGCGCACTGGACCTCAACTATGTGGCGGTGGGCGGTTGCGATGACGAAGGAGGCTACCGCGCCGCACGGCAATTGCTTGGATTGAAGCAGCCACCGGATGGCATCTTCTGTCACAATGACCCGATTGCCGCAGGCGCCATCAAAGCGATTCTCGAAGCCGGCCTGCGCGTGCCCCAGGACATTGCCATCATTGGAGCGGGGAACGTGCGCTACTCCGATCTCTTGCGTGTTCCGCTCTCCACCATTGACCAGGGCAGCACCAAGATTGGCGAAACGGCTGCGGAGTTTCTGATGGAATCGTTTAACAGCAAGTCGAACCTTGGCGGGCGAACCGTGCTGCTTGAGCCGCGGCTGGTGGTCCGCGAATCGAGCCGCAGGTCCGGCTGAGCGTCCGGTTATTGACCACCATGCGATTCGACGGGTGGTTGATATCCACCACCGGGACACAAGCTTGCGCGGGCGTAACTCACTGAGGCGTAAAGCCTTCGTCTTTGGAAGAGCTCGTGCTCCGTCGAACGTGACAAATGAGCACGCCCCGCATCGCCGCCTCACGAGTTCTCACGCTGGCCGCCACTGCTTTACTAGCCGGCGGCGGCTGGGCGCAAACCAGCTATCCTCCGGCGGACTCACAGAGTTACGCGAATCAGGGTTATCCGCCTCAGACTTATCTGCCGGAAGGGTATCCGAATCAGCAAGCCTATCAGGCGCCTCCGCCTCCGCAGCAGCCTCCGCCGCCTGGACCCGCTACGAATGCACAAGGCGGCGAGGAGAACGCCGACGATCCTAGCCGTGGCGTCGCCCGCATTGCCATTTTGCAGGGCGAAGCTAATGTGAAGCGCGGCGATTCAGGGGAACTGGTGGCGGGCGCCATCAATGCGCCGCTGATGACTCAGGATCACCTGATCACCGCTCCCGGTTCGCGTGCTGAAATCCAGTTTGACGCCGCGAACGTCGCTCGTTTGGCCCCCTCCACTGAAGTGATCCTGGGCGATGTGGAGTACCACAAGTTTCAGATCCAGCTGGTGCAGGGCACGCTGATGTATGCGGTGGTGCGCGACCTGAAGTCGCAAGCCGAAATCGACACGCCCAGCATTGCCATCCACCCGAGGCGCGCCGGCGAGTATCGCGTTACCATTTTGCCGGATGGAACCACGGAAGTAACAGTTCGTTCGGGTTCCGTTGAGATCTTCTCGCCGAGCGGCTCAGAGACGATTGAAGCCGGACACACCATCCTTGTGCGCGGGCAGGCTCAGTCTCCCGAACTGCTGAACGTGAATCCCATCGCTATAGACGATTTCGACCGCTGGAGCGCCGGCCGCGATCAGCAGATGCAGCACTCGGTGAGTTCCCGCTACATGGCGGCCGACATCAATGGCGCGGATGACTTAGATCAGTACGGCCGATGGGTGCCATCTCAGTATGGACAGGCGTGGGTGCCGAATTCTCAAGGCCCGGACTTCGCTCCTTATAGCAACGGGCAGTGGGTTTGGGAAGACTATTATGGCTGGACCTGGGTGGACGCCGCTCCCTGGGGTTGGGCGCCGTATCACTATGGGCGTTGGTTCCAGAATGGCGGCTACGGTTGGGCATGGTATCCCGGACCGATTCTCAGCTCATACTTCTGGCGGCCCGCGCTGGTTGGCTTCTTTGGCTTCGGCGGCTTTTCCATCGGCTTCGGTTTTGGAAGCATCGGATGGTGCCCGCTGGCGCCGTTTGAGCTATTCCATCCGTGGTATGGGCGTGGATTCTACGGCGGACGGGGCAACAGCTTCGCGATTATTCACAACACGAACATCGCGGGCGTCTATCGCAACGCACGCTATATGAATGGCGTCACCGGGGTGTCGGCGAATAACTTCGGCAATGGACGGCAGGCGTTCTCAAGACCCTCAGGCAGCCAGCTTGCGCAAGCGGGCCTGATGCGGGGCGGCTTGCCGGTGGCGCCAACCCAGCGCAGCCTCCAGTTCTCACAGCGCGGCCCGGCGGCAAACGCAGGCGGCTTCTCACGCGGCAACCAGCAGTTCTATTCGCGCTTCCAGGCAAGCAACACACCTCGCGTTCCGTTTTCAACCCAGGCGCGCCAGATGCAGCAGTTTTCGCGCAACAGCTTCAACGGCTCTTCGGCGCAAGGCGGCTTCAGGCCGGCGCCACAGAGCAGCGCGAGTAGCGGCTGGCACTCCTTCGGTCAATCGTATCCCGCGCCCGGTCAGTCTGGCGTGACCCGCGCCGGTGGCAGCGCGGCCGAATCGTCCAGCGGTTGGCATGCCTTCGGCTCGCCGCATCAGCCCGCCATGGGGAGCCAGCCGAACGGTTTCCGAGGAACCGGCGGAGGCCCAACCGGCGGGAACATGAACAGTGGATACACCTCTCCGCAGAGCACCTATCGTGGCGGGTCGAGTTACGGCGGCAGTCAGCCGCGCGGCAACTCATCGTACCCAGCGCCTTCCTACAACCCACCGGCGAGGGGCGGGTACAGCGCCCCGCCCTCGCACTATTC
>CAJCIT010000208.1 GCA_903970405.1 Acidobacteriaceae bacterium | reverse complement strand
CAAAATCCTGCGTCTTGTAGTTAATGGCGGATGCCGCGCCGAGGGTTAGACAAGCTTGACATTTTTCGTCAGAGCCGGCGGTGACTAACGGGATGGCCCCGATGGCGCGGCACAGCATGGTGGCCATGGTACCGATGCCGCTGCCTCCGCCATGCAGAAGCGCGGTTTCGCCGGAGGAAAGCTGGGCGCGCGTGATGAGATTGTCATAGACGGTGAAGAGATTTTCGGGGAGGGTGGCGGCTTCGATGGCCGTCCAATTCTCAGGGATGGGAAGGGCTTGTTCGACGGGGACGGCGCAATACTGCGCGTAGCCGCCACCGGCAAGAATCGCGCACACGCGATCGCCCGGCTGCCACGGGCCGGCGGCGTCCGCGACGGAGTGGACGGTTCCGGCGATATCGAGTCCCGGGATGTCAGTGGTTCCGGGCGGCGGCGGGTACTTGCCCAGGCGCTGGAGGATGTCAGCTCGAGCGACGCCGGCGGCCTCGACGCGCACCAGAATCTGGCGCGGGCAGAGGGTGGGAATGGGGCGCTGGACGGGGCGGAGGACGGAGGGAGGGCCAGGGCTCGAGACTTCGATGGCAATCAAAAGACGCTCCCGCGTCGGCCGCGGACGGGTCAGCGGCGGACTCTCAAAGGATATCGTGCGATGGAAATGCGGCAATGAGGGGCGGCGCGTTACCCGCTCGCTTAAGTGCGCGGTTGCTCAGAAAACACTGGCGATGAGAGCACGGGAGTTAGGCGCCGCCCCGCGCCACGGGCGAGGCGGTGGCCGGAAGGAGTTTTGATCGTTTGGGGGTGAGCGCTCCGGCGCCTGATGTGGAGGTCAGAAGGGGTGGACGGCTGGCTGGCACAGATATGAGTCAAGATAAAAATATTCCTTGACACGATAGGACTCATATAATATGCTCTAGATAGATCCATATTGTGAGGAGGATCACCAAACCATGCCAATCATGAAGTACGCCCCTTTTGCCAATTCTTCTTTTGAAGATTTTCCCGCCGGCCTGCGATTGTTCCAGGACTCGGTTGCCCGATTGCTCTCTGAGCCGAACTCGCGTCCGTGGACGCCCTCGGTTGACGTCTTTGAGAACGAGAATGACCTGGTCTTGAAGGCTGATCTGCCCGAGGTGGAGCCCAAGGAAGTTTCGATTGAGGTGGAGAACGGCACGCTGACCCTGAAGGGTTCGCGCAACTTTGAAAATGCCCTTAGCGGCCGCGGTTATCACCGCATCGAACGCAGCTATGGCTCGTTCGTCCGCGCGTTCAGCCTGCCGGAAACTGTGGACCCGGAAAAGGTGAAGGCCGACTATAAGAACGGCGTGCTGACCATTACCTTGACGAAGAAGGAAGTGGCCAAGCCGCGCACGATTCCCGTTGAGATCACCAACAACTAACGGAACCGCGATCAGGAATCGATAGATTCATATCCGGCGGACCCTTCATTGGGTCCGCTTTTTTTTGGGCCCAATGAAGGCGCGGGTGCTGAAATAGCGGGAGATGTCCTTTCCGCTGCCGATTGTCCGCGTGAACCGAAGGGCGGCCGACCGGCTTGCCTCCGGCCATCTCTGGATCTTTGCGAGCGATGTTGTGGAGCGCGGCGAAGCCAAGCCCGGCGATGCCGTGCGCATTGTGGACGGGCGCGGCCGGAGTCTGGGGGTCGCACACTATAGTTCGCAATCACAGATCACGCTGCGGCTGCTGAGCCGCCACAGCGAAGCGAGCATTGATACGGCCTTCCTGCGCGGGCGCATTGAAGCCGCGCAACAATTACGCACGCAACTGGTTCGTGATACAACCGCCTACCGGTTGGTCTACGCCGATGGCGATCTGTTGCCGGGCCTGATCGTCGATCGCTACGGCGAATACTTCGTGGCGCAGCTCCTGGATCAGGGGATGGACCGGCTGGCCGGCGAGATCACAGCAGCCCTCACGGACCTGTATTCGCCTGCTGGAATCGTCGCGCGCAACGATTCACCCGTTCGGGCGAAAGAGGGGCTACCGATCGAGACGAAGGTGCTGGCAGGGACGATTCCTCGGGAAGTGGGCATCGCGATGAACGGTCTTGCGCTTGGAGTGGATCTGCTGGAGGGCCAGAAGACCGGCATTTTCCTGGACCAGCGCGAGAATTATCTGGCGGTCCGCCGCTATGCTCAGCCCGGCGGCCGGGCCCTGGATTGCTTTACGGCGACGGGCGGCTTCGCACTGCATCTGGCGACGGTGTGCGCATCCGTGGAAGCGGTGGATAGCTCCGCGGCGGCGCTCGAGAAGGCTCGGGAAAACGCGGCGAAGAATGGTCTTGAAAACATCGCGTTTCAAAAGGCGGATGTCTTGGAGTACCTGCCTGGACTCGTCAGTGCGCATCGCGTGTTCGATGTTGTGGTGGTGGACCCGCCGGCATTCACAAAGTCGCGCGATTCCGTTGAGGGCGCGGCGCGCGGTTACAAAGAAGTGAATCTTCGCGCGCTGCGCTTACTCCGGAAAGGGGGCATTCTGGTGAGTTGTTCGTGCTCCCACCACATGACGGAAGCACATCTTTTGGAAGTGGTTGCGCAAGCGGGCCTCGATAGCGGCAAGCGCCTGAGGGTGCTGGAGCGCCGCACCCAGGCGCAGGACCATCCCATTCTGCTGACGATGGCGGAAACGGCCTATTTGAAGTGTTTGATTGTCCAAGTGGTGGATTAAACGCGCGATTGACCTCGCTGGGAAATGATTTTCGCCATTCCCGCGTCGTGGGTCTGGCGGGCGGCATCCAACCATCATGGCTATTTTCGCGCAAACACATACGAAGCCCGCTCCCACAGATCATCCGGTTCACGAGCTGATCCGTGAGCGCTGGAGTCCCAGGGCGTACTCTGACCGCCCCGTTGAACGCCCTGTACTCGCCCGGCTGTTCGAAGCGGCGCGATGGGCGCCATCCAGCAGCAATCAGCAGCCATGGTCATTCATTTTCGGGGAGCAGGGCAGCAGCGGCTATCAGCGGATATTCGATGCTCTGGTTCCCTTCAATCAAGGCTGGGTGAAGTCGGCGCCGGTGCTCGCGATCGGTCTGGCGCGGAAGAACTCGGCGAACGGTTCGCCGAATCACTATGCATTGTATGACCTTGGGCAAGCGGTGGGTCTGCTGTTGGTGGAAGCCACTTCCCTCGGTCTGGCGGTGCATGAGATGGCCGGCTTCGACGCTGAAAAGGCGCGGACGAACTTGAATATTCCCGAGACGCACGATCTCGGTGCGATTATGACGATCGGCTACGCGGGCGATCCGAACACGCTCCCGGACGCATTGAAGGAGCGCGAGCTGGCGCCGCGCACCCGGAATCCGCTGGCTCAGTTCGTGTTCGAGGACGCCTTTGGAGAAGTGGCGAACCTGAAAAGGGCGTGAGGCCGGCTCACGTCCGGCTCACTGAGAAGCGAGCTGCCTCACGGCACTTTCCAACCACCGCGCAGCCGCCGCGGCGTCCATCGACTCCGGCAGATCGAGAAGCGCGCCTGTTCGCACGATAAGCTTTCCGGATCGGAACCAGCGTGAGCGCCGCTGCTTCATTTCGCCCAATCCTTCTAAATAAACGGGCAGGGCGGGGCAGCCGAGTTGCGCCCATAACAAACCGGCGCCCGCTTTGAATGCGGCCATGGTTCCATCGGAAGAGCGTTCGCCTTCAGGGAAGACCAGCACGTGATAACCGTGGTCCATGGCGTCCGCGGCGTGGGCAAAGCTTTTTCGAAAGCTCGATTTCTGCGGCAGCGGGAAGACGTTGAATAGCGCCGTCATCAGGAAATAGGCGGCAGGGCCCAGCGCATTCACGAACGGATTGCCCAGACCGCGTGCTTTACGAAAGTTCAATAGGAACTCGCCAGACATCGTGACGGCCACATGACGCCGCATTGGGCCGGGCAATGCACAGACAATCAGCCCGGCGTCATAGCTGCTGATGTGGTTCGACACAATCAGCACGGGCGTCTTCGGCGTAAGAACACTGGTTCGGACAATGCGCGGCGCGGCCAGCAGCCAGCACACCGGCCGGGTGATGGTTTCAAGGAACACGGCGCGAATCGTCTGCTGCCACGCAGCCCACGGCCAAAGAGGATAGAGGTGAGGATCGGCATGCGGATGGGGGGCCGGCTCAGTCGGCTGGGGCGCGCCTGCGGCGGCCCTCTTCGATGAGGAATCCGACAGCCTTTGGCGTAAATGGCCCACGGTGGCCAGGCTGGCCCACTCGGCATCGCCGATCGCTATGCCGAATCGCTCTTCCACCGCGGCCGCGAGCGCCAGCCGGCCGAGGCTATCGAGCAACAAATCGAGCGGCATCTCGTCAGGGAAGGGGCCTTTTCGTTGCGAGGCCTGTTCGATGAGGCGGCTGATCGCGTTGTCATCCGGAATCGCCGCGCCGCCGGCATGGGGGGAGAGTTGCCGCAAATAGGCTGACGCGACGGAGCGGCGCAACAGCTTGCCGTTCGACGTGCGCGGGAAATCAGGTTCGGGCCACAACATCCATTGGCGGACTCGCTGGTACTCAGTCAGGCGCGCGTTCGCCCGCTCGACGCCGGCTGCGGCTGCATCTCCTGAACATGCGATCACGGCCGCACCGGCGACGGGGCCGGCATCGCTCTCGACTCCGAAGACGCAGGCCGAGATGCCGGGTTCGCGATTCAACTCCGCTTCCACATCCTCCGGATAGACGTTCAAACCGGAAGCGGTAACGATGACGTCTTTCTTGCGGCCGACGAAACGCAGGCGGCCGGTGGAGTCCATGGCGCCGACGTCGCCGGTGGAGAGCCACTCTGACTCGCGAGTGACAGCGCCGCCATGTTCCCACGTAGAGCCAGCAATGGTTTCGCCCTTGACGAGAATCTCGCCATCCGGGGCCAGCCGGACTTCGCGCCCCGGCATCACTTGGCCCAGGGAGCCGCTGGCGGCTTTAAATGGATGGTTCAAGCTGACCAGCGCGGTGGTCTCTGTCATCCCGTAGCCCTGAATCACAGCGAAGCCGAGCCGCAGCCAGAATTGCTCGAGGTCATGGTTTAGCGACGCACCGCCGCAGACGAAAGCCCAAAACTTCAGACCGAAGGCGGCATGCACGTCGCGAAACGTCCACCACTTGCGCCAGACCGTTTGCGTGCGTGCGATTTCGAGGCGCCGCGGCAGATCGGGATACCGATGGAGCAATGACAGGCGCAGGAGATCGAGTACGCGTGGCACAGCAGCCACTACGGAGATGCGCTCCCTCGCGATGGTCTCTATGAGTTCCTCCGCGACGAGGCGTGGCGGAAAGTGCAATGCGGCGCCGAGCAGCGGCGGCAACCACAGGCCCATAAACTGGCCGAAGACGTGACTGAGCGGGAGAGTGTGCAGGAAACGGAGCGGATGAAAGATGCGCTCATAACGCGCGTACTTGTCCATTTCAGTCTCAATGGGCCGAACGCTGGCCAGCACATTGCGATGGGTATGGACGATGCCTTTCGGCTCGGCTGTCGTGCCCGAGGTAAACACGATTTGGAGCGGATCGTCTTCGGAGAGGCCGGGCGCGGGGGTGGTGTCACTGGCCTGTGGAAGAACAGCTTCGAAATGCTCGACGGCGAGAAACAGCGAAGCGGAGAACAAGGCTTGCATGTCGTGCGACGCCACCACCAATCTTGGCTGCGTGTCGGCGACGACGCGTTTCGTGAATTCAGCCGACCCGCTGACGTCGAGCGGAACCACCACTGCACCGCGGAGTACGCATCCGAAGAACGCGGCGATCCAAGGTGCGGAGTTCGGCGCTTGAATCACGACGCGATCGCCTTTGACTATGCCCTGGGTCGCTAGATAAGCCGTGAAGCGACCGGTGAGATGCGCCAGTTCGCCATAGGAGACAGCGTGCCGCCGTAAGCCGACGCGCGTGACCACGGCCGTATCGCCTGCGTGGCGGAGATACTCCTGCAGAATTGAGGAGAGGTGCGAACGGATGGGAGCCGTTTGCGGCATCGCAATCACCACCCGCTTTCACGGCTCAGAAAGAAAACGCAGAATCTCGCGCATGAGGCGGTCGCCCTGGTCGGTCTGGAAGAGGAACTGGGCGTGGGCCGTGCCGTCAAGAACGATCAACTCTTTGGGTTCGGGGGCCTTTTCGTAGCTGGCTCGAATCTTCGGGAGCCGCGGCCCGTCATCGTTTGCGTCATCTCGCGCCACGATAAATAATGTGCGGCCCTTGAGCTTTTCGGGCTCGCCAGCCCAGGCGCCCAGCAGAACAATGCGGTTGATTTCGCCGGGCTTTGACTCGGCTGAGGCTTCGGCGGCCGCGCTGCCTCCGAAGCTAGCGCCAACCACTGAAACGCTTTTTGCCCCTCTGCCGCGAAGATACCGGACTGCGGCCAGCACGTCGAAGCGAACGCCGTCATCGCCCGGTGGGAGCCCTGTTCCACCATGTGACTGGCCGCGGCCGCGGAAGTCGAACGCCAAAACGAAAAACCCGGCCCGTTCGAGCGTTCGCGCCTGTTGCGCCCAACTCTCCTTGTTAAACCGTCCGCCGTGAGCGAGGACAACGCCGCGGTCGCCCTTGCCGTAAACGTCGGCATAGACGACTCCGCCGTCCTGAGTTGGAAAGGAAACGTGCTCTTGCGCCAATAGTTGTCCGCCCATCGATAGGGCCGTGAGAAGGAATAGAGTCCGCATCGTGTTGCCTATTGACTAGATCGCTGGGAACAGGGTTCCACGGCCCAGCAACCATTCGGGATCGAGCCTCCGCTTGACGGCGCGCATCGCTTCGATTTGTTCGGCGCTATAGAGCAGCGGCAGAAGGTGCGCCTTTCGTTTGCCCAGGCCGTGCTCGGCGCCGACAGTGCCGCCAAGCTCCACGGCCCTCTTCGCAAACGTCACCATGAGATCGCGGCCCGTCTGGGCATGCGCCTTGTTAAGCGGCAGCAGATTGACATGCACATGCGCGTCGCCGATGTGGCCGAAGATGACGTAGTTGCCATGGAAATGCTGCTCGCATTGCTCCCTATAGAACGCCAGCATCGTCTCATTGTGCGCAATCGGCACCGCGAAGTCACTGCCGATGGTCTGCAAGCCGCGTCCGCGCACGATGCGATGGACCTCCTCGGGTAGCGCGTGCCGGAAGACGCGGAAGCGTTCGCGATCGCGAGCGCCGGCGCCGAACCAGGAGGTCTCAAGCGCGCCGTGCTCCTCCAACCGGGCCAGCCACTCATCGGCGGCGTCATCGGATGCCTCGCATTCCTGCTCGATGAGCACCGCCGCTTCGGCGTCCGCCGGAATGTCCGGGTATCTTGCGTGAATGAGTTCGAGAGACGGCTTATCGACATACTCGATCATGCGCAGACCGGCGACGGGCCGCCAGGCGCGAACGGCCCTGAGCGCGAGCGCGTCGGATGGAAAAAAAACCAGCCCAGCGAGCAGTGCCGCCGGCGCGGGCAACAATTGCAAGTCCGCGCGAGTGACGATGCCGAGCGTTCCTTCGCTTGAAGCGATGAGATCGATCCAATCCAGATCCGGGCGCAAGTAATAACCGGCGGAGTGCTTCGTGGTCGCCGGCAGCGGAACCGGCGTGACAGGAAAATCAACCTTGTCGCCCCGGCGCACGTGAAGCACGCGTCCGTCCATCAGGACGATTTCGAGACCGAGAATATGCCGCCGCAGGGCGCCGTAGCGAAAGCTGCGTGAGCCGCTGGCATTGCAATTGATGGCGCCGCCGACGGAGGCCCACGTCTCGGTGGGGTCGGGTCCAAGAAATTGGCCCGTGGTTGCGGCTTCGCGATGAATCTCATGCAGCAGAACGCCGGCCCCGGCATGAGCCACGGCGGGCTCAAGCGAGAGTTGATTCATGCGATCGAGCGAGAGAATCCATCCGTCCCGGGGGACGCAGCCGCCGGTGAGACCGGTGCGGCCGCCGGAAAGGGTCAGCGGCGTCTTTGAGTCGACAGCGGCTTTCACGATTTCGTGGACTTCATCCACATTCGCGGGCCGGAAGAGTTGCGAGGCCGAGCCGTGGAACCCCGAAGCGTCGGAGAGGTACTCGTCGGCTATGAAAGGAGAAGCGAGCACGAGAGGGTTCCCGATGCGATTGTAGCGCTGAAGCGGCGGGGTTAGGCGCGCAACGAGTGCGGCGTTTGAGGGAACGTGTTGGTGTTTCCCCAAAAAGGCATCTGTCCCTTTTCCCGGGAAATCATTGAGGGGGAAGGGCTTACTAATTTCTGTAGGCCGCCGGAGACGCCTTCACAGAACTGCGAAATGGAAGCAAGAAACCGCAGAATAGCGACTTCCGTTTCCCGCCAAAAGGGTCTGTCCCCTTTGGCTGGGAAATCATTGAAGGAAAGGGAGTTACCCTCTTCTGAGACTCCGGGGAAAAGGTCTTCTACGCCGCCAACGCCGAACCGCTTGCGTAAGCGGGCAACGCTACTTCGTCGGTGGAGGCGTGGCTTTAGCCGGCTTTAGCCTCGCTTAAAGCCTCCGCAAACTGAGCGGCGGCCCCCGCGAAAGGGGTCTGTCCCCTTTGCCTGGGAAATCATTGGGGTAATGGGACTTACCAATTTCTGAGAACCGGCCGAAAAACGCTTTTCCACACTCGCGAGTACGCTTTTCGTTGCCCGGTGTTTGCCGGGTTCAATCCTCGCGGAGGGCTTCCGTGGGGGAGACGCGGGAAGCTCGAAGCGACGGGATCAAAGTTGCCACGAGTACCACTGCACTCATCACTCCCGCAGTCATGGCCAAAACCCCAAAGTGAACAGAGCCAATGCCGTAGAGAAAACCCTGCATCGCCCGGCCGGCGATCCACGCGCCTAGAAAGCCAAGCGCGACTCCGGCGAAAAGCAACTTCATCCCGAGCTTCAAAAATTGGGACAGTACCTGTCGCGGCTCGGCGCCGATCGCCATTCTGATTCCGATTTCGCGCCGGCGCCTGCCGACCGCATACGACAACACTCCATATGTGCCGATGATGGTCAATAAGAGCGCAACACCGGCAAAAATGCCGGTTAAAACAGCGGGCGAACGCCGAGTGACCAGGCTCTGGTCAATGAGATTGTCCAGCGGCATCACTTTGTCGATAGGCAAGCTGGGATCTATCTGAAGGACGGTTCTCCGAAGCAGCGGCGCTAAGGCCTCAGTGGTTAAGGGCGAGCGCACAATAACCGATATGCCTGACGACGGCCAATATCGATACGGATAGTAGACTGTCCCCAGCGGCTTAGTATCATC
>CAJCIT010000207.1 GCA_903970405.1 Acidobacteriaceae bacterium | reverse complement strand
TTTACCGGGCCGCCGCGTGGGTTCCCTTCTCCGTACTCGGTCTCAATGAAATAAAGGCGTAGTTCATAGGCCCCGGGAACCGCGGGAATGTCGTAGCGGAACGCGCCTTCCCGGTAAGAATGCACAAAGGCCGGGTCGGGTAACCCTTCGTACGACCGGCCGGCCGGTACCGCCACCGACACTCCGCCAGTGTAGTACCGGTCCGCCTGCCAAACCCGCCCTTGACGATCGTTGAACGGACTACCGTGAAACCCCGCCAGAAACCGCAACTCCCCTTCCACGGGCTCCCAT
Organism: Acidobacteriaceae bacterium; assembly: GCA_903970405.1. Taxonomy (GTDB): domain Bacteria; phylum Acidobacteriota; class Terriglobia; order Bryobacterales; family Bryobacteraceae; genus CAJCIT01. Next base: position 36,052 of record CAJCIT010000207.1, on the reverse strand, counting down.
GACCCCCGCCATACTTCCCCTAACGGCGTCGAGTGCTTCTGGCCCCGGAACCAGATAGACCAGACCGCCCCCACCAGACACAACGCGAGAAGCGTCACAAAGACAAATCGCGCTGGCCTAAAGTTTCGCCGCGGAACTTCCGCGGTCATGCCCGGGTTCTCAGGCCCCAGGCTCACCAGCATCCCCGCAGGGAGTATCAAATCGGATCCCAATGCGATAGGAGGGTCGGACGGTTCCGGGGAAGCCGTTTGAAGCCCTTGCTTCTCGGCCGAGTCCTCCCTGGCCGTAAATCGAGGAACGTATTGGCCCGGCGGAATGGTGATGTGAACTTCGTGGTTCTTCCCGTCCGCCTCGTAATAATCGCCCAAACGCTTACGCAGGCGATGCGCCTCAACGCGGACGATGGAGTCCTTCTTCTGGTCGAAGTCTGGCGGACGCCCCAGGGCCTCCACGGCAATGCTGTACTCTTTGACCTTGTCCGCCTCGCCTTCGAAATATCGATCGCAGACGTATCGCAAGAAGCTGGCCAGGTTGGGCGCGCGGTGAAAGATGCCCGACTTCAAGACCGCTTCGACTTCGGCCTTCTCCGCTTGCGACTGGGTGTCTACAACCATGTACGGACGAAGTATATCAGAGACTCCGGGCTTCGCAACGCGCCTCCAATCGTCGTTAGCCCTAAGGCACAGCCAGCATTAACTCTCCTGATTCCAGTAGACTTGCGCATTGTTAACGGACCCTAGGAAGCTCTTTGGATTGGTACTGATGAATTACCCGCCTGTGGACTGCGAATTTGCTTGTCTGACAGCGATTGTTTTCGGCTTGCCGCCAGCGTTCCGCAAGAAACGAGTCCGAAAACAACAACCGCCAAAGCGAAAATGCCATCGTTCTGAGGTCGAACGCGCTTCCGATCCGTCGATGGCGAAGTGATCGGGATATTTCTTCCAAATGTCGTAGAATTACGGGGGTCTCCCTCGAACAGAAAACTCTCCCGAAATCGGGATCGGAAACCGCGAGCCGCGGGCCTTTCTGTCAGCCGAAATACCCCATCCACGTCGGTGCGTTGTATGTCGCTGTAGACTCTTGTTTCAAGGCAACTTAGCCGTAGCGTTAACGGCGGCGTCAACCTCTTGGTAACCGCAAGTTGTTGCCGAACTGCGGCTAGTGTCCTTATATTACTGGAAGCTGACGCGAGTTGTTCCTCGTGTTGAATACTTCCAATAGGGGTCTGGCTTCCATGTCGTTGAGGCTTCGCTTTTTTAGCAGTCTGCTCTACCTAGTTTTATTCGCCTGTGCTGCTTCGTTCAGCGCGCACGCGCAATCCATCTTTGGCACTATTACCGGCACCGTTTCGGATTCCACTGGCGCAGTGGTTCCGAATGCGGCCATCACGCTGACCAATAAGAGTTCGGGTGACATCCGGCGCTCCACCACTAATACAGACGGCTACTTCTCTTACTCGTCTGTCCCGGCCGGTCAATATGATTTGCTGGTTGCCGCCGCCGGCTTCAGACGGTACGAGGTCACGGGCATCGATCTGCTCGGGGCGGCGACGCTGAACTTTCCCGTAACTGTTGACGTTGGCACGTCGAAGACGGAAGTCGAGGTAGTCAGTCAATCCGAACAGATCATCCCGGTGGACTCGGGTGAGAAATCCATCGTGCTGGGAGTCAAGCAGCTCCAGGATTTCAGTCAGGTGGGACGGAACGCCGGCGAGTTCATTAAGATCCTGCCGGGCATGGCGATGCTGAACAGCTCCGATGGCTTGAAATCGGGAACAAATTACAGCGGCGAGGTAATCGGCATCAACGGTAACGGCGACGGCGGCAGCCAGAGCCCCCTCAACGGCGCCTTCTCAGCGAACGGAACCACGGCGGGCAGCATTGACATCACCGCTGACGGCGCGCACGTATCCGACCCCGGTTGCAACTGCGCTACCCCTGTGAATCCGAACACGGACATGATTCAGGAGTTCAAGGTGCTGACGTCGAACTTCAGCGCCGAAAACGCGAAGGGTCCCATTGTCATCAGCACTGTCGCCAAGGCTGGCGGACGCGATTTCCACGGCGAGGGCTACTTCTACGCCCGCGACTATGTGATGAACGCGAACACTTGGTTGAACAACGACGTTGGTGTTTCGCGGCCAGAAAGCAAGTACTTCTTTCCGGGTGGTAACATCGGCGGACCCGTTCTGATCCCGGGCACCCACTTCAATAAGAACCGCGACAAGCTGTTCTTCTTCACGGGGTTTGAGGCCTACGTGCAGACTTTGGACACCGGTCTGTTGGGCGCCACTGTCGCCAATACCGGCATGCAGCAGGGCAACTACTCGCCGGCAAATCTGGCGTTGCTCGGCGCTACCGCGAGTGCCGCTGGCCCTTCGCAAATCGCGGGATCGCTTTCGGGCATCGGTGCGACCTGTGCGGGAGCCTGTCTGTATCCCGGTGGAATCATCCCGGCGAGCGCAATTAACCCGAGCGGCTTGGCACTGATGAAAGAGTTCCCCCTGCCTAACGCCAATCCGGCCACTACCTTCGGCGACAACTATGCGGAAGACGCTATCTTCCAGCAGAACTCCTATCAGTGGTTATCTCGCGTCGATTACAGCATCAGCGACAACACCAAGCTCTTTGTGCGCTATAACCTGCAATGGGAAACGCAGCAGTTTCCGGTTACGCTTTGGTGGAGAAACGGAACGTCGGTTCCATATCCAACTCCGATCCTGGGCAAGAACCAGTCGCAGTCGATTTCCACGAGCTTGACGCACGTGTTTAACCCCACGATGTCGAATGAGTTTGTCTTCGCTTACACGTACATCGATTTCCCGAACGTCTTCCAGAATCCTTCCAAGGTCAGCGACAAGGCGATCGGCAACACCTTCACGGGACTCTACAACAACGGAGTGGATCAAATCCCGTCCATGACGAGCTGGGGCGGCGAGTTGGCCACCCTCCTGAACCCATCCGGCTTCCAGGTGGGCGGAGCTAGCCAGGGATTGTTCGCCAAGAAGGATCTACCCTCGGTCACCGACAGCCTCTCCAAGGTATGGGGCACGCACACCGCCAAGTTCGGCTTCTACTACGAGTACGATATAAATAACCAGCCATCGAGTTACTATGCGAATGGTTTGCTGGCGCAAGCCAACTGGGCGTCGCATACGGGTAACCCATGGGCCGATTTGCTCACCGGTTGGGTCGGCCAATATGAGCAGACAAACTATGACCGTCTGAACAACGAGGGCTACTATGCCTTGGAGTTCTATGGCCAGGACAGCTGGAAGGTGACCAAGCGCCTGACGGTGGATTACGGGCTACGCATTTCCCACCTCAGCCCGTGGACGGACCGCCAAAATCTTGGCTTCGCGATTTTCAATCCGGCCGCCTACTCAGCCACTGCGGCGAATGGGACGCAGCCAGGGTTTGAGTGGCACGCACAAGACCCGAATGTGCCGCTGGGCGGCTTCCCGAGCCGCGCGCTGTTCTACGCGCCACGATTCGGCTTGGCCTATGACGTATTCGGAACCGGCAAGACTGTGATTCGAGGCGGTTGGGGCCAATACCGGTACCATAACTCCCAGTTCACACAAGGGCTTCAGCCCGGTCAGGGAATCCAAACGGCAAGCGTCTGTTGTACTCTGAGCTTTGCGCAGATCGAGGCAACCAATCCCGGCACGCAGCCATTCGCAACCGCCGGAGTTAGCGCCCACGATAACGAAAGCCCCCTGACCACCAGCTACAGCTTCACCATCTCCCAACGGTTGCCTTTCTCATCGATGCTTGAGGCGTCCTACGTCGGCAACCAGAGCAAGTACCTGCTGAACACCGCTGGCGTGGGAACCAACATTAACGTCATTCCCTACGGGGCTTTGTTCAACGTCGGCAAAGATCCTTCAACCATTGGCAGCGGCGAGTACGATTACGGCCCATACCCGACCTATCAGGCGGTCAATATCGCCAACCACAACCTGTATTCGAATTACAATGCCTTGCAGGTGAGCTGGGTCCGTCAAAAGGGCAAGTACGACATCACGGCGAACTATACGTACGGCAAAGCCTTGGGTATCACGGGTGCCGACCAGCTTAACCTGTCTCAGGACTACGGTCCGGAGCCCTTCGATCGCCGGCAAATCATCAATGCTGCCTATTCGGTTGAGTTGCCCGATCCGGTTCACGGCAACAAGATTCTCGGCGGCGTGATCAATGGCTGGCAGCTCTCGGGCATCACCCAGCTCCAAAGTGGCGTGAACTTGACCGGCAATTCCTCGGGCGGGGAGTTTAACGCGACCGGGAACATTTCCGGTGGAATAACCGTCGACAACGCATACCACTCCACGGTTACCGCGCAATCGATCAACGGAACCGACCAAATACCGCTGATGCCCATCATCACTTGCAATCCAACCGCGAATCTGGCGCCACACCAGTTCATTAACGGGAGTTGCTTCAGCATTCCGACGACGCCTGGCCAGAACGGGCCCATTGTTTTGCCTGAATACTTCGGCCCGTGGTTCTTCAACAGCGATTTGTCAGTCTTCAAGAACTGGAGGATCAGCGAGTCTAAGAAGCTGCAATTCCGGTTCTCTGCTTACAATTTCCTGAACCACCCCATCTATAGCTTCACCGGCACGGGAGTCGGTTCGGACAGCACTTACCTGGATTTCGGGACTTGCACGTCAGCGTTAGTAACGGCGGGGACCTGCCCTGCCAGTAAGCTTAACGACATCGTAAACACGAATGCGTCGTTCGGATACAGCCCGATCAAACTCGGCAACCGCATCGTCCAACTGGCTCTCAAGTTTTACTTCTAGCCTGGACGGAAACAAAATAGAATCAACGCGTGGGGGGCAGGCAGCCCCCCACGTTTTCTTTTGGGGAGCGGCGATCGATCATTATGGCGTTTTCTCCAGTGGCGTATAATCATCTAAGAGAGCAATGTTCCGCCTTGCAGTACTTGTGATCGGAGCGGGGGTGCTCTACGCGCAAGCCACCCTATCGCCGCAAGAGCTGCTCAAACAGGCAATCGCGTCCCATCAAGCCGGGAAACTGGACGACGCGGTCCGCGGCTATCGGGCGTTTCTCGCAATCTATCCTGACGTGGTCCAGGTACGATCGAACCTAGGCGCCGCGCTATCCGCTCTAGGCCAATACCAGGAAGCAATATTAGAGTACAAACGCGCTTTGCGCGCCGCCCCGAATCCGCAAATCACGTTGAACCTGGCGCGCGCCTACTATAAGGAGGCGCAGTATCCGGCGGCCATCGAACAACTGGAGAGCGTCGGTAGCGCGCTGGCGGGCGACCTGCAGGCGGTGCAACTCCTGGCCGACTGCTATTTGAGAACTGGCGAAAACAAGAAAGTGATCGACCTGTTGAAACCGCTACGACGCGGCGACCCGGACAATCTGGCAATTGCCTACATGTTGGGAACGGCGCTGGTTCGCGACGGCCAATCCGGGGAGGGGCAGTTGGTCATCGAGCAGATTTTGAAGCGCGGCGATTCGGCTGAGGCGCGCTTGCTGATGGGTACAACGAAATTCGGAGTGAATGACTTCTCAGGCGCGCGCGCTGACTTGCAGCGTGCGGTGGAATTGAATCCGTCGCTTCCTGACGCGCACGCGTATTACGGTCTCTCGCTGCTTGGCACGGGCGATCAGGAGGGCGCGCGGAAGGCATTTCAGCAGGAGCTTGAGATCGATCCGAATAACTTCGACGCTAACTTACGTCTCGGCTTCTTACTTCGGCAGGATCAGGACTACCAGGCGGCGATGCCGTATCTTACGCGGGCTCTTGACGTGCGGCCCGGCGATTTTGGCGCGCGGTTCCAGATTGCGTCGGTGGAGGTGGCCCTGGGACAAACGGAGAAGGCCCAGGCCGATCTCGAGTCTCTCGTGAAAGAGTCGCCGAACTTTACCGAAGCCCATGTCACGTTGGCCACTGTTTACTATCGCGAGAAGCGTAAAGCGGATGGCGACCGTGAGCGGGCCACGGCCGAACGTCTGCGCGCGGCCGAGCAAGCCGCCGAACCGGCGCAGAAGGCGGCCCAGTGAGCGCTTTTCCGCTTGCGGGCCCTTCCGAGCCGCGACCGTTAGGGAGCGACCGGTTGGTGGGACAGGAGCAGAATCGCGGTCGCTCCCTCACGGTGGCGGCTCGGTCGGCGCGGATGCGTCCGTTTGTATCGAGGATTTTTGACAGCTTTTCAGGCAGCGACCGGGGCGCGGAAGCGCTGACCGGTACCCGTTTGCTGACGCGCACGGTTCAGAAGGTGGCTGGGGCTGTTCTGGAGCCGTCTCAGGGACGCAGCAAAACGCTTCTCACCATGCTTGCAGCATTCGCCGTGATCGCTCTATTTGGGCTGTCACTCACTGCTCAACCCGCGCCGTCCGCAAAGCCGGGCACCCCCAAGGGGCCGCCTGATTCGCCGGCTTTCCTGGCGCTAGCGGCAAAGGCCCAGGCCGCGCGCGAAGCGGGAAACCCCGACGAGGCGCTGCGCCTCTACCGGCAGGCTCTGGATCTGAAGCCGGCATGGGCCGAGGGCTGGTGGTTTACCGGAACCATCTACTACGAAGCGGACCAGTATGCTCAGGGGCGCGACGCATTCCGTCATCTGCTCTCGAACGCGCCCAAGATGGCCACGGGATGGGCCATGCTGGGGCTCTGCGAATTCCAAACCAAACAATATGAAGAAGCGCTGGCCCACCTGCAGCGCGCCAACACCCTCGGGCTCGGTGGCCATGAGGAGATCCGCGACGTTGTCAACTATCACCGCGCGTTGCTGTTTTCGCGCGAGGGCGAATTCGACCAGGCGATGGGTCTGGTGGCGTTGGCCATCACGCGGGGTAAGGACAGCCCTCAACTGGTGGAGGCGATGGGAATTGCCGCGCTCCGAAAGCCCGTCATTCCTTCGGAACTGCCCCCCACGGAGCGTGAGATCGTGATGGACGTGGGGCGCGCGCTGTGTGACGGAAGCGCCCGTCGAATTGCTGACGCCACAACCGAATTCGACCTCATCTTGAAGAAGTATCCCGACACGCCTCAACTGCATTATCTTTATGGGTTGGTTTTGATCGGGGCCGATCCCGATAAGGCGTTGGAACAATTTAAGGCGGAACTTGTCATATCCCCGCGCCACGCCGAAGCGCTGTACAGCATCGCCCGCGAATACGACAAGCGTTCTGACTTTGCGGCCGCGTTGCCGTATGCCAAGAGGACGGTTGACGTCAACCCGAATTTCGGTCCTGGGCACGCGTTGTGGGGCAAGGCGTTGGTCGAGAGCGGCTCGGACGTCAAGCTCGGGCTCAGCGAGATTGAGACGGCTGTCAAGCTAAACCCGGCCAATCCACAAAACCACTACCTTCTCTCCATGGCCTATGCCAAACTCGGGCGCTCCGCCGACGCCGCGCGGGAGCGCGCCGAGTTTATCAACCTTCGTAAGGACTCGACGCAGGCGGAGGAGAAATGACGGCCGCAGCGCCCGCTTCCAGGCGGCGCGGGCTGCCAGCATTGACGGCCCTAGCTCTGCTGGTGGCGGTTGCGCCGGCATTTTGCCAGGGCGCCAAGTCCAGCCATGGCGGATCGCTTTCTTGCGCAACGTGTCATGCGGCGGAGGCCTCAAAGCAGCCGCTGACGCCGATGGCGCATGCGATGGAGCCGGTAAGCGAGTGCACCATCCTGAAAACCCATCCGCTGTTGACGTTTCAGTCCGGAAAATACTCCTACCGCATTGAGCGCCAAGGCGCCCAGAGCGTGTATTCAGTGACCGACGGGGTGCGCAACTTCAGCGTCCCCATTGGCTGGGCGTTTGGGCTAGGTCTGGCTGGCCAGACGTATGTCTTTGAAAAGGACGGCCTGCTTTACGAGAGCCGCGTGAGTTTCTACAACGCCATTGAAGGCCTGGACCTGACCATGGGCGCCATCAATCAGGCGCCCCTGGATTTGCTGCAGGCGGCCGGGCGCGAAATGGGCAAGCAGGATAGTGCGCAGTGCTTCCATTGCCACGCGTCAAACGCCGGTGAGGGCCTCCGTCTGGACCTGAGGGCGTTGACGCCTGGCCTCGACTGCGAACGCTGCCACGGAGCGGCCGGCGATCATTTGGCGGGATTCAAGACCGGCCAGCCCGTGGCCATGAAGAAACTGAACGATGGCACCGCGGAGCATATGAATGTCTTTTGCGGCGCTTGCCACCGCACCTGGGACGAAGTCGCCACCGGGCCGAAACTCGGCGTGGCGAATGTTCGATTCCAGCCCTATCGCATCACGAACAGCAAGTGCTATGACACCGATGACGCCCGGATCAGTTGCATCGCCTGTCACGACCCGCACCGGGCGCTGAACCGCGACGACGCCAGCTACGACTCGAAGTGTGTCGCCTGCCATTCGGAAGGCGGCAAAGCCACGGCGCAGTTGTGCAAAGTGTCAAAGAGCAATTGCGTATCCTGCCATATGCCGAGGGTCGGCATGCCCGGCTCACACCACAACTTTGTGGACCACCAGATCCGGATTGTGAGGGCCAATGAAACCTATCCGGAATAGCCGGCTGGCGCGTCTCTGTCTTTTGACGAACTCGCTCGCCGTTTGCGCGTTTCTTTTGTGGCCCCTGCTGCTTCACGGGCAAGCTGACGATGGACGGGCTCTCATTCAACAGGCATTTGCGTTGCAGCAGGCGGGCGATTTCGCCGGCGCCGCGGCAGCCTATCGCGAGTTCCTGAAGCTCCAACCCAATGAGGTGGGCGCGCACTCTAATCTGGGCGTCGTCCTTGTCAAGCTGGGCCGTTATGACGAGGCGATCGGCGAATACCAAGCGGCTTCGCGGCTGGCGCCGGACGACGCCCGCATCGGTCTCAATCTGGCCCTGGCTCTGGTCAAGAGCGGCCGCCTTTCGGAGGCTGCGGAGAACTTTGAGTCTCTTCACCGGCGGATGCCGGAGGAAAAGCAGGTCACGCTTCTGCTCGCGGATTCCCAGTTGCAGCTTGGCAACGATGACCGTGTGATTGAACTCCTGCAGCCCCTGGCTCGAACGGACCCCTCTGACCTCTCCATTGCGTACATGCTGGGAATGGCGCTCCTGCGCAAACAGCGAATCGGCGAGGGGCAGGTGCTGCTCGATCGGATTCTCGGCAACGGCGACACGGCGGAAGCGCGCTTCCTGCTCGGCACGCGCATGTTTGAGACGGGCGACTACCCGGCCGCGGCTGCGAAACTCTCGAGCGCCCTGGCGCTGAACCCCAATCTTCCCGGCCTGGAGTCGCTGTATGGCCGCGCGCTGCTGGCGACGGGCGACCCCGATGGCGCTTCCGGCGCTTTTCGTAAGGAGCTGGCTTCGAGCCCGAACGATTTCCCGGCGAACCTTGCGCTGGGGCAGATTCTGCTGGTCCGCAAGCAATATGCCGAGGCGGGGCCAGTGCTGGAGCGCGCGCGGGCCCTCCGGCCCAAGTCCGCTGACGCCGCCATCGCCCTCGGCGAGTTGCTGGCCGCGACGAACGAGTTGGATAAGGCGCGCAGTCAATTCGAAGCCGCCCGCGAGGCAGCGCCGGACTCGCTTGACCTGCATCGCGACCTGGAGTCGCTCTATGTGCGCCTACGGCTCCCTAAGGAGGCGGCCGCCGAGCACGCCGAGGTGGCGCGCCTGGAATCGGCGCAGGCGGCTGGCGCGCCGGGACTGAAAACGAACAGCGCGGCGCCAGATTTTTCCCTTCCGGCGCTGACTGGCGGTAAGATAGTGTCACTGTCCAGTTTCCGCGGAAAGAAGCCGGTGGTGCTGGTCTTCGGCAGTTATTCCTGTCCTAATTTCCGCGGCGCCGCTGCCTCTTTGCGTGACCTTGAAAAACGCTATGGAGCGGAAGCGCCCTTTTTACTGGTTTACATACGCGAAGCCCACACCGAGGAGACCTGGGAAAGCGCTCGCAACTCCCGCGACGGCGTAAGCGTTCGGCCGGCCGCGAACATTTCGGAGAAACGGGAGCATGCGACGCTGTGCATGCGCGATCTGCACCTGGCTTTTCCGGCGGTGGTGGACGGCATGGACGGCGCGGTGGAAAAGGCCTACTCCGCCTGGCCGAGCCTGGTGGTGATTGTTGGCAAGAACGGTCGCGTGGTCTACTCGACACGCCTCACCGAGTTGGATTATCGCGCGGAAAATATGCAAGCCGCGCTTGAGTCTGTTTTGTCGGGAAAGCCCGCTGGCGCCCCGGCGCCAACCGCCGGCGCGAATTGACAGATGAAGACGAACACAAGTTTCAAGAAATTAACTTCGAGGTACAGGACGATGACACGATTGGCCTTTCGGGCGATGACGATTATGCTGGGCGCGGTCGCCTTAGCCGCTCCCGCGCTCATTGCGCAGACTTCGGCCCAGACCCCGCCTGACAAGCCGACAGTGATTAAAGGCGGCGCCGAGGAAGTGGTGCTCGACGTGATTGTCCGCGACAAGCACGGCCGTGCGGTCAATGATTTGACCCCCCAGGATTTCGAGATCACCGACAACGGCGAGAAGCATACCGTGAAGAGTTTTCGCTTGGTGCAAGGCGCCGAGGCCATCGGCGCGCCCACTGGCGCTGGCGGCACCGGTCAACGTACGCAATTGGACCCGTTGCGGCAGATCCGGCTGGTCACACTCATCTATCAGGGGCTCGGCCTTACTGACCGTAAGCTGGCCCGCGAAGCCTCGCTCGATCTCCTCAAAAGCGACCTGCCCCAGAACGTCTATATGGCGGTGATGGCGATTGACCATCAACTGGAAGCCATCCAAAGTTTCACGAACGATCGCGAACTGCTCAAAAAGGCCGTCCTGCGGGCCACCGGCGGCGAAAATTCGAACTTCGTCGGCGACACGGAACGCGTTCAGGCCGAATTGCAGCAGATACTGGGGCCGAACCAAGCCGGCCAGAGCGCCCAGCAGCAGGTGAACAACATGCAGGATAGCGCCAACGGCGCCTCAACCGGCGCGACCACTAACCCTGGCAGCGTGATGACGTCGCAGGTGGCCGCGCTGACGGCCCAAATGATGCTGCAGATGCTCCAAGGCCAGCAGGGCATGGCGATGATCGATTGGGGCCGTTCCAGTATCTACGCCCTGCTGAACGTCGTCAAGGAGCAATACCGCCTTCCGGGCCGCAAGACAATCATCTATTTCACCACCGGCTTCAGCATTCCGCAGGGCATGGAGGAACCTTTTAAGAATGTGATTAGCATCGCCAACCGGTCGAACGTCAGCTTCTATGCCATTGACACGCGAGGGGTGGGCGCCGGCGGTAACGGGGCTGCATCCGCGGCGCTGACCTCAGCGGCCGATTCTTCCAAGCGCCAGGACCAATCCACTGGCTACGCAGCCGTCTCGCGCGACCAGGTGACGGCATTTGACACCGCCCTTGAAAGCAGCCGCGCTAACACGCAGGTGACCCTGGGCGAGCTTTCCGATTCCACTGGCGGCTTCCTTATCGCCAACACCAACGACCTGAAGGCGCCTCTCCGCCGCCTGAACGAAGACATCGAGACTTATTATGAGATCTCCTACACGCCTGACATTCAAAAGTACGACGGTTCGTTCCGCAAGGTTGTAGTAAAGACCGCTCGCGCCGACCTGAAAGTACAGTCGCGAGCGGGCTATTTTGCCTTGCCGCCTTCCATGGCGGCCAACGGCAACGTTGTCTCCGGTTATGAGGTGCCGCTGCTCAAGGCATTCGAATCCAACCCCTTGCCTAAGTCCTTCACATATCACGCCGAAGGGATGCATTTCCGCGGGCCGCAAAGCCAAGGTGTTGGCGAAATCGTCATCGATGCGCCTTTAAGCAGCTTCAAGCTGGCGGAGGATAAGGCGGCGGGAGTATTCGACGGCCGTTTTTCCTATCTCGCGGTCATCAAGAACGCCAACGGCGAGGTGGTGAAGAAATTCGGCAATGAGATTCCGCTCAAAGTGCCTGCCGCCAAGATCGCCGCTCTGGGGCAAAGCCACTTCATCTACACCGAGCGCGTCGACCTGCCCCCTGGCCGCTACTCCCTGGACACTGCCGTGATGGATCAGCAGGGCGAGTCAATCAGCGCGGACAAGCGGAGCTTCCTGGTTCCCGCCGCGGACGGAAAGCTGGGCATATCCAGCGTCGCCGTCATTCGCTCCATGAAGGACAAAGACCAGAACACGGCGCCTGCCGATCCCTGGTTAATGGGCGAGAAAGTGGTATCGCCCACGCTGCAGCCCCTGGTCAAGAAGTCCAACACGAAATCGCTGCCGTTCTACCTGGTGGTGTATCTGGACCAGCAGCAGAAGGGCGTCGCGCCTGAACTCACCATGGAATTTACAAAGGACGGCCAGTTGCTTGGCAGCGGCCCGGCCCCGCTGGGTCCGCCGGATAAAGACGGGCGCATTCAATACGTGGCGCAGGTTCCGGTTGAGCAACTGCCCTCCGGCAACTACAGCGTGAAGTTTGTCGTCAAGCAGGGCGCCGAAAGCGCCGACGACACAGTGACCTTCGTCCTCGAATAGGAAAGGGCAGGCCCGCGAGGCCGCAGCCCTCATGGGGCGGCCTCGGGAGGAAGAATTACGGTCTCATTCGTTGTGGGGGAGTCCGAAACAGACTCTTCGTAATGAATCGTGCTCTCGGCAGCGGCGCGTTTGAACTCACTGTTTTCGAGCGACATTGTGAGATTGCGATTGATGAAGAAGACGGCATGGAGATGGAACTCGGTACCGAAGCTGACCGGAAACCAGACACTCTCCGCCACCCGCCGATAGTGGACACTGAAACCGAGTCCCGGTAAATCAGTGCCGAGGAAGGCGCGAACGGCGAAGGGAATGTGTCGCGAGAGCTTCGTCGAGACCAGGACCGGCGCATACTCCTTCATGTCAATCAACGCGTCGCCCGCCCACTCGATGTCACCCTTGTCCTTCGGACGAAAGCGAATTTTGTAAACGTCGCGGCCATCGCGGGTCTCGGTATCGACGAGTTCGTAGGTGTAGGACTTCTGTTCATCGGCGGTGAGGGGAAAGAGATCGGAGGCGAGACCGTCCTTCGATTTGTCGTTCGCCAACTCTTCGCGAAAGGAATCGACGATCGAGTTGTCGATGTCGCCAAGGTGCAGTTTCATGCCCTTATCGTTGGGATCGACGGCCCAACGCTCGTCTTTTTCGACAGGACTCTTGATCTTGATGTAGTTGCGATAGGCGCCCTTTACCCAGGCGCGGCCGGCCATCGTCTCGACGGTCTTCCTGGTTTCCTTCTCAGTGGGGGTCACCAGATATTCCGTGCTCTCTTCTTGAGCGAGCTTGCCGTTGGACCTGCGGGAGACAACCTTAATGTTCTGTTTGTAAACAAAGGCGGCGCGCTCTCTTTGGGATCGAGCTTGGTTCTCGGCGACCTTGGCCATGATCTCGTCGACGGAGGGCGGTTGCGGGACCGCGGGGGCCGATTCCGGCGACTGGGCGGAGAGGCTCGCGACGAGGAGCAGCAGCAAGAAGGATAGAGTTATGAGACGCGAGCGAGCAGCCATGCAGGTTACTACGGAACGCCGGGCCGGGAAAACTCAAAAAAGTTGGGTTAGTTCGTGACGGCGAGAGGCACGCCCGTCAGGGTAAGGTGGCGATCCGTTGACCAGCAAGCGGCAGTCCGGCGGTCATTCATGACGACAAGTCCATGGCCATCGGCCAACGTCAGGTTTTGATCGCTGAAACGGTTGAGGAGTTGACGCACCTTCGCCAGTTCCGGTCCATCGAAGGCTTGCACGGCAAAGGATGGGAGGGTTTCAAGAAACGCCAGGAACTCCCCAGCCCGATGCCGATCGTAGCGGCGCAGGAACCAACCGTGGCCCTCCGCAATGACCAATGAACTGGTGACAAGGGGCGGAGGTGAAGAGAACAGGCGCTTGAAAGGCAAATGGTAGCTGTCCGATTTGTCCAGAAACGCTATGAAGGCGGAGGTATCGACGTAGGCTTCGAGCGGCGCTTTTCGCCGGGGCGCTGTGGGCTGTTGGCGCGGGTCAGTCTTTCGAGCCATAGACGATGTCATCGATCGACTGGCTGGAGTGGGGGTCGCCGGTTGTCACAAATCCTGCATATTTCATCCAGGGACCTTCGCCTTTAACGGGCAGCCGTTCGCGAACGGCGCGGCGAATGAACTCGGCGACGGAAATGCCGAGTGCCGCAGCCTGTTTCTTTGCGAGGTCGTATTCGGTCTTGTCCAGGCTGACTTGAGTTCGGATCATGTTATCACTCGTGAGATTTATGATAACAGTTCATGAGCGCCCTTTGCCAGGGGCGCATCGGAATGCGTGCGTGCAGCTGAAAAATATTCATCGCCGTCTGCCACAAAGTAACGCATGGCGGCGCGGGAGCCTAGTCGTACGCTGCATGGACGTACCATTCGCGGCTGTGCATCTCCAAATAGATGCGGTAAAGCGCGCCGTCATCGAGCGCGACATCCCACTCTTCACGGCTCCAGGGCGCAATGGTCCACCAATCGCCGGAGGTCTTCCAGGGACCAGCCGATTCCAAGACGGCGCCTTGAACGCCGGGCGCGACAACCTGTTTCGGCATCGCACCCGCCAGACGCACACGGGCGTGAAGCGCCGGGCGGAAGATGCGGAGTGAAAGATTGAGCATGCCCGCGGCGTAGGGAGCGGGCGGACGCTTGGCCGTTTTGGAGCGATCTGGTTTGGTGGAGTCGATCTGAAGATCCATTGAGAGTTGAAAGGCATCGGGACGATGAGTGTCGAGCAGTTGGGGCATGCCGGCATTTCCCTGTCCTACCATGCCTTCGATGCGCTTCAGCGTGACGTGCAACTTATCGGGCTGCGGCGTGGATGGCAAGAACAGACCTCCTTGAAGACGTTGGGGCTCGACAGCTTCCAGTCGAAGCGTGAAGGCGAGCGTGGGGGCGCCGGCGGGATGGCGCTCCAAGTGGAGTTGCAGGAGTTTAAGCATGATGGCGGCCCGATCCACCGGCACCGGGAATTCCAGAATGCAGCGATACAGCGGGCGGTTATTCTTGAGCGCGACATCGGCCGTTTCCGGCGCGGCGGCGGAAGATTCATCGGAAACAATGCCGGGCTGCAGTTCGAGTTGAAGATCCATCAGCCGCGCAGCACGGGATTGGGAACGCATCCGCCCGCAGAGACCTGTCAGGACACGCTCAAATAAAAACAGCAGTGGTTCCAGTAAGGCAACAGGATACTCAAGTTCGACGCGCTGTTCGTAGGGTGCTTCTTCCGCGTCGATTCGTAACGGCCGGTGGATGCGGCCGCCGGCGAGATTGCGGAGATAAACGCCTGCTGAGCCCAGCCGTTCAGCAAGACCCTTTTCCGGCATGGCGGCCAGATCTTCACAGGTCTTCAGGCCCCAGCGATTGAGGACATCGAGAAGTTTAGGATCGACCGGGAGATCGTGCGCGAAGAGGCTCGAGAGCGGGATGGGCGCAAGCTTAAGATACTCTTCGCCCGGCGTCACCAGCGTGACCCCCGTGTAATGGCGGGCGAGGAGCACGGCGGTATCGGGATTCGAAGCCATGGCCAATTGGGCACGAAGCTTTCGCTCATCGCCCTGGCGGCATAGCTCATAAGCAATTTGATGCGGCGACCCCATCAATCGCCGGAGCGGTGCGATGGAGAAGACGACGGTATCGGAAGAGGTTCGCTCCACCGAAGGAGAGAATTGCCGCGCCAATTGAAAGAGGGCTTCCGCGGCGCCGGCCACGCCGGGGATGGACAAACAAGCGTACATTCGCGCCGCCTCATGCCACGTTTCTGTTGAACACGCGCACAACGGACACGCCTTCGGCGGCCTTGCCCGGCAGGTCGTTTTCGCCGCCCAGCCAATCGTCTGCGCGCACGGTCAGCGTGTGCGCGGGCCGGTTGGCGGGGCGCTGCGGCCGGGCCGTTGTTTCGATGCTTTGCAATAGGCGGAAGAGAGGAGAGTCACCGATACCATTCGCGTATACCGACTCGCCCGCCGCAGCTAAGTCCGCTGAAGTTTTTGAGCCGCTCCAACGGTGAGATTTCAATTCGAAGGCGATGGCGTTGGCCGCGCAGGAACGTGCCTGCGAGGCGCGTGTCGTGACCAGCAGGATGGTGGGCGTATTCTCCACGGCGCGCTGGAAACGGAACCAATACGACAGCGGAATGCGATTGAGAATGCGCATACCGGCCTCGGAAACATCCAGCATCACCACGCCAAAACCGCCGGCATGGAGCAACAGATCCGTTGAGCGCATGGCATGCTCCACATTGCCGCCGCAGCGCACCCAGACAATGCGGTCGAGACAGATGCCTGCACTTGCGGCGGAGGCGGGATGAAAATTGCCGTTCGTATCGATGACGGCGCAGACTTCGCCGCGTTGCGTGGCTTGCGCCAGAACGTGAAGCGACGCCGCAGTCCTACCCGATGACCGGCGGCCGATCAGTTCGAGTATGCTGCCGCGTGGAATGCCGGCGGGCAGAACGGGCAGCGCCGGTACACGGAGGGCTTCCCACTTGGCCTGAACGTGAAATTCGACGAGAGTGGAGGCGGGAACTGGCAGGATGGCGCGGCCAGTAAGCGACCGCCCGACTTTGTCCTCAAGGGTTCTCGGCGCCAGCTTCGCGGAATCGTCAGACAAGGGAGAGTCCGAGGAATCCCACACCACGCTGTCCAGAAAGAAATCTGGATCGGAGCCGAGAAGGGCGGCCGCTGTATTCGCCATTTGTTCGCCTGCTTGTATTGTGAGCTTGAGCAGACGGAATGTCAAGGAGGAGGCGTGTCATCCGGCTTGTCGAGTGCCGGTGCGCCGGCAAGGGACCGTCTACCGCGAGCCGACGGTCTCCGTGCCCGCTGTCTTCGTTCCGGCCGGGGAGCTTTCGGGCCCGGCCACGGGTTGACGGCTGGATGCTGTCAGTTGGCCCACCGCTGTTCGGATTTCCGGGAAGCGGCCGCTCTCGGCGTCGTACGTCTTCGCGGGATAAAAGTGGATGTCTTCACGAATCCATTGAGCGCGCTTCGCGGTGTCGGGGTGATCGGCCCCCAGGTGCTCCCACGGTTTCGATTTCGTCGACGCCCCCGATTTGCTGAGCTTTTCCAGCAGCAGCGCGATCGCCTCCGGGTTGTAGCCGGCCGCCGCCATCATGCGGGCGCCATTGAGGTCGGCGTCGCGCTCCGAGTCTCGCGAATATTTGCTGGTCACGGCGCGGGCGCCCGCTTCGCCTCCCAAGCCGATGGCAGGGCCTGCCACGGGAACGCCGGCCACGCTCGCCGCGATGCCGGCCACCTGCAATGCCGTCTTCAAGTGCCTCGTCTTGGTTTCATTGGCCGCCCCATGCCGGAGCGCGACGTGCGACATCTCATGCGCCAGCACGCCCGCTACTTCCGATTCATTAGCGGCCGCCGTGAGAAGTCCGGTGTTGACGTACACCAGCCCCCCTGGGAATGCCACCGCGTTCACTCGGTCATCCTGCACCAGCTTGAACTGGTACGAATAGGCGCCCGCTTGAGGAACCGCGGAGAGTTTCGCGCCCACCCCCCTCAGCCACTCTTCCACATCGGTGTCCTCAATCACCTTGAAATGCCGTTCGGCTCGGGCGGCGGCTTGCTCGCCAAGCTGGGTCTCCTCATCCTTGGTCAGGCTCGTTTTTTGAACCTTCACCACACGTTGGCCAGGCGCCTCCGACGTGCGAACCACATGCGGAAGTGCAAGAAACAAAACAGTCGCGATAAAAACGGCTTTCACGGTAAGCCCTCCTTAGGGAGCAATCGATCCTGTTGTGTTTATCGTCCGCGGGCAGGAGTTATCTGAAGCGATGCGACTGCGGAGTCCTTACCGAAGCCCTCAGATTTTTCTCTAGTAAGCCTGAAGAATCGCCGCCTGAGCCGCGGCCGTCGAATTACGCCACGCCTTCCGAGCCGCGACCGTCAGGGAGCGACCGCGGTGTTATTCCAGTCCTGCCAACCCGTCGCTCCCTCCTAAGGAACTGCGCGTTTATCCGCTTGCTCACGCGCGCGGTTCAGAAGGCGGCGGGCGATCTGCGAACGCGGCAACCTGCCAACCGGTCGCTCCCTGACGGTCGCGGCTCGGAAGGGCGCGGGTGTGTCAGTTTGTCTCGAGGTTGTGCCGGGCACGCCGTCGCCGCGCCCCCTTCTGAACCGTGCGCGTAATGTAAGCAAACGAGTAAATCACGCGATCCCTTGTCGCCATGGGTCCGGCTTGTACACTGAACATTCATGGTGAGAGCTCGTTTCGCCCCGTCGCCAACGGGTTATTTGCACATTGGCAGCGCCCGCACCTTCATCTTTAACTGGCTTTATGTTCGCCGCCAGAAGGGCACGATGGTGCTCAGAATCGATGACACCGACGTTGAGCGGAATACCGAGGCGTCCCTCAATTCGATCTACGAAGGTTTAGAGTGGCTGAATCTCGGGTGGGACGAATTCTATCGCCAGTCGGACCGCCTGGATCTGCACCGCCAACTGGCGTACCGGTTATTGGAAGAAGGCCATGCCTATCGCGATTTCACCCCGGCGCAGGCTGAGCTCGAAGACCGGAAGCCATCGGACGGTCCGTGGCTGTGCCACCCGGAGATGCGCGCGTTGAGCCGCGAGGAGAGCAGCCGCCGCGCCCAAGCCGGCGAACCGTTCGTGATCCGATACCGCGTTCCGCGGGACACGCCGCGCGAAGTGAAGTTTCAGGATCTGGTCTACGGCGCCCAGACCAAATCGGCGGCCGATATTGAGGACTTCGCGCTGCTCCGCAGCAACGGCATGCCCACCTACCATCTGGCCTCCTGCGCCGACGATATCGACCTCAAGATCAGCCACATCATCCGCGGCCAGGACCATATTTCGAACACTTATAAGCACGTTCTGATTTTCGAAGGAGCGGGAACGCCGGCGCCCCAGTTCGCGCACCTGCCGCTGCTGGTGGCCCCAGACGGCGCGAAACTCTCAAAGCGTAAACACGGCCCGGTGGTCAGCGTCACCACGTACCGCGACAACGGCTTTCTCGCCATCGGCTATATCAATTTCCTCTGTTTGCTCGGGTGGTCGCCGAAAGACAATCGCGAGCAGATGACCATTGAAGAGCTGACCGCGGCGTTCAGCTTTGAGGGCGTGAACCGCAGCAATGCGGTGATCAACTTCAGCGAAGAGGACCCCATCGATCCCAAAGCGCTTTGGTTGAACTCCCAGCATCTCCGCACAATTGCGGTGGAAACGCTGACGCCTCAGGTTCGAGCCACGCTCGCGAAATTCGGACTTACGCCTTATGGCGATGAGGAGCACTTTGCCCATGTTGTGGAAGTGACCCGCGCGCGGTTCACGACGCTGCTCGACTTTCCGACGAAGGGCCGCGCTTACTTTGCCGACGACTTCGAGATGGAGCCCAAGGCTTTGGAAAAGCTGGAAGCGCCGGGCGCGCGGGAGATGCTGCGTGAGCTGGCCGGCCGAATCGCGGCCAATCTGGAATTTACCGAAGCCAGTGTCGAAGCCGAGCTGCGAAAACTGGCGGTAGAGAAAGGCGTAAAGGCGGGTGTCCTGATCAACGCCAGCCGGGCCGCGTTGACCGGGCAATCCGTGGGACCCAGCGCGTTTGCCGTCTTTCTCTGCGTGGGCCGCGAACGCGTCATCGCTCGCTTTGGAAAGGCTTAGCGCGTGTCACGAACCATCATCGGCCTCGGCGGCTTGCTGAGCGATCCTGCTGTGTGCTTCCTGGCCGATGGCCGGATCGTGGCCGCCGTGGAGCAGGATAAGGTCTCCCGGAACAACCGTCCCGGCGATTTCCCCGCCGAGGCCTTGCAAAGCGTGCTCGAAGTTGCCAGGATCTCGCCCGATGACATCGATTGTGTTGCCGTGGCGCGTCCCTTTTCACGCGGCGATGAGAGTGACGCTCTTCTGGCGTTGCTTTCCCGGTTTCCCAAGGCGGAACTGGTGGTGGCCGAACATCATGTGGCGCATGCCGCGTCGGCGTACTACCTCTCTGGATTCAATGACGCCACGGTGGTCAGCCTCGATCGCGGCGGCGACTTCCGGTCCGGTGTTGTCTTTCGCGCCGCCGGAAACGATCTTTCACCGGTCCGGGAACTCTACTTTCCGGATTCGCTGGGCGAGGTATACAATCGCGTCACCGAACTGCTGGGCTTCGAAGCCCGCGCCGATGAGCACAAGGTTCAGTGGTTAAGCACGTTCGGCGAGCCCACCGCTGCGCCGCTGTTTCACGATCTCCTGCATCGGGGCGGTTCGGTGTGGCCCCAAGTCGACCGCGCGTATCTCGACGCCGGCCATCTGGCGCACGGCGGCTTCAGCGCCCTGTTCTATGAGCGGCTGGGCCTGGTGGCCGATGCTCCCGTGCCAGAAGATCGGAAGGCTTCCATCGCCGCCGGACTTCAGCAGACCGTCAATGAGACGGTAACGGCGATGGCCGGCGAAACGGAGCGCTTATGCCTGGCCGGAGGCCTTGGCCTAAACGCGCTGCTGGTGGCTCATCTGGAGCGCCATTTTCCGCACGTGTTTGTACAGCCCGCCGCGGGTAACGCGGGAACTTGTCTCGGCGCGGCGCTGCATGCCTGGCACCATTTTTATGGTGAGCAGCGGCGCGTCCCGTTTGAGACGCTCTGCCTGGGGCCGGAATACACATCGGAACAGATCAAGCAGGTGGCGGAGAACTGCAAGCTGCACTTCCGTTACTTGATGACCGAGGGCGAGCTGATCTCGACTGCCATTGCCGCGCTGAACGACAGCAAGATTGTGGCGTGGATGAACGGGCGAATGGAGTTCGGTCCGCGGGCGTTGGGCAACCGCAGCATTCTGGCCTCGCCGTTGAATCCCTATTCGACGGAGAACCTGAACGTCTTTATCAAGCGGCGCGAAAAGTTCCGCAAGTTCGCCGCCTCCGTGCCCGCCGAGCTAGCCAGAGAGTACTTCGAAGTGGGCCCGAACGCCCGATTTCTGGCTACCGTGGGCCGCGTAAGGACTCAACATCGCCAGACCTTTGAAGCGGCCATTCTGGGTGACGATCTGGTGCGCGTACACACGGTTTCGAAGGAAGAGAATCCGCGCTATCACGCACTGCTAATGGCGGCAGGTAAAGCCACGGGCGTACCGGTGCTCTACAACACGAGCTTCAATCTGTTCGGCGATCCCCTGGTATGCACACCGCGCGATGCCATCCGCAGCTTTTATTCGTCCGGCATCGATGCGCTGTTCGTAGGCAACTTCTATCTGGAGAAGTAACCGTTTGTGTGGCGGCTGGCTGGGCTGCGGCCGATTGATAATCGGCCCCCATGGGCACCGCTGACCTGAATCGTCTTCAGAGCCGCGACCGTCAGGGAGCGACCGGTTGCCAAACAGGACCACCACCGCGGTCGCTCCCTGACGGTCGCGGCT
Source organism: Acidobacteriaceae bacterium (assembly GCA_903970405.1). Lineage (GTDB taxonomy): Bacteria > Acidobacteriota > Terriglobia > Bryobacterales > Bryobacteraceae > CAJCIT01. The sequence goes on along the minus strand of CAJCIT010000207.1, from coordinate 14,730 downwards.
CAATCGGCGTGGCGCGTCTGTCTGTCTCCAGGATTTTTCGCGCGTCCTCAGACTCAGTCTCAGACTCAGAGAGCGACTGGTGGGCAGGAACACGCCCCGTTTGGGCCGCCAGTCCCTCACTCCGAGTCGTTCCGCACCCGCTCGTACGCCTTCGTCGAGTATTTCGCCGCCTCTTCCTGTGCCCCGGCTGTGTTGTCGTGAGTGCGGATCGCCTGCTTATACTCGTTCACGGCACGGTCACGCTGGCCCGTGACATCGAAAATCTTGCCGAGATTCACGTGCGCCCAAACCTCGGTCCACTTGGGCTCCAGATTGCCATTGATGCATGACCGGAACTCATTCGCGGCCGACTGATAGTTGTTTTGCTTGAAGAACAGTTCGCCAATGCGATAGTGAGCGAGCGAACTGTTCTGAGTCACTTCCAGCGCTTTCTGGTACTCCTTGAGGGCGCTGGGGAAGTCGCCCAGCGCGTAGAACTGTTCGCCGCGCTTAATGGCCACCTGCACGCGCATCGATTTGTCGAAGCGCAGCAGCCGGCCTTTTGGATCGATACTCACCGAACGCGGTTTGCCGAACGTGTCCACGGTGAATTCAGACGACGTCCCGGTCACGTCCACCGTCTTCTCTTCGGGGTTGCCTTCGGTTTCGATCTTCAAATCCACCGGCATCCGGAACGTATCCAGATCCTGGCTGATCTTGCCGACAACCCGGAAACCCTTCAGCGTGCGGAATACGGTGTACTCCAGCTTGAAGTCGGGCTCTCCGGTGGATTCCAGCCACTGCAGAAAGAAGTAGCGCAGATCCTGTCCGGAGACCTCCTCCATTACCTTCCGAAAGTCCTCGGTGTTGGAGGATTTGAAGCTGTATTTGTCGAAGAATGCCTGCAAGCCCTTGTTGAAGTTCTGGTCGCCCACCACGCCGCGCAGCATGTTGAGCACGGCCGCGCCCTTGGCGGCGGTCAGCGCCCAGTATTCCGGCGAATAATCCTCCAGCCGCCCCGCCTGCAACACCGGCGTGTCCTGAACGGTAAGGGCTTCCACGTAGGTGCTCTTGATGTCGTTGTCGGCGCCGCCGGGGCCGCCCAGATGCTCCAGATACAGGATCTCGGCGTATCGCGCGCCGCCGTTCTCAATCCACATGTGGTTACGCGTGGTGGGCGATGTCAGGATGCCGAACCACTGTTGCGCCAGGGCGTTGCTCAAAGCGCGGATGTTCACTTGCTTGGTGATGACGGCCGGGGTCAGGAAAACGATGCCCGGCGCTGTAAAGCTATTGACGGAGCCGGATTCCGTCTCGACAACGGATAGGTTGGCTTGCGGAGCGAGGCCGAAGATCGACGTGTAGAACGACATGATCTTGCCGGTCTCCTCGCCATATGCCTGCGCCATCGCTTTGTGGTCAGGAGCAAAGTAGATACGGCAGGCGATGCCTTGCGAACTCACCTTCTCGGGCTCGTCCTTCACCAGCGCGATGCTGCCCGGGAAGCTGTTCTGCTTGTAGACGAAGGTGTGAACGATGTTATCGCCATCGCGTTCCTGCTTCTCATCGCCGCTCGAGACCACCTTGTATTCGGCCGGCGCGGTGATCCGCAGGTCCGCTGAATACCGGTCAGTGGTATAGCCGCCCACGGGAAACCACCGGGCCGGATACAGCAGAAATGAGCGATCCGGCTTCAGCGCCGCGAACTTGATTCCGGGAACGGGTCCATCTTCGGCGCCCGTCAGCCGGCCATCGTAGCTAAACGTGTAACTGGCCGTCTGGCCTTTGCTCAGGGCGCTGGGCAGGATCAGCCGCACGGTTCCCGCTTCGGCATCGCGGTTGTTGGGGATGGTCTGCCCCTGGTCGTCCACCACCTTCGATATGGTCAGCGCGCTGTTCAATTCGAAAATGGCCGCATTCACGGTCTCAAGAGGGACGAATGTGACTTTGACCGTCGCGGAAATCGACTGCGTATGCGGATTGATATCGGCAACGATTGCGTAATGCTGAACCTGTAGGCGCGGCTTCTTCTCTTGCGCCGGCAGGCTACCGGCCAGTGCCAAAACAAGCGCTATCCCAAAAAACCTACGCACCATTCCCTGATTGTCTCCTGTTCGGGTTTGCGGCAGTGCTTTCCCAGTGTTCCACCACCAGTCCGGCGGCCCGTTCCATGGGGTCGCCTTCCACCTGTAAAGCATCGCGGACGCCTGCCAACTCGTGTCGCATCCGGGCAGCGGCTGCGGGATCCGCGAGGAGCCTGGCGGCTTCGGCGGCCAAATTTTCGCCGGTCATCTCATCCTGAATTAGTTCAGGCACGATTTTTCGATTCGCAATCAAATTCACCATCGAGAGATACGGCACTTTGACTAACCGCCGGCCAGCCCACCAGCTCAGAGGAGTTACCTTGTAGAAGGTCACCATTGGCGTCCCCAGAATGGCTGCCTCCACGGTCACCGTGCCGCTGGCGGCCAGCGCCAGATCTGAGTGCGCGAGGCAATCCCAGGTCTCGCCTTCCACTACTTGGATGGACAACGCCGAAATGCGTTCCCAAAACTTACTAAACGCATGGCGAGGCTGAAAGTTTCGCGGAGTAGCGAGAAGCACGTGGAGGGCGAATTTCTTGCGAAGGCGCTCAACGGCGTCCAGAACGGCGGGCAAGTGACGCCGGGCCTCGCCAAGGCGGCTGCCCGGGAGAATCGTCACAATGGGCCGATCCGGAGTGAGTCCCCATTCCCGAAGGAAGGCGTCCTTTGAGAGGCGCGGACGCACACAGGCGGCCAGCGGGTGGCCGATGTACGTTGCGTCCACGCCATGCGCCCGAAACCACGGCTCCTCAAACGGAAAGAGACAAAACAGCTGATCGACGCGGTCGCGAATGATGCGCACGCGTCCCTGCCGCCAGGCCCAAACCTGCGGCGCCACCAAATAAAAAACCGGCACGCCCGCGTGCTTCAAGTGCCGCGCCAACCGCAGATGGAAGTCGGGGCTGTCGGTGAGGATGGCGAGGTCCGGCCGGTCTACTTGAGCGCGGCGGACCAAGTTGCGGTACTCGCCGTAAATGCGGGGCAGGTGGGCCGCCACTTCCGCCAGCCCGACCACTGCCAGACTGGAGGAATCCACCACCGCTTCGACGCCGAGCTCCTTGAGTTTCGGGCCGGCGCAGCCGAAGAACTGCGCTTCGGGCCATCGCAATTTAAGCGCTTGGCCCAACTGCGCGGCGTACATGTCGCCAGAGGCCTCGCCCGCCGAGATCAGGATTCGCACGACGGCAGTTAGTCTAGCAATGCCGCCGACGGCGGTGGGGACGGGCGCTTTCGCGCCCTGGTGGGGACGTGCGGGCAAGCCGCGCTGGTCTTATCGGCGGACCGCTTCGCAGGGCGGGGTCAATGCCGATGAGCAGCCGCGATCCGGTGGCTTCCGCCAGACGCTCCGGAGTCCGCATCGATGGCCGCGAACGCCCGCTTTCCAGCCGGGCAACGACGGGCCGCGCCGTGCCCATCTTCCGGGCCAGCGCCGCCGCTCAACCCGCCTCTTCGCGCGTCCAAGCTCTGAATACCAGCGACAACCGCGCACCGCCAGCGCGGCTTGCCCGCGCGTCCCTTGCGGACCGCGAAGCGGCCGGCCCCACCAGCGCGCCATGGGCGCGCGTCACTGCGTTCCCCCACCGTTTTGCTAGAATCGAGGCGTCATTAGGATGTCCACCCAACGCGAGCCGGTCCCAGCAATTCCGGTTCAAGCTAGTTATTCCCGAGTCAGTGTCGGTCAGTTTGCAGAGCGGTTTCGAGGCGAGGCGATTCCGATCAGCAACACGTTCAGCTACTACTGCGCCTCGGTGCCGGTGAGCGAAGAAGTGCTGAAGGAGTATCTGGAAGAGCCGGTGGCCGCGCTGCCTCCTCTTATTGCCGCGATGCTACCGCGGATTTCCATTCTGCTGGTGCCGTACCTGGAGCGCTCAACACCGAAGGCGGCTTCGCGCAAGAAGAAGTCTTCGCCGGCGGCAGAACGCCTCTCTGATTTCGTTGTCGAGACGCGCCCAGCGGATGGCCGCCAGTCGTGGGCGTCGGCCGTCACCTTCGAAAATGAGACCGTTCTCCTCTTTGCACTGAATGAGTCCGACGTGGCCGAGTACCACTATCGCTTTTACCGGTACTTGTCGGCCTTGGTCTGTGACCAGTGGCCGGCGGAAGCGCGCGACAAGTTCTGTGCCTTATTGCGCGAGGAACTCAGCGCCGGCGTGCATGGCGAAGTGGATGATGAAAGCTGGCAAGCGAAGCAAGTACTGGTGCGCCGCCAGAGCAATCTGAAGCGGGACACACCCGTCTTCTGGAATTACGCGCGCCATTCCTTTATCGATTCGCTGACCCTTTATATGCACGGCATCTGCTGCGACATCGATGTGGAGACCGGGCCGCGCCAGTTGCCGAGCAGATCTATCCGGCGGCGGTTGAATTTGCTGCGCGGATTGTTCCCTCCGCCTCAGGGCTACTCGCTTTTCCCTGAAGACGATCAGGGACCTGAGTCAAAGCGGTAAACCCGGTCAGTCCGCCGAGACTCCAAGCAACGCACTGAGAATGCGCACGGCTCCACTCTTGCCCTGTTCACCCACCTCGCCCAGCGGTCCGGCGCAGCTCGGGCAGCCCGCCTCACAGGGGCAGGCCGAAACAAGCTCCAGCGCCTGTTTGAGCATTCTGGCTCGCTTTTCAAACAGCGGCTGGCTCTGGCCGATACCGCCCGGATAGTTGTCATAGAGGAACAGGTCCGGTTCGTAGGTAGCCCCGTTTAAGAGATCCTCCGTTATCGCAACGCCCAGATCGCGGACATCAGCCATCAGCAGAAGCGTGCCGGTGGTATGCAACAGATTGCCCACCGCCGTGAGCGCGCCCTGCACATCCGCCGGGGGCAAATCGCCAAATTGATTGAGGAACGCCGCGGGAAAGTGCAGCCAGAAGGCGGTAGTATGCATTTCCTGCTCCGGCAGCGAGAGCTGGCCCGCGCCCACGTTTTCAAGCGTATAGAACTTGACCTTCTTGAACCCCACCACCTGGCGCTTCACGCGAACTTCGCCGTGAGCGGCCAAGACCTGCACTTCGCTGCCGCTGTTGCCCGCCGCCGGCTCACGATCGAACGTTGCCAGCTCTTTGACTTGCGTATAGATATTGGCGTTTGTGAAGTAGTCGCTATCCACGCCGCGCACATAGGCTTTGCGCCCGTCGTAATCCAGCTTTTCCACTTGATACTGGCGCGAATCGTGAAGATAGATCGCTTTCTCGTGCAGCGTGGTCAGAGCCGTGGGGAAGTCCACCTCTCCGATGATTTTATGGTCATTGCCGATATCGACGATGACGAAGTTATCGCTGGTGACGGCGCGCAGGCTGACGGCGTCGGCGGGATAGCTGTCGCTCACCCAGTGCCAGGCATCGCCGGAGCGGTGCAGCACTTGCTGCTCCTGTTCGAGAAAATTGCAAAGTTCGCGCGCCGGGTGCGGCCCGAACTTCTCGTCCTCTTTCACCGGCAGCTCGAACGCGGCGCATTTCAAGTGATTGAGCAGAATCTCGAGATTGTCCGGATTGATATGCGCCTCCTCGGGAGACCGGCCGAAGAAGTATTCGGGATGCTCGACGATGTATTGATCCAGCGGCGCGCTGGATGCCACCAGGACCGCGATGGATGACGTCTGCCGCCGCCCGGCCCGGCCGGCGCGCTGCCAGGTAGACGCCACCGAACCCGGATAGCCGGCCAGCACCACCGCGTCCAGCGATCCGATGTCTACGCCCAGCTCCAGCGCGTTCGTCGCCACCACCGCCCGAATAGAGCCGTCACGCAGACTTCGCTCAATCTCACGGCGCTCCTTCGGCAAATAGCCTCCGCGATAACCGCGGATGGTTTCGTGGGAGAACGGCAGGTTGGCGCAGGCGTCTTTCAGATAGGTCACCAGAACCTCAGTGGCCAAACGGTTGTTGGTGAACACCAGCGTTTGCTGGCGCTGGCGAATGAATTCAAGCGCTATGCGCCGGCTTTCATGCAGGTAACCGCGGCGGATGCCCAGACGCTGGTTCACGACTGGCGGATTGTAAAACACGAAGTGTTTCTCACCACTGGGGGCGCCATTCCGATCCACGATTTCGAATGGTTCACCGGTGATGGCCTCCGCCAGTTCCCGCGGATTGGCGATGGTCGCGGAAGAGCAGAGGAAGACAGGCTTCGAACCGTAGAACTGGCAGAGCCGCTTCATCCGCCTCACGATGTTGGCCAGATGGCTGCCGTACACGCCGCGGTAGTAGTGCAGTTCGTCGATGACGAAATAGCGCAGGTTCTCAAAGGTTTTGGCCCACTTCGTGTGATGAGGCAGCACGCCGGCGTGAAGCATGTCGGGATTGGTGAGGATAATGTTGGCCCTTTCACGAATCGCGCGCCGCGCGTCTTGCGGAGTATCGCCGTCGTATGTATGGCAGGCGATTCCGCCGGGCAAACTCGAAACCAGCGAATCGAGCTCATGCCGCTGATCCTCCGCCAGCGCCTTGGTGGGAAACAGGTAAAAGGCGCGCGCCAACGGATCGTTCAGAATCGTTTGCACAACGGGCAGGTTGTAGCAGAGAGTCTTGCCGCTGGCCGTTGGCGTAACCACCACCACGTTGCGTCCCGCAAATCCATGGGCTGCCGCTTCGGCCTGATGGGTATAGAGTTCCCGGATCTTCTTTGCCGTCAACGCATGGCGTAAGGATTCGGCCGCCCATTCGGGAAGTTCTGCATATTGCGCTTCCCGGGCTGGTTGAACGCGAATCGCGCGAACGGGGGATTCGTCCTGTTGCATCCAAGACTGAAAGCGGTCGATCATTGCCTGACAGCCCAGCGTTGTCAGGGCGCCGCGTGGCGGCTCCTGCGCTTCCGGATCTTCCAGCGGCAATGAGAGAGTCATCTTGTTCGCCTTTTATTTGCTAATGCCAGCTTACTGGGTCGCGCAGAGCGATTGCGACGAAAAAACATCATCAAGGCAGTCAGACAATCGTCATTTTTGTCAGACGCCGCAGTGTATACTCCCTTTCTGTGGAAATTCTTACACGGCGGGGTATAGGTGTGTACGATGTCAGACGCGTTGCTGACAAGAAACCCCTTGTTTTCAACGATCGCGACCGAAAAAATTTCAATTTTTTCTTGCTTTGCGCTATGATTGGAAAGCGATGAAGCTTGCTCTTAAAGCCCTCGGAGGCTGGAGCTACGGAGAATTATTAATGAAACAGAGCCTTCGGTCTCTTCTACTGGTTGCCGCGTTAACGGCTCCTTCCTTTGCTGGAACTGGAGTCATTGGCGTCGCCTCGGCGATTGGCAGCTTCTCTCTCAACAACACGCCGGTGACGGGAACTGCAAATGTGTCGGATGGCGCATCGCTTGTGACCACGTCGGCGACCAGCCAGGTGTACCTGCAAAACGGATCTACCGTGAGTGTGGGCATCAATTCTTCGGCTAAGGTTTACACGGACAAGGTTGTCCTACAGTCCGGAGTAGCTCGCGTGGATAATCTGGGCGGTTCTTTCGACTTGATGGCAAACGGCTATCGCATTGAGGGTTCCGGCAAGGGCACGCAGTTTGTGGCTCGCGTCTCTGGCGACGAACTTCAGATTGCCTCCATTGCGGGTCCGTTCAACGTGTACAACAACAGCGGCGTTCTTCTGCGCACCGTTGGCGCGGGCGGCGGCGCGGCGTTCGACGGTCAATCTGGCGCGTCCGATCAGGATAGTAATAATAAGGTGGATTGCACTAAGCATCCGAAAGCGAAGGGTTGCCCTGGTCACGCCGCCTCCGGCGCAGGCGGCGGGAAAACTCTTACTGACGCGGAGGCCTTGTTGATTGCCGGCGCGCTGATCGGTCTCGGCGCTGGTCTGGGCGCCTACTTCGGCTCTAAGTCCACCAACATCATCAGCCCCATCTAAGGGATTGCAGATGTGGTTTGTATCGACGCCCGCGTCGCCCTTTCAAGGCGGCGCGGGCGTTTTCTGTTTGGTCCGCGTCCGCACTTATCTCGCGAGGCGCTTAACCGCTTCCCATCCTCCCGCGCGATTCAGCCCTGGAACGAACAGATCCTTCAGCAATTGCTCGTCGGCGCCGCTCCAACCTTCCGGCTGGGTTAGCCCATGGGTCAGGTAGAGTTTGACGGGCGTCGGTGCAACGGCTGCCGCCAACTGGCACCATAGCGCCGCTTTTCCCACCCCCGCCAAGCCAAGCGGCAAGTCTGGATGCTGCTCGGCGGCGAAAGCCAGCGCAGTCAAGATGTCTTGGACCCGCGCTGAATCGTCAGAACGGTTAAAGGTCAGAAAATGCGTAGCCGAGCGGTCACGCGCGGCCTGCGCGGAGCCTGTTTGGAAGGCGTCAATCTGAATGACGGCCTGATCCGGCGGCAATTGTCGAAACTCGGGCGATTCGGCTGCCGCCTCCATCCCGCCGGGGTGAACGAAAACAATCACGCCCTTGGGTTCGCCTTTTGCCGCTACCACGCGCGCCGGGACGCGGTCCTGCGCTTCCGGCCGCCACAAGATGATTCCCGCGCTCGTCGTGGATATGTGTTTCACGTGTAGCGGCCATTCCACGCCCACCGCCGCGCGCAGATTCTCACGCAGCGTTGCCGGATCGGACTCGCGCGCTTGCCGCTGCGCCAGTTCGCGCCATTGCGCGAAGAGGCCGTCATAATCCAGCGCTTCGGGCGGCAGCGGACGGCCCATGAGGGCCAAATAGTCCTGAAGCCGCTCCACGGCAACATTCCTCTCGTGGTATTCGCTCCACTTCGGGTCGTGCAACAGCACCTTGGCGAAGAATTGATAAACGGCTTCGCGCGCCTTCTGGTTGTAGTTGTGAGGCGCCTCCTGGTAGAAGCCGTCCAGATTCTCGGCCTTGCCATAGAGCGCGTAGATCTGGCGAATCGCGGGCAGTTCTTCCTCCGGCACCTTGCTGGTCCAATCGCCGGTCGAAGCCACCAGCAGCACCGGCTTCGGCGCCATCATAGCCGCGATCTCAAGGTTCGAAGTCCCCACCCGCAGGCCAGGGGCGTTCTCACAGCGCGCGCCTCCCTGCATGTACGCCGAAACCATGTTGACGGGCGCCGAAGCGGTAATCCGATCGTCCACGGCGGTGAGCATCAACGTCTGAGTAGCGCCGCCCGAGGCTCCTGTGACGCCCACCCGCGCCGAATCGACGTCGTCCCGGCTCAACAGATAGTCCAGCGCCCGGATCGCGTTCCACAGTTGCAATCCCAGCGGCGTGAAGCTCCAGAGCTCTTCGCGAGCGCCCCCAAACTCATGCGGCGTCTGCAGGGTGTCGTTATAGCCGGCCATGTCGATTGCAAGGGCAACATATCCCTGGCGAGCCAGATTCGCGCCTTCCCGGGGGGTGGAATTCAGCGGCTGGTTCTCCAACCGGCCATACTCCCAATGGCCGTGCGGTATGAGGATGGCGGGATACTTCCCAGGCTTCAGCGGCCGGTAGAGATTGCCGCCCAGATAGTAATGCGGCATCGTCTCCAGCAGCACCTTTTCGACGGCATAATCCTCATGCGGGATAGTGCCGAAGACTTGGGGATGCAAAGGCGTGCGCTCGGGGCTGGGCGTCAAGCCGGCGGCCATGAGGATCTGCCGCCTCAGCGCCAAGCGCCGGGCACCCCACTCGGCTGCGCTCGCATAGTGAGGCATCGTGAAGTGGGTATCCGTATTGGGCGTTTCGGTATTCCGCCGGTCGGCGAGCGGCGCTTGCGCGGATAACAAAAAAGCAAGGAAGGGAAGGCAGATAAGCGTGCGCATGGTGACCAGCGCAGTATATCGGGCGCGTGCCCGCTGCGTGAAGCCATGAAGAAATCGGCTCCTTCTTCTGAGCCGCCAAACAAGCGGGTAAACGCACAGTTCCTCGCTGCCGCAGTCACTCCCAGAAACTTGAGATTTTCTCCCACCTTCTAACGGCCCCAGCGCGAGCGTCTCTTGATCCCCAGCTTCTCGCGCATTCGATGCGTGTACGTCATCACGGCAATTGCACCTAGCACGATCAGCATAAAAGTCCGGAAGTCTCCAGTCAGCGTCAGGAACGAGAGCAATGCCAGCACGGCATAGAGGCCCATCGCGGCGCCAAAGCCTAAGAGGCGCTTCGGCTCGGGCGGCTGGGAGCCGTCGCGATGTTCGTCTTCGCGGCCGGGGTCGTCTTGCTCAGACATCATTTCGTTGTTATACCGCTTTGTACAAGACTGATCGTAGTCTGCAATTCCCGCCTTATCCTGATATTACGAAGGAGTTTAACGTTTTCGTGGGATTACGATGAGCAAGCCGCCGCTAATCCCAATCGAGTGCTCGTGCCCGCGCGCGAAGCTGTAGTCGAAACCCGGTTCGAGGAACCAGCCAAAGCGATGCTTCGAGGAAGGCCAGAACATAAAGTCCAGCACCACTTCGACGCGCGGCCTGAAGGCGCGCGCCCAGCACCTTCGGATCGATCTGTTCCAGGATCTTAGTGTCCATATTCATTCAACCTTCCTCTGCGGAAGCATCGCTGCCGCACTCACTTGCTGAGACCCCCGAAAAATTGATTTTCTCCCGTTTCTTCCCCTTGCTTACTCCTCTGTGCTTTGGTTCCTCCATTAGGCATTGGACAAAGCGAAGCTGTCGAGACTATAGCCCCCAACCGGCTGACAGTCTCCGCTTCAGCAGGCAGCGGGCAATCGTCTGCAAAATCTTCACGCTTGACATAGGAATGTCTTACTAGTAAGATCTTCCTAGATGCGTGGCAAAGCGGATCTTCCCCGGCCTACCGATGCCGAACTTGAAATATTGACTGTCCTCTGGAGCACCGGGCCGGCCACCGTGCGCCAGGTGTATGAGACGATCGCGCGGCGTCGGGAGGCGCAGTACAGCACCACCCTTAAATTCATGCAGATCATGGCGGATAAGGGATTGCTACTCCGCGATGAGGAGCAACGCGCCCACGTTTACCGGGCTGCCCGTCCACGCGAGTGGACTCAGCAACAACTGGCCGGCCACCTGCTGGAAAGGGCATTCAGCGGGTCGGCCAGGGCGCTATTGGTGGGGGCGCTCTCGGCGAAAAAGACGAGCAAGGCGGAACTGGCTGAGTTGCGCAAGCTGCTGGATGAATACACGAAGGAGGCCAAGTGAGCCCGATCATGAATCTGGTTGACCATTGGGTGAAGACGCCCGCGGCGGATGCGCTGGGCTGGACGCTGGTGCATTCGCTTTGGGAAGGCGCGGCGATTGCGGCCGCCCTGGCCGTGATGCTGGCGGCGGTGCGTTCGGCGCGCGTGCGGTATGCGGCGGCGTGCGTGGCGCTGGCGGCACTGCTGGCCGGCTTTGCCGTGACGCTTTGGCATCTGTGGCCCGAGACGGCAGGCCTGCGCGAGTCGGTGCAATTGGATCTTCCGCCGGTTGGTCCGTTGGCGCCGGTGGCCGCGGGAGGCGAGCCTTCGAGCTTTGCGGATCTGTTGGCAACGATTGCGCCGTGGCTGGCGCCGCTGTGGATGGCTGGCGTCCTTCTCTTCTCACTGCAATCGGCGATGGGCTGGCTGCGGTTATCCGGGCTGCGCCGCCGCGGGGTCTGCGCCGCGCCCGCCGCCTGGCAACTGGAACTGGCGCGGCTCAAGGCGGAGTTGCGCGTGTCGCGGCCGGTGGCGCTGCTGGAATCGGCGCTGGCTGAGACTCCGATGGTGGTTGGACACTTGAAGCCGGTGATTCTTGCGCCGCTGGGATTCCTGGCAGGCTTGCCGGCAAGCCAAGTAGAGGCCATCCTGCTGCATGAACTCGCGCACATCCGCCGGGCCGATTACCTGATCAACACAGTGCAGCGGTTGGTAGACGGTTTGTTGTTTTACCATCCCGCCGCGTGGTGGATTTCGCGGGTGATTCGCACGGAACGAGAAAACTGCTGCGACGACGCGGTGGTGGCGCTGCACGGCGATGCGCATAGCTATGCCGAGGCATTGACCGCGCTGGAACTGACACGTGTAGAGCGTGCGTGGCCGAGCCGCGAGCCGGCGCTGGCCGCGTCGGGAGGAAGCCTCATGAGACGGATTGAACGATTGCTGTACCCGAAAGGCCCCAGCGGCCTGTGGGCGCCGGCCGCGGTGGCGCTGGTTCTGATGGCGGCGGCGGCAATGGCGCCGGCGGCATGGCAGGGAGGCGCAAAACAAGACGGCGGAACGTGGACGAAGTGGCTGAATGAGGACGTGGTCTACATCATTACGCCTCAAGAGAAGGCCGCGTTCGAAGCGTTGAAGACCGACGAGACCCGGCAGCAGTTCGTAGCGCAGTTCTGGGAGCGGCGCAATCCGATGCCGGGCGCGGCGGAGAACGCATTCAAGAAGGAGCACTACCGGCGGATCGCCTACGCCAACCAGCATTGGCGCGAAAACAAGCCGGGGTGGCAAACTGACCGCGGGCGTATCTATATCCAATTCGGGCCTCCGGATGAGATTGACTCGCATCCTCACAGCGATAACAAGGTGAAAGCACCGTTCGAACAATGGAGATACCGATATCTGGATGGCTTCGTGGACGCGGGCCGCAGGAGACATGTGAACGGTAACAACGTTATCTTCACGTTTGTCGAGCGAAAGGGCGCGTGGGCTCAGGCGGAGACGGTTCAAGGCGAACCGCAAGCAAACGCGAAGCCTGAGAGCACGGTAACACCGTCCGCGACGGCGAAGTGGCTGAATGAGGACGTGGTCTACATCATTCAGCCGGCTGAGAAGGCCGCATTCGAAAGCCTCACGACCGGCGATGAGCGCCAACACTTCATTGAACAGTTCTGGGAGAGACGCGACCCGACGCCGGGGACACCTGAGAACGAATACAAGGAAGAACATTACCGGCGAATGGCGTACGCGAACCAGCGCTGGACGGCCAGCAAGCCCGGATGGCAGACGGACCGCGGGCGCATTTACATCCAGTACGGGCCACCGGATGAGATCGATTCACATCCTGCCGGCAGCGACCGGATCAAAGCGCCCTATGAGGAATGGTTGTACCGGCACATTGTGGGCGCGCATGGAACCATTCAAAGCCGCGCGAGTTTTTCGGAGGGAAAGCGCCCGGACACTTATGGAGCAGCGGCATTCACGTTCGTGGATAAGACGGGAACGAGGAATTTTACGCTTGAAAACACAGTGCTGATCGATAAACAGGGGACGGCGAAGTGATATGTTAATTCGGGTCAAGCAAGACTCGTCATCTCTCCTTAACCATGGACCTTACAGGTATCCTTCCGGCTATTGTGACGCCTTTATCCGCGGACGGCGTTTTCCTGCCGGCGGCTTTTGAACGCTTGATCGGCGGCCTCTATACGGCAGGAGTTCACGGTCTCTACGTCTGCGGCCAAACCGGTGAAGGAATGCAACAGAGCCTTGCTCAGCGCAAGGCGGTGCTGGAAGCGGCGCTACAGTTCTCACCGCCGGGCAAGTTGGTGGTGGTTCACGTGGGCGCGGCCAGCACTGCCGACGCCATCGCGCTGGCGCGGCATGCCGGGAACGCGGGAGCGCACGCCGTATCGAGTCTGCCTCCCTTGGGACTGTATGAATTTGCGGAAATTCATGAGTTCTATGAAGCGCTGGCGGCGGAATCTCCGCTGCCGGTGCTGCTCTATCACCACCCGGACTCCTGCCCGCAACTCACGCCTGACCGGGCATTGCAACTTGCCGGGATACGCGGGGTGGTGGGCTTCAAGTTCACTGACTTCAACCTCTACCTTCTTTCGCTGCTGCGAGCCAGGGGCATGATCATGTTCAACGGCCGAGACGAGGTGCTGGCGGCCGGTCTCTTCATGGGCGCGATGGGTGGCATCGGCACGTTCTATAACCTGCTGCCAGGCGCCTTTGTAAGGCTCTTTGAACTGGCCAAGGAGCAGCGATGGACTGAAGCGAGGGAATTGCAGGCGCGCCTGAATCCTCTGCTCTACAAGATCTTTCAGTTTCCGCTTGTTCCGGCGGTCCGTGAGGCGCTGGCGGCGGTGGGACACGATTGCGGCGAGTGCATCGCTCCGAGACGAAAGTTGACTGCCGATGAGAAGCGGCAAGTCCGCACTATTGTGGAGGATCTCTCCGATGAGATGGCCGGGTTTCTGATTGCTCCCGTGCGAAGCACGTCGAGCATCCATTAGGCTTGGATCATGCGAGGGACGCGAGATCACGGCGGACGCTTCAGACTGAAGACCCGCGTGAAAGCGATGCCTTGCGGGACACATGAGCGACGACCATAAGAGACTGCGCAGCGAAATCTGGTTCAACGACCCAACTGAGCCCGGCGAGACCGCGGTCTATATAGAGCGCTATCACAATTACGGGCTATCGCGGCAGGAGTTGCAATCGGGCAGGCCTGTGATCGGCTTGGCGCAGACAGGCAGCGATCTGGTTCCGTGCAACCGGATCCATTTACAACTGGCTGAGCGCGTCAAAGAGGGCATCCGCGACGCCGGCGGCATTCCTTTCGAGTTTCCCGTTCATCCGATGCAAGAGAGCTGCCGGCGTCCGACGGCGGCGCTCGACCGCAACCTGGCGTATCTCGGCTTGGTGGAAGTGATGTGCGGTTACCCTTTCGACGGCGTAGTGCTGACCACGGGCTGCGATAAAACGACACCGGCTTGTTTGATGGCCGCGGCCACGGTGAACATGCCGGCGATCGTTCTTTCGTCAGGCCCGATGATCGACAGCTACCTGGACGGCAAGCTGGCGGGAACGGGGATGGTTTTGTGGGAAGCGCGCCGGCAACTAGCGGCGGGACA
>CAJCIT010000206.1 GCA_903970405.1 Acidobacteriaceae bacterium | reverse complement strand
TTAAGTTACCTATGGCTGCGTTTAGTTAGGGAAGCAAGGCGCGCCGAAGCTACTGCAGCAGCATCAGCAACAGCGCCTTTTGCGCATGAAGCCGATTCTCGGCCTGATCGAACACCACCGATTGGCTCGATTCCATTACCGCGTCGGTGGTCTCCTGACCGCGTTTGGCCGGGAGGCAGTGCATAAATACAGCATCCTGGCGCGCTGCCGCCATCAGCGATTCATTCACCTGGAAACCGGCGAAAACCTCACGGCGTTCGGACGCTTCGGTCTCCTGACCCATGCTGGCCCAGACATCGGTGTAGATGGCATTAGCGGCCATCACCGCCTGCTCCGGGTCGTTGGTCACTTCGATTTCGGCGCGCGTCTCCGCGGCGAGTTCACGGGCTTGCGCCACGATGGCAGCGTTCGGCTCGTAGCCGGCGGGTGTAGCGATTGAACAGTTTATGCCCAAGCGAGCTGCATCCAGCAACAGCGAATGCGCTACATTATTGCCGTCGCCGACATAGGCAAGCTTGAGGCCCTTCAATCGTCCAAATTGCTCCTTCAGAGTGAGCATGTCAGCGAGCGCCTGGCAGGGGTGGTACAGGTCGCTCAGCCCATTCACCACGGGCACGCGAGCCCACAGCGCCAGTTCCTCAATGGTCTGCTGGGAGAATACGCGGGCCACGATCAAATCGGTCCAGCGCTCAAGGTTGCGGGCTACATCCTTCAACGGTTCCCGATCAGCGATGGGACCAATCTGCGACACCGAATCGCCGCCAAGTTGCTTGATGGCCAGCTCAAAAGTAAACCGCGTCCGTAGAGAAGGCTTTTCAAAGAGCAGCGTGATGTAGCGCCCCTTCAGGGCGGACGCAAAGCGCGCACGGCTCTGCTTCATTTGCTCCGCCAGATCCAGAAGTTGCACCAACTGATCTGTCGAGAGATCGAGGTCGTGACGGAGATTGATTGCTCCGGCGTGGGCGGCAGGTTGAAACAGGGTCGCGGCCATCGTCATCCTCCATGAAGGGTATTCGCGAAAAGCACAAAACCCGGGCTCGGCCCGGGTGCATGATTATTCACTCAGTTGAATAATCACACATTCTGAGCCGCAGCGCAACCCGCTTACTGAGCCTGAGAAGTGTGAAATCGTGGCGACAAACGGACGCATCCACGCTTCTGAGCCGCGACCGTCATTCAGGGAGCGACCGGTTGGTCCCGACGTTCGCAGATCGCCCGGTGCGCGGTTCAGAAGAGGGCGAGTGGGAGCCCGGCAAACCGGTCGCTCCCTGACGGTCGCGGCTCTGTAGGGTTGTAGGCGCTTAAGGCAAGCGCAGATTCTTACCTTTGCGCTCACTTAGCCAGTTACTTTCTCAGGCGACGAGGAGTGCTTCCGCGAGGCTGACTGATGGCGGCCCGGCTCCAGCGTTGTGGGGAGGGTAAAAAAGAACGTGGCGCCCACGCCGACGCGAGATTCGGCCCACATGCGTCCACCGTGGCGCTCAACGATCTTCCGGGAGATGGAAAGGCCCATGCCGGTACCCTGGACGTCCCGCCCGTGCAGGCGTTGAAAGAGGCCGAAGATTCGCTCGGCGTATTGCTGCTCGAAGCCCTCGCCATTGTCCTGGACGGAAAAAATCCACTCATCGGGCTCTCGACGGGTGCCGATTTTGACCACGGGATCCTCGGCGCGGCGGTACTTGATGGCGTTCCCAATCAGGTTGAGAAACAGTTGCGTGATTTGCGTCGGGTCGGCGGCGAGGAAGGGAAGGGGCGAGTGCTCAATTCGAGCATTGTTTTCGCGAATGGCCGCCTGGAGACTGCTCTCCGCGTCCTTGAGCAGCTTCTCCATGGACACCGGACCGCGGGGAAGCGAGACTTTTCGCAGCCGGACGAGGGCCAATAGCCCGTTGATCAAATCCGTCATGCGGAGGGACGAACTGACGATGTAGCTGATGAACTCATCGGCATCGTCATCCAGACGCCCCCGGTAGCGGGCGGCGAGTAATTGGGTGAAACTGGTGATGGTCCGCAGGGGTTCCTGCAAGTCGTGACTGGCCACGTAAGCAAACTGCTGGAGTTCCTCGTTCGCCTTCGAGAGATCCAGCGTTCGTTCGGCAATGCGGCGCTCAAGTTCGGCGTTCAACTGCTCCAGTTCAGCCCGCGCCGCCTGGCTGTTATAGAGATAAGTGACCAGGGCTTTATAGAGGGAGAACAGTACGCCAACCATCACCACCAAGCCGGTTAAGAAGAAGAAAAATGTGAAGTAAGTGAGTCTGCGCTGATACGTAATGGCTGCGTCGAGGTCCCGATCGAGGGAGGAGAGCAGATCGTCGCGGGTGTGACGCAGGGAATCCATATCCTTCGCTCTGGTTTGGAAAACGTTGAGCGCCTTGGAAAAATCCTGGTTCTGGAGCGCCGCCAGCGTGAGGGCTGCGGCGTCGAAGACTTTGCCTGCGGAGTCGATTGCGGATTCGAGCCGGTCCTTGTCTTTGGGAAATTCCCTCTCCAGGACGCGGATGTAATCGACTTGTGAAGAGAGCCGTGATTTCGCCTGGTTGTACGGGACCAGGTATCCGTCGTCACCGGAGAGCAGGAAGCCCCGTGCCGACGACTCGGCGTCCTGAGCCAGGGATAGCAGAGTCAGCAAAGCGCTTTGAAGATTCTGGATGGATCTGACCCGGTCGTTCGTCCGTTCACCGATGTTGCTGGCGAGGAAAAAGAGAAGACTGAACGCCAACGGTACGGCGAACAGGAGCGCCAGCCGGCGACGGGTCTTCGTCTGGCTTTCAAGATTCACGGGGCTCCCCACCAGTTTTCCGATTCACCACCGGCGCGCTCTCCACACTCTTAACGATAATCTTCGCCAATAGGCGTTGGGGATAGCAAATCGTCTGGGAAAGCCAATCTCTCGATTGGCGAAAGTCCGCTCAAGCGAGGATGGCCCAAACGGTTCGAATTCGGGTTCGACTTGGCACGTAAACGGTTTGTCAGACGTTCGTTTCTGCCCTGCCGGTTGGCGGGCGCGTTTTGACACTCCCGCTCGCCCCTTCTGACCTTCGCATGAGGCGCCGAGCGCTCACACCCAAACGACGAAAACTCGGTCCAACGACCGCCTCGGCAGCGCCGGAAGGAGAGGACGTAGCGAAGGCATGCGCTCAACGCCAGTGTTTTCTGAGCAACCGCGCGAGTGCGCAAGCGGGTTAACGCGCAGGGCCTCGCTGCGGCGGTCTCAGGAAGAGACTGCGGTGTTGGTGCTATCGTGCCGGCCGGTCGCTCCCTCGGAAAGTGGCTGTGCTAGCGCCGCACTGCTTACATTTACGCGCGGCTCAAGCGGGGAATCGACCGAACTGCGAACACCAGGACCAGCTACCGATCGTTCCCTGAACGGTCGCGGCGCTGGCGTCGGCGATTACGTCAGGCAATGCCCATGGGTGCCGATTGCCAATCGGCCGCAGGCAGGCAGCCAGGCTGCCTGCCCTCCCGAGACACTTCGGCTTGTCAGAAAGTCAGCTTCAGGGCGAACTGCAGAATGCGTGGATCGAACGCTCCGGTGATTTGGCCGAAGGTTGATGCGTTGAGGCCCTGGGATAAGGTCCCGTAAGTGGCCCCAGCCGGTTGACCGGCTGGAACGATGTTCCCAACGAAGTTGGTATGGTTCAGGATATTGAAAGCGTCTGCCCGCGCCTGAAGCCCGAACCGCTCTTTGATTTTGAATGTCCGGCTTAGTGAGAGATCGAAACCGAAGAATCCGGGCCCGATCAGTGCATTTCGTCCTAAGTCGCCGTAAGTGCCAAGCGGGTTCGGCGTAAACGCCGCCGGATTGAGCCACTGAACGCAGGGGGCCGTTTTACAGCCCGAATTGGTGGCGTAGGCATTGGACATGACCAGGTTGGGACGGTCATTACCAAGACCCGTCAGGGAGTTGTCAGTGCCCGTGGTGACGTTCAGGGGCTGTCCGCTGGAAGCGTGAATGAGCGGTGATAACTCCCAATTATTCAGTATCCGGCCCCAGACATTGGCGCCCATCCACGCACTCTCCACTACCCCCGATAGGTTGAAGTTATTGCGCGTCGACGATATGCAGGGGCCCCAATCGGCGTGGCGATCGAACGGGCGCGAGTTCGTAGAACCGGCAAGGGCAGCGCCAAAGTCATAGTCGGACAAACAGACCGAGTTTGTGTAGTTGGCAACCGCCGTGAAGTGCTGGCTGAAGCGATGGGTTACCGACGCCAGCAGGGCTTCGTAATGGGCCACAGCTCCGTCATCCATTGTGTCGATGCTCGCGTAGTAGATACCCGCCGCGGGGTTTGTCAGGTACAGCAGGCGGCGTTGGTTGGTGTTCTTGGTGCTTGAGCAGGTGCTGTAGCTGACGCCGGTGATGACGCACGCGCCCAGACCTAGGAATTCCGCTGGGTCGCGCTCTTCTGCGATCCAAAGGTGCGTGGTTTCGTTGCCCAGGTAACTCACCGATAAGAGCCAGTTCGCAGGCAACTGCCTTTGATACGTAGCATTCCATTGGGCCACGTAGGTCGGTTTGGGATTGATCGGCATGTTGATATAGGTGCCGAACTTCGGGAAAAACAGGTTTCCGTTCTGCGGAAACGGATTTCCGCCCGGGTAACCGGCCCATGGATTGCTCAACGTGCCGGTGGAGCCGACGTCGATATCGTTCCCATAGGGCGGATTCGTTGTTTCGCGCTCGTTGAACCAGGTTTCGGTGGAGTCATAAAGGATGCCGCCGCCCACACGTAGCGTGTCGCGGCCATCGCCGTGCGGATTCCACACCAGTCCCAACCGCGGAGCGAAGTTGGCCAGGTGGCCGTTCCAGTTTGCGGGCGGAATTCCTGGATCGCCGGGGAAGAATAATCCCGGAGGGGCGGTTGGATGTACGGTGCTCACCTGGCCCGCCAAGAATGCGGACTCGCTGAACGAATCCCCCCGCTTGTACTTATCGGGGTCGGCAAATGTCGGCTCCCAGCGCAGCCCGAAATTTAAGGTGAAGTTTGGAGAGATTTTAAAGCTATCCTGGCCATAAAAACTCATCACCCATTGCCGCAGGTTGTCAGGTGTCGCGTTAGTTTGTTGGAAATCGCTCATGTCTCCCAGCAGGAAATCGCCCAAGCCAAGTCCGGTGAAGGAACCGTTAAACGCGGGCGCTCCATTTTCATCGAAGCCCGAAATCGTATTGTTCTGAATTCTAATCAGATTGAAACCGAAAGCCATCTGATGCCGTCCCCGGATGACGTTTAAGTCGTCCGCGAGTTGGTAACTGGTCACATTGAAATGGCCCGGGGCACAAGTTCCGCAATAAGTGGTAAAGCCGCCGGTCATGCTGGAAATCAGCAGAAAGTTCGGTACCGCGCTGTACATATTCGATCCAAGGTCAGTCCAGTTGATGGGCGTATCCGTCGGTCCGCGGTTGTCTCTGATGCGGTTAAATCCAGCGTGAAACGAATTCACGATGGACGGGCTGAAAGTGTATGTGTCTCCGATGGTGGCGGACTGGGCGCGCTCATAGTTCCCCGGGGAGGTGGTGGTCAGGATATTGTCGTTGTTGAAAACAGGGGGATTCTGCCAGTCATCGATGAAGTACCGCCCGTACAATGAGTGCTTGGAGTTAATCACATAATCCATGCGCCCGATATACTCATTTTCGTCGCCGGTGGCCGGGATTCCGAAAGTGACCTGGCCGCATTGGTTAGCCGACGAAACCGGCAGATATTTGGAGGCCAGCGCTAACGCCACCGGGCTCAATAACGACACCGGAACCTGGTCATTGGGGAACAGACCGCCGCTGGGATTCTTAAGCGCAACCGCCTTACCGTTCGATTGGCATGCCGCCGACGCGATAGTGCTGAAGTCTCCGTCGAGCATGGCGGCCGTGGGTATATGCGTGATCAGTTGCGGAGGGTTAGACCGGTTGCGCGTGCCCTGATACCCGCCGAAAAAGAAGAGCCGGTCGGCGATGATTTTTCCGCCCGCCGTGCCGCCGAATTGATTCCGCTTCAAGGTGTCGGGCTTGGCCGCGAAGAAATTGCGGGCGTCAAGGTCGCCGTTGCGGATGTATTCGAACAGATCGCCATGGAAGCCATTGGAGCCCGACTTCGTGACCACGTTCACGGTTGCGCCGGGATGGGTGCCGAACTGCGACGAGACGGCGCTGGTCTCAACGCTGAACTCCTGCAGCGCGTCGGGGAAGGGAAATGGCATGTTCACGTTCGACATGGCGTCGGTGGCGTCGGCGCCGTCCAACAGATAGGCGGTGCCGTTTCCTTGCCCGCCGGCCACGGAAATGCGCGTCGCATTCCAGAACGTCTTGCTCCCCGTGTCGCCGCTGTCCCCATAGACCGCCGCGCCCAGGGTGATGATTAATTGGGTGGCCTGGCGGTTATTCAACGGCAGTTCATTGATCCGCTTCTCATCGATGACGGAGGCCACTGAGGTCTCCTTGGTTTCCACCATACTGGCGGTGGCGCTCACCTCGACGCGTTCCAGCGAGGAGCCCACCTGGAGCGTGACATTCAATTGAATGTTGTTGTTGACAACCAAAACGATGCCGGACTCAAGGTAGTCCTTGAATCCCGCGCTCTTCACTTCCAGCGTGTAGGGCCCCACTGGCAGATTTGCCAGCGTGTAAGTCCCTGTGGGCCCGGTTACAGTGGTATGCACAAGGTTCTTGTCGGTTTCGGTGGCTGAAACCTGGGCATTCACAATGGCGGCGCCTGTGCTATCGGTTACCGTACCGCTGATTTCCGCCACCGACACAGACTGGCTGCGGCCGGCCGGCGCGAGACCGGAAAACAGAACAAGGACAAGAGAGAATATTGCGGGCGCGAGTCGATCTGCGAGGCGCCTTTGAGAACACGTTGCTTTCATGTTGATCTTCCTTAAGAACGACTGAGTCTTGAAGCTGGCACAGAGCAAGGCATTGGCGGCGTCGGCGCAATCGGGGACAGCGAAGGCCTGCGCGGGCGCGACTAGGCGGCCCCAGCCGGAAGCGCTACCGCTAACAGAGGCAACTCCACCGGTGAGGTTCAGATCGGAAACATTCATAACTGAGAGCCCGAAGGCCAAAAGAAACCCTGACTGCTTTGTGGTAACTCTAGGGCGGCAGGCGTCAAATCGTCAAACGAGAATTACTAAACAATATATTTAGTTTTTCTGTGGACTGATCGTTGAGCTGTTCTAAACCGATTGTTGAGTGGATCGCTGATTTACGCGACAAAGGGCTGACAACGACGGCGCTCGCGGTACGCAATGCGTCCACTCCCACCTCACGCGCGCTGGGCTTGCGCGGGATCGGCGCTCTGGTTGCCGGCCAAGGCTTGGCGCAGAAATTCGGCGATGGCGGCAGTGAGCGCGCGGGGGTGTTCGGTGCGCGCCGTGGCCAGGGCCTGCGTGCGCGTCAACTTGCGGCCGGCAATGCGGTAAACCTGAAAAAATCGCGGCTGCGTGCGCAAGGCGGAGGCGGGCAGCATGGAATAGCCGAAGCCGGATTCGACGAGTTTCTTGATGGCTTCGGTTTCATCCGCCTCCATGACAATGCGCGGCGTGATGCCCGCCTCCGCGAGGAAAGCGTCGATCATACGCCGCATATTGCTGCGCGAAGGGTAGAGCAGGAACGGCGCGGACTGCAATTCCTCCACGTCGATGGACCCGACATGCCAGCCGCTCACGCTTCGCGCCGCCGGCTTCAATAGCAGCAACTCCTCCTCGAAGAGCGGGGTGTATTCCAGGCCCGTATCGGAGAAGGGCAGCGAAACGATGGCCAGATCGAAGCGGCGGCTGTGCAGACCGGCGGCCATGTCCTCGGTGGTCGACACCGTGATTTCGATGCTTGTATCAGGGAACCGTTTGCGCAACAGGCGGAGCGGCCGTCCCAGGCGATGGATAAGCGTGGTGGCGCCAGTCGCCAAATGGAAGGGGCGGCCGTCAACCGGATCGTTTTCGAACTCCTGCTCCATCTGCCGCATGAGGACCAGCATGGGGCGTGCGTGCTCGGCAAGGCGAAGCGCGGCGGGTGTGGGAGCGAGACACCGTCCGCAGCGGACAAAGAGGTCGGTGCGCAATTCGGCCGCCAGGCTCTGAAGTTGCAGGCTGACGGCGCCCGGCGTAAGGTTGACCTTGGCGGCTGCCCGAGTGACGCTTGAGGTGTCGAGGACGGCGAGAAAAAGTTTGAGTTGACGAAACTCCACGGTGACTAATATGTCACGGTCGCGGGGGCTTTTGCTTAGCCGTGTAACCAACTGCCAGCCGCGAACGCCTCCGGGTGCCGTTGCTGAGCCGGGAACGATCTCAAGGGCAGATCGAACCTGCCCGTAAACGCCCTCGGTTTCGCCTTTTAGACGCCTCGTCAAAACGGTTCACTGAGCGTCCCGGCTATTTTCGCCGTACACTGGAGTCGTGTCTTTGCGCTGTACATGTGGAGCCTATCCCCCCGAGGACGCTCGCTTTTGCCATAAATGCGGCAGACCGCTTTATGAATCGGGACCTATCGTAGACGAGCCTGCAGTGGAGGTAGCGGCGCAACTGCCGCCCCCGCTTCCGTCAGTTCGGGAGGCCGTCATCAACTTCGGTAATAAGACCGCCGTTGGCGTGAGTGTTATGGCCGCCGCCGTTACGCTGTTCCTTCTCATCCTGCTCACACTGGCGGTGCCCTCAGGCGTGTTAGCGCCGCTTCTCTTTTGCGCGGGAGGCTTTCTGGCCGCCACGCTCTACACGCGCGCTTCCGGAGAAGCGCTCAGTCCACGAAGCGGCGCGCGCATGGGCTTCATGACCTGCCTGTGGGGCTTCCTGGTGGTGCTGCTCTTTTTCGTGCTTTTGGCGGCCGCCATCGCCAGTCCGGATATTCGCCATTCGTTGCTGCTGCAGATGCAACAGATGCAGCAAATGCAGAACTCCCCGCAGATGGCCCAGAACCTCAAGCTCTTGGAAAACCCCACTGACTTCATCGCCCCAACGATTGTCGCCGTCGCTCTGATGTTTTTCGTGTGGACCTTGCTTTCGATGTTGGGGGGCATGATCGGCGCGCGGCTTTCCAACCGCAACCACGCGAGCCGCTAGTGTGCCCCAACGAAAATAGTCTCGACCTAGGTCCAAACGCTTTGAGGAGAAGGGGCTGGCGACCGCAAGAGTCAGGCGCTGTCGCCTACCCCCTTGGCCGCCGGCGATCTTGCGAGAAGGTCTCAGGATAGAAGAAAGCCGCCGGTAGGCAGGCCAG